>WTFZ01000137.1 GCA_011523835.1 Synechococcus sp. CO36386bin_29 | reverse complement strand
CTCCTCACGCTGAAATTCCCTGGGACGAACGACCATCCACTGCATCACAGGTGCCAGAAGAAATTCGCTGAGCAGAAGCACGATGGCAAGAACGGCGACACCACCTCTCAACCCCCACCGTTTCCGTGAGGACAGCCCAGGCCAGGGCACTAAGGAGATCGCGAGGAGAACGAGAAGAACACTGCCCCCAGTCCGAAGGGGCAGGATCAGGTGGACATCCATCCAGCCTGCACCTGCCACAACACCGTTCTGGGTCCAGAGCAGCTGATGCCGCGACAACCAGAGCAGCGCGGCAAGCACAAGAAACAATGCTGCAAGCAGTGGACGGAGCAGACGGCGCTCCTGGGGTGTCCAACCGGGAAACCCCCAGTCACTGAGGCATGGACTACGGGTGAGACGGCTCCAGATCGCTGTGCTGAGAACAAGGAGCAGCTGAAGCAGGAGCAATTCCAAGGCCAGCGCAATGGCCGAAAAACGACCAAGCCCAAAGCTCACATCCGCACCGAGGAGTGGCTCAAAACGGTTTGCATCAGGAATCGTGAAGGCCAGGGCCCAGAGTCCCCAGGCGCGTGCGGTGATCAGACAGAAACAGACGCACCCATAGAGATGGGCCAAACCCAGTCGATGACTCCTGGTCAGGCCAAACGTGATCGTGAGGGTCAGCAGAATCGTGAGTGTGAACAGAGGCCAGGTGCTCTGAAAGGGAACACTCCACCAGTGCGCCAGCAGGAAAGGCTGAGTGATGGCAAGCCAGGCCAGACGGGTGAAGACCACCAGCACACTCAGCAGCACGAGAAGCGTGAGGGCTAGAGACAGCGCATAGGTCCCTCCCCTCAAGGCGGGAATCTCACCTTTCGGCGTGGGCTCGTAGGCCTTCATCCATCGCTGTCTCCAAAGGGTCGTGACAACCGCGAGAGCGAGAGCGACAGCACCACCAGCGCCTTGCAGACCAAGACGCTTGAGATAGACGTCCTCAAGGCTGAACTGCTGGAACCAGGCCATCTCGACCTGAAAACGGGCCAGCAGCACAACCACTGGGACCAGAAGTGGAAGCCAGCGGGCAGACGCGCGAAGGCCGAAGAGGAAGGCTCGCTTGGACAGGCTCAAGTCCAGGCCGGCAGTTGCCCCAGGCTAGGGCTCCGATCCGGAGGATCAATCCCCAGCAGATCATGGAACCGATCCGACTGCAGGGTTTCCTCCTCGATCAGGGCCTCCACAAGAACATCCATCTCTTCACGTTTGGATTCGAGCAGATCGATGGCCTGCTGCAGTGCCTCGCGTGCCAGCGCACGCACTCGGAGGTCAATCTCACGTCCGGTTCGTTCGCCGTAGGACGGCCGTGGATGAATCAGGTCGCGGCCCAGAAACACCTCCTGGTCCTGCCCCTCAAGAGCGACAGGGCCGAGATCTGAGAATCCGAATCGGGTCACCATCTCCCGGGCCAGTTGCGACACCATCTGCAGATCACCACTGGCCCCCTGAGTGACTTCAGAGGCACCGAACACAACCATCTCCGCAGCGCGGCCTCCGAGGGCCATGACCAGACGAGCCTGGAGATAGGCACGGGTCACCAATCCCGAATCGAGCACGTCTTCATCCGGAAAGAAACGCGTGAAACCACCCACACCACCACTGCGCGGCAGGAGCGTGACTTTGTCAACGGGGTCAGCGTGAGGGGTGAAGGCCGCAACCAACGCATGACCGATCTCGTGGTAAGCGATCAGACGCTTCTTGGCACCATCCTGAAGTGGAGCCGCTGTCAGCCCCATGGTGATCCGCTCAAGCGCCATTTCCAGCTCCTGATTGCCCAGAGTGGTCGACGCATGGCGGGCCGTGAGAATGGCTGCCTCGTTGAGGAGATTGGCCAGATCGGCACCGGAGAAGCCCGGTGTGCGACGCGCCCAATCCGCCAGAGAAACCTCGTCAGCCAGAGGTCTGGTGCGGGCATGCACAGACAGGATCGCTTCGCGTCCCTTGCGGTCCGGTAACCCAACGACAATCCTGCGGTCGAATCGGCCAGGACGCATCAAAGCCGTATCGAGGACGTCGGGCCGGTTGGTCGCTGCCAGAAGAATGACGCCGGAATTATCGGCAAACCCGTCCATCTCAGTCAGCAGCTGGTTGAGCGTCTGCTCCCGTTCATCATTTCCTCCACCAATCCCTGCACCTCTCTGGCGGCCGACGGCATCGATCTCATCGATGAACACGATGCAGGGTGATTTCTCCTTGGCTTTACTGAACAGATCGCGCACGCGACTCGCACCGACACCCACAAACAACTCAACGAACTCAGAGGCGGCGAGTGAGAAGAACGGAACGCCAGCTTCACCGGCGATGGCTTTCGCAAGAAGGGTCTTGCCGGTGCCCGGTGGGCCGACAAGCAGAACTCCTCTTGGAATACGCGCTCCCAGTTTGATGAAGGTCTCCGGCTGCTTCAAAAAGGTCACGACCTCTTGAAGCTCGTCTTTGGCCTCTGCGATCCCGGCCACATCCTCAAACCGAACCGTCACATCGCTCTGCTCGCTGGTGCGCGCCTGGGTACGGCCGAAACCCATGGCCTTATTGGCCACCTGAGCGGACCGCCTCAGCAACAGCGAAAGTCCAACAACGATCAGCACGATCAAGGCCAGATTTCCGGCCAGACCTGCCAGAGCCTGTTCCTGGCGGACGTCCTTGACGCGGAGGGGCGTTCCCGCAGCCTCTGCAGTCCGCAGGATCTGTTGATCGTTCGCCAGGATCGCCACGGTGGTGCGGCGTCCATCGGGATAAGTGACGATCACTTCCCGCCGAGCAGGTACCAGCTGCAGCTCTTTCACCTTGCCCGAAGTGATCTGCTTCAGCAGTGCGCTGTAGCTTGGTGGTGGTTCTGATCGGAAGCGTGAGAATGGATCGCTTCGTTGGTCGGTGCCGGACGGCTTTCGGGGGTCGATTCCGGATGGCGACTGAGTAGTCTTCTCTGAGCTCACATCGCTGATGCGTTGTGGGAAGACTAGCGATTTGACGGAGGGGCTCATCAAAGTGGATCATTGCTGTTTGGCAGTGATCAGCCCGAGATGGCCGTCCCGAAGAAGAAAACCTCGAAGAGCAAGCGCAACCAACGTCATGCCGTCTGGAAAGCGAAAGCGGCGACTGCAGCCCAGAGGGCTCTTTCGATCGGCAAATCCGTTCTGAGCGGCCGTGCTCAGGGCTTCGTCTATCCCGTAGCGGAAGCCGAAGACACCGAAAGCTGATTCAGCTGAAGCGGATCTCGCGAATCATCCTTTCGTTCGTGAGATCCACAATGACGGTGGCTCCGGGAATGCAGTTGAGACAACTGTTCGGCAGAGCCACCTCAACCATGCGATTGAAACCGGTGAGCTCCTCCTCGGAGAATGCCACTCCAGTGCTGTACTTGAGTGTGTTCAACTGCTGACGCTTCCAATCGGCGGAGGCATTCGAGCTTTCGATGCGCAGATGCCAGAGCTCATTGAGCATCCCCCAGATCGGCGCATACTCGCTGAGCTGTCGCAGTGCATGAGGACGCCACCGACTCTCAGCTGGCTTCAGAGGTTGCTGCAGAGCATCCTCTCGGTGCTCTCCGACAACCGCACCGAGAAACCAGCCCTCCAGCAGAACAACCTTGGGCGTTGAGATGGTTGAGCCACAACGGTCACCACGTCCTCCCCTCAGGGACTTGTCAAACCGGGGGGCCGCAAGTGAGCCACCCTGCAACCATGTCTGCAGGGACCGTTCCATACCAGCGAGATCATGGCTGCCGGGAAGCGCTCGGGGAACCCCCCAGGGATTTCCGGCCATGCTGCGATCCAGTTGGTCAGCAGGCCAATAAAAATCATCGATCGACAGATGATCCACCGACCAGCCGAGATGGTCGGAAGCGTGTTTGACCCAGCTGCACAGTGTGGTTTTGCCACAACCTGGCAGAGCGCTGACCCCGATCAACGTCGGACCATTCGCCGCATGGGCCTGTTCAACCCTTGTGAGCAGAGGGAGAGCCAAAGAGGCAATCCAGGAATCATCGACAGGAACAGGCCATCGGTCCCGCATCAGGTTCACACCACCTCGAGCTTGCCAGTGGTGCCACCAACGTTCGGCATCAGACCAGCCCAAGAGTTCCAGCAAGGCATCGACGCCGCACGGTGCTATTGGTCGACTGTCACGAACCAAGTTTGAAAGCCTCAAACACAACGGCGTAGACGGTTCCGATCCGAAAATTATCGAGAGCCAGCCAGCCCAGTGGCCACTGATTGATTCTGACCCTGCTCCGAAGCCTCACCAGAATTTCCAGCACCAACACCATCACGAAGACGGCGAATGGGCGCTGCTGGCCCGATTTCTGAAACCAATACATCGTGACGTTACTGCCCACGATGAAACCGAACAGCAAGGACAGCAGTCCCACACTTCGGCGTCGCCAAGGACCAATCAGCGCCTGGGAAAGATGCGCTCCCACCCGACGCTGAAGCCGGTCAAATCGCGTGACATACAGCGTCATTCCTGACCCTGAGCAACCAGCAACTCCAGGTACTTCAGCGTGACGCGGCCGCCTTCACAAGGGGGGCCGCTGTAAATCCGACACGAGGTTTCAGCACCGAAATGATCCACAACAGCCGTCGCATGGTGACTTTCCATGGGGAGTTCACGGTCCCAAGGGGATGGAGTCAGCAGACAACACAGTCCTGCAGCACGAGCTGAACGCAAGCCAGGTGCCGAATCCTCCAGGGCAATGGACCAATCCGGGTCCGCTCCACTCCTTTGCAAGCCAAGCTGATAGGGCTCGGGATCAGGTTTCGAACAACTGACATCGTCTGCTGTCACCCAACCGGAGAACGGTGATTCACTGAAACCGGGAAGGCCTTCAAGGAGAGCCAGAACTGACGCGAGACCGCTGCTGGTGACAATCCACTGCTGGACACCGGCTTCTTGAAGTTCCCTAAGCAATCGCACCACGCCAGGCCGCCACTGCACTGCACCGGAACGAATCAAGGCGAGGTAGTGACGCTGCTTGGTCTTGCGGAGTTCACTCAGCAGGTCAGGCGTCAGAGGCTGAGAGCACTGTTGCGCAAACCGCTGCATGCGCTTGGTTCCCCCTGGAATGGCCAAGAGTTCGGCATACAGTCCAGAATCCCAGTGCCAGTCGACACCAAGCTCTGAAAAGGCACGGTTGTAAGCCACCCGATGGCCGGACATCTCCGTGTCAGCGAGCGTTCCATCCACATCCCAGAACACGGCTTCCAGTCGGGACATTGCAGCGATTCAGCATCGGTTCAGCCTGATGGAACACCATCGATCCCGGAACCCCCCACAATGCGCCCAGCAAAGATTGAGGGATGGTTGAGGTTGCCCGAGAACAACAGTGGCGCCTGCCACACCCCATCGCTGGCACCCCCCTTGCTCACGTTGCATTGCCCCTTCCGCTGAGAGCGGTTCTGCATCGGCGCGGCATCGCAACAACAGACCAAGCGGAAGCTCTGCTGTGCGATCAGGTTCCACCATCCCCTCACGACCACTTCCCTGATCTCGGCAAGGCGCTGGCCCGCCTTGAGATGGCTTGCAGGTCAGGAGAAGCGCTTGCCGTCTGCGGCGACTACGACGCCGATGGCATGACCAGCACAGCGCTGCTGTTGCGCGCTTTCCGCTTCCTTGGCGCCTGTCCGAAAGCGGCTATCCCGAATCGGATGGACGACGGGTATGGCCTGAACCCTGGGATGGTGGAACAGCTCCATGACGAGGGGATCAAGCTTTTGATCACCGTCGACAACGGAGTGGCCGCGAGGGAAGCACTGGAGCGCGCCGCAGACCTTGGAGTGGATGTGATCCTCACGGACCACCACACCCTTCCGGATCAGCCACCAAAGGCCATGGCTCTGATTCATCCGGCCACAACCCCTGAGCATTCGCCGTACCGCGGACTTGCAGGTGTCGGACTCGCCTATGTCGTAGCCAGGACTCTGGCGGTGGAGATGGGCAGGCCCGAAGCGATTGCAAGCTCCCGGGATCTCTTCTGCATCGGTACTGTGGCTGATATGGCGCCCCTGACAGGAGCCAAC
The DNA here is from genome assembly GCA_011523835.1 of Synechococcus sp. CO36386bin_29. Taxonomy (GTDB): domain Bacteria; phylum Cyanobacteriota; class Cyanobacteriia; order PCC-6307; family Cyanobiaceae; genus Synechococcus_C. The sequence goes on along the minus strand of WTFZ01000137.1, from coordinate 54,403 downwards.
CGCACGCTGCTGAAAGAGGGTTTGCAACACCTTCACCGCAGCCGTTGTCCTGGAGTGCAGGCCCTCCAGCAGCTGGCCGGACTCGGGGATCGCCCCCTCGTTGCTGATGACATCGGTTTCCAGTTGGCGCCGCGAATCAATGCGGTCGGTCGCATTGGTGATCCTGGTCTGGTGGTAGAGCTCCTCACCGCAGAGGATCAGGACCAGGCGTTCGAACTGGGTCGTCGCTGCGACGCGCTCAACCGGCAACGCCGGGAATTGTGCGACGCGATCGAAGCCGAAGCCATTGCCCTCCTGGACAGTGACCCTTCACCTCTTCCTTCTTTCCTACTGCTGGCGCAGAGCCATTGGCATCACGGAGTGATCGGCATTGTGGCCGCCCGGTTGGTCGAGCGTTACCAAAGACCCGCCGCTCTCCTGGCGGCGGACGGGGAGGGACTGATGAGAGCATCCGTGCGGGCGCCCGAGGGTTTCGCGGTGGACCAGGCCCTGCAGCACTGCGGGCATCTCCTCGAACGCTTCGGGGGACATCCAGCTGCAGGTGGATTCACGATCAGGACGTCGGCCGTGACGGAACTGCACGACGACCTCAACCGGTTGGCCTCTGCCTGGCTCGATCAGAGGGGGCAGGGGTTGCTGGTGGAGCCGGAAGCACTGCTGACACTGGAGGAGATCAACCATGACCTCTGGGCAGGTCTGCAGAAGCTGGAACCCTTCGGAGCAGGTCATCCCAAACCCCTGTTCTGGTCAAGAGGATGCCGGGTGTCGGATCAACACACCCTGCGCGGCGGCCATCGACGTCTGACGCTCGAGCAGAACGGCACAGAACGTCAGGCCATCATCTGGCGCTGGCCAGCGACAGCGGCGATTGCCCAGATGATTGATCTGGCTTACCGAGTCACCCAAAACCATTGGCGTGGCGAAACCCGATTCCAGCTTGAAGTCCAGGCCCTACGGACTCACCATCCCGCGATGGAGATCCATCGCGTTTCCGGGGTCTACAGGATGCAGCGTCTGGGGCCGAACAGCCTCAAGCTGCTGAACCCCGCCGGTGAGTCCATGGTCTGCAACATCACCGACAACGGTGTGCTGGAAAGTGACGACAGCCGAGCCCAGCACCCCTACGTTGCAGGTCTACTCCAGGAGGCCTGCGTTGGTCTCGGCCTTCGCCCATGACGCCGGACAGTCGCCAGGACATCGCCCTGATTCCAGGGACCCTTCCCTCTCAGAGCCGGTTGCAAGGACTGGCGCGTCATTTCATCGGTCTGGTGATCGTTGGTGTTCTGATCGGCATCGCATGCCTGCCGCTCAACCTGGTGGATCGCGTTCAGGAGCAGCTGTACGCGCTCATGCCAACGGACGCAACGAGCCGGTGGACCTTGCCGGGAATTCTCGTGGCGCTGGCGCCACTGATCGTCATGCCGGTTCTACTGCTGCTGCAGAGAGGTCCCTGGCATGAGGGGGCCGGATCAGGCATCCCATCGACCATGAATGCCTTGAAGGACCCATCACTTCTCCCAACAGCCATGGCCGCTCCGGGCACAGTGCAGCGCGGCCTCCTGTGGTCGATCGCGACTGTGGCGATGTTTCCTCTGGGAAGAGAAGGTCCTGTCGTGCAGTTCGGTGCAGCAGTGGCCAGGGCATTTCATCAGCGCTTCAACAGATGGCTGCCATCCCTGAGCGAACGCCAGATGGTGGCCATCGGCGGTGGCGCCGGCCTGGCTGGCGGATTCAACACACCTCTGCTGGGAGCCATCTTCATGCTCGAAGAGCTCACGGCGGATTACGCCATCGTGACGATCTGGCCAGCTCTTGTGATCGGTGTTGCCGCAGCTGGTCTGTCCAACATCGGCGGGCAACCGATGTTCGGACTCGGTGTGCTCAACCTGATGACCCCGGAATTGGATCAACTGATGATGGCCATTCCGGTAGGACTTGTGGCCGGACTTGCAGGAGGCCTGTTCAACAAAGGACTTGTTTGGCTCACGCAATCACTGTCAGAAACAGTGAAACGCTGGCCGGTGCAGACGGGTCTCTACCTCGGGGGGGGCCTCAGCCTGCTAGCTCTGATGAGCTGGGGACTCTCCACATCCGATGGTGAATCGCTCGTGAGGCAACTGATTGAAGAGGGGATGCCCGAACCGCTTCAAGAGGGCCATCACCTCACAACAATCCTCACAAGTCTCTGGATCACCGCCGTACGGGTGATTGGACCAATACTCGCTCTCAGTGCTGGAGTGCCCGGAGGCCTGATCGACCCCTCACTGACCTTCGGTGCAGTGCTTGGATACACCGTTTGCAGCATCGCCGGATACAGCGGTCAGCTGGGAATCGGACTGGGTCTAGCGGCAGGACTTTCAGGAGCGACACAGCTCCCTTTGGTCTCAATCGTCTTTGCCTGGCGTCTCGCCGGTGATCAGCAGCTGCTAGCAGGAGTGGTTCTAGCGGCAGTTCTCGCTTCCTACACCGGCCGCCTGGTCAGCAGAGAGCCGGTGTACCACGCACTGAGCAAACTCAAAGCTCAAAGTGCGCCACGGCGATAGAAGAGGATGAAGATCACAGCAGGACCAGCGAGGGTGATCAAGGCCAGTGCCGCGAAGTTGGCGATCAGGTGGAAATCGATTCCCATGGGTCGGAAGCAGGTGAGCGACAGTTTGCCGTGTCCAGGCTACGAGCCTTCGGCCTTGAACTATCCAATCCGAGCCAGCCACTGTGACGGCTTGTCACAGCACAGGCGCACTGCAATCAGCTGCAGACTGTCGCGATGAGAGACCATTCCCTTCACTGGGACTGCCTTCATCACTGCGGAGCGTGCTGCAGGCTTGCACCGGAGGAGCGACAGGAGGCAATCGAAGCACTGACGCCTGATCAGCAGAGCCAGTACCTCTCCATGGTGGGACCCGATGGTTGGTGCATTCACTTCGACAGCGGAGCAAGGCGATGCCGCATTTACGCGGAACGCCCGGATTTCTGCCGTGTCGAAAGTCTTTGCAGCCTCTACCAAGTTCCCGAAGACCAGGCAGACGCTTTCGCCATCTCCTGCTGCCGACAGCAGATCCGATCGGTTCATGGCGGGCGCAGTCTTGAACTGCGTAGGTTCGAGCGACTGATTCGATCCACACCTTCTTCGCGATGACCGACGCCGGAAGCTCTCAGCGTCCAGGGTTCACAACCGTTCTGGTCAGTACCTTCACCACCGTGTTCCTTGCCGAACTCGGAGACAAGACACAGCTAGCAACGCTGTTGCTCTCCGCGGAGTCGGGACAACCTTTGTTGGTCTTCGGGGGTGCCGCACTCGCCCTGATCTGCTCCAGCTTGGTCGGTGTGCTCGTCGGCCGCTGGCTTTCCTCGGTTCTGCAGCCCGAACGCCTGGAACAGATGGCAGGGCTGCTGATGGTGGGGCTCGGTCTGTGGCTCGGGTCTCAGGCCTTGCGCTCAGTCCTTGAGGGTCATCTCCACTGAACGAATCCATTCGATCGCCAGACCGACCAACTCATCCCCACTCCATTCAGCGATGAATTTCACCCTGCTGCTTTCCACCTTCGTCACCGTGTTCCTTGCTGAACTGGGCGACAAGACGCAATTGGCGACCGTGGCGATCAGCGGAACCACTGATCGACCGCTTGCTGTTTTCCTTGGATCCTCCAGTGCTCTGGTGATCGCGAGCCTCATCGGTGCTGTTGCTGGGGGATCTCTATCGACGTTCATCCCTGCTGATTTGCTGCAGCTGTTGGCATCGGTCGGATTTCTGATCATCGGACTCCGTCTCCTCTGGCCGATGCTGAAGGCTCAATCCAGCCCGATCCCTGAGCAGGACTAGACAATGTCTCCCCCAGACACCAGCTCGTAAGATCGTATGGATCAATAGGTTGCGCGGTTCCTCTGCCGCCTGCGCGCCTGTGTTCTCCTCCTCCCGGTCCTGAAGACCGGATTCCGCATCCGTTCTGATGAAATTCACGGTCGCTGATCTCCTCGACCAGGTTCCCTGCGACGGAGCCCTGGAAATCGCAAAACTCGAAAAGATTCTGCGGTTAAGCAATCGAGCAGAGAAACAGACTCTTGGGTTGGCGTTAGAGGCACTCAGCCGCCTTGGAATCCTGACCACGGATGACAGCGGAGGCATCCAGAAATGCCTCGCCGATGAACTAGTGGAAGCCCGCCTGCGCTGCAGCACCAAAGGCTTCTGTTTCGCGATTCGAGATGACGGCGGTGACGACATCTACATCCGCGATCATCAGTTGAATCACGCCTGGAACGGTGATCGCGTGCTCGTCCGCATCACCCGGGAAGGAGGTCGACGTCGCTCCCCTGAGGGAGGTGTGCAATGCATTCTCGAACGGGCCACAACGAGTCTTCTGGCAACTGTCGAACACCAGGACGACAAGCTGGTGGCCATTCCTCTCGATGACCGTCTTCTCGCAACCATCGACCTCCCGAGCGAAGATGCTGGCTACGCAGTCAATGCCGCGGATGAAGCAGTCGCTGAAGTGATTCTCGACCGTTACCCAGTGGCGCAGTTTGCAGCCCAGGGACATGTCGCCCGCTCGCTTCCTCTCCATGGAGGGGCTGAAGATGACAGGGATTTGATGCTGACGAAATCCAATCTTCATCAACGTCCCTCTTCACCTCGAGCTTCTCTGAAGGCTCCCTCAGCCAAAAAACGAAATGATCTCACCGATCAGCCTGCTCTTCTGCTCAAACCCTGGTCCGAAGACGACGCTGTTTCACTTCCGGCGGTACATGTCGTGCCCCATGAAGGAGGAACTCGCCTTTGGATCCATGCTCCAGCAGTCGCTGAACGCCTGACATCAGGTAACAGTCTGGACCAATGGCTGATGAATCAATCGGAAAGCATCTGTCTTGGTCAGCAATGGATTCCGCTTCTCAGCCCAGCGCTGAGCAAGGCCTGCGCATTCCGCGTCGGCGAGATTCAGGATGCAGTCACGCTGCGTTTGGACATCGGTCCCGACCGTGAGTGGACTGACTGGGAGTTCTCACTCAGCAAAATCCGTCCGGTCGCAGAGATCAATCACGACCAGTTGTCAGCTCTCGAAAATCGCAAACCGAAGTCGCGAGCGATCCCGGCGTCTCTGAAGCCGATCAAAGACCAGATCAATCAGCTGGAAACTCTGATTTTTTGTGCCAGAAACGCCCATGAATCAGAAAAGACTGCGGGACTGATTGAGCTTGACCTGCCGAGGCCTCAACTCGACAGTCTGGGGGATTTGAACCGGTTCTCTCCCGATGGAGATGGCTGCAACTGGACCGAACCTTTCAATGCTGCCGCTCCGGAATCTCTGATGGCTGTGCTTCTGCGCATCGCACATCGCGTCTGGAGTCGTCACAGCAAGACCCTGGGTCTTCCAGTTGTTTCTCTCGAAGCTCCCCCGACTGACGATTCAGCCCTGACCGATGTCGCCAAAGCTGCTGTTGCACTTGACGTGCCACTGGAGCTCGACGAAGACGGAACGCCATCGGCAGATGAGCTTTCAAAAGCAGTTGCGGGTAGCCAGTTCAGCCGCGTGCTGAATCTGCAGCTTCGCCAGGCGCTGGCCGACTCCAGTTATCGCCTCATCGGGAGTAGCGGGAGTGCAACTGCCCTGGATGACGGAATGGATGACCCTGAAACCGAAGTCACCCCCGACCTGCAACCCGAGGAGCAGGACCAACCAGACGAGCAGACCAAGGATTCGGTCTGGTCTGAACCCTTGGCACCCTGGAGCTGCCCAACACTCCATTACGCCGATATCTTGAATCAGCAGGTGTTGTGTCAACTGCTGAATGATGGGAAAGACCGTCCCAGCGTGCGGCAGAAAAACAAGGTGGAGATCGGTCGTCAGGGAGCCGGCGAACTGATCACTTGGCCGCTGTTCACCGCATCGCAGGAGCAAAAACTGTCGGAACTGTTCAGAGAACGGGTGCTCCAGCGTCTCAACACACGCCGACGTCAGATTTCAGAGTTACGCAAAGACGTGGTCGCGATGGCTCACGCTCGAAGCGCCGAGCCCATGGTGAATCAGGAACAAAGCGGAGTCATCAGTGGAGTGCAGAGCTACGGATTTTTCGTTGAGATTCCTCCTTCGATGGTGGAGGGTTTAGTTCACGTCAGCTCGTTGAATGACGATTGGTACGAATACCGTTCACGACAGAATCGCCTCGTCGGGCGGCGAAGTCGGAGGGTCTATCAACTCGGCGACCACGTGACTGTCAAAGTTCTGAAAGTGGATGTGTTGCGCAACCAGATCGACCTGGAAGTCGTCCCGACAGAGCAGTCCAACGAGCAGGAACCCCTCCCAGTGGCCGTCTCTGACGTATGAGAACCCCTTTCGTCATCGGTGTCAGCGGTGCGTCCGCCCAGCAGCTGGCCGAACGAAGCATCCAATGGTTACTCCGCTGTGAACACAATGTGCATGTGATTGTGAGCCGCGGAGCACACGAGGTCTGGCGAGCTGAGCGGGGAATCGCTGTTCCAGTGGACCCCGAACAACAGGAGCGTTTCTGGCGTGATCATCTCAAGGTGGAAGGGGGCGAGCTGACCTGCCATCGCTGGGATGATCAAGCCGCTGTGGTGGCCAGTGGAAGTGTGGCGACCCGTGGAATGGTGGTTGTTCCCTGCTCAATGGGCACTGTGGGGCGCCTGGCGGCCGGCTTGGCAGGCGATCTATTGGAGCGCAGTGCCGACGTGCATCTCAAGGAGGGCAGACCGCTCGTGATTGCTCCAAGAGAAATGCCCTGGAATCTGATTCACTTGCGCAACCTCACAACGCTTGCCGAAGCCGGGGCCAGAATTGCTCCACCGATTCCCGCCTGGTACACCCAACCGGAGTCTCTCGACGACATGCTCGACTTCCTGGTCATGCGACTGTTTGATGGGCTGGGCGAGTCTCTGACCGAACAAATCCGCTGGCAGGGACGAAGACCATGACACCGCTGCAAAGGCTGCTTCTGATTCCATGCCTTTCACCTTTGTTGCTGACGTTGCTGGTTGCAGGGCTGAATCTCGGTAAGGGTGGAAAGCTTCGGATCCTTACCTGGCAATTGCCCACCCTGCCCATCGGAGCCTGGATGGCGATTGCAGCCACAACAGGCGCTGCATTGGGGTCGGGAGGAGCACTGGCAGCATCACCTCAGGCACCGTCGCTTCAGCGCGAAGTCCGTCGTCCCCTCGACTGGCCGCCTGAGCATTCGGAGCCGCTGGAACCACCACCAAGTTCCTCGGCCGATGCCGCTTCCGTCCTGTGGCCCGAACGAGATGTGCGTGATCCAGCGCCGACTGTTTCCGTTCCTTTTCGGGTGATCCGACGCGGAAGTTCTCAACCCGAGACGACGCCTGTAACCGACAAGCAGACGAGCACAGGTTCAGTCGCCGCAGCAATGAACGATTCTGATGACTGGAATCAGCCCGTTGGTGAGGACTGGTAGTCCCTCTGCTCGAGACCTCTGGTTGAGACCTCCGTTTGAGAGACACGACCGAGGATGTCTACAGTCCCGCCAGTGACCGACATCCGGTGAGCGAAACCCCAGCCAAGCCAAAAGGCGCATCGAAACCCGCTGCGGAAGGCAAACCCAAACCGGCTGCCAAACCGAAGCTTGAAGACAAACCCTTCGCGTCCTTTATTCAGGACGACTTCCTCCCTTCGCTTTCGAAAGCATTGGAGGAGCGAGGACAACCACCAGTGAGTCTCTGCCTTGTTGAGGGGGAGCGCCCTGTCGTGGGGGGAAGTTGCTGGATGGTGAAAGGAGAACTCAGCGGTGAGCGCCGGTTCTGGCTCTGCTTCGCAACCGATGCCATCACCGCAGGCAAAACCATCGCCCTTTCTGAGTCCGGAACCGAACCAAGCCTGCTGGAATCCTTTCTGATCGACGAGAAGCGAATTACCCTCGCGCTTCTGCAGTCGCGTCTGCTCCAGCGGCTGAACGGTCAGAAATGGTTTGGAGGCAACTGATCGCCTCGCTTCACAGAGTCCCCGGTCGCCTCATGGGGCCACTTACGATGATTAGCACTGAGCAAAAACAGATGGTGCCTCCTATCGCCGTCAACGACGCACCTACAGCAGGATCAGCCGTTGCCGTCAAGGATCCAGCAAAGGACACAATCCTCACACCGAGGTTCTACACAACGGACTTCGAGGCCATGGCAGCGATGGATCTGCGGCCCAATGAAGCAGAGCTGGAGGCCATCTGCGAAGAGTTCCGCAAGGACTACAACCGACATCACTTTGTTCGTAACGACGAGTTCGACGGTGCTGCTGACAAGCTCGACCCTGAAACGCGTCGTGTGTTTGTTGAATTTCTGGAGCAGAGCTGCACATCAGAATTTTCAGGTTTTCTGCTCTACAAAGAGCTCAGCCGCCGGATTAAAACCAGAAATCCGCTCTTGGCCGAGTGTTTCGCGCACATGGCCCGGGATGAAGCCCGTCATGCCGGCTTCCTGAACAAATCCATGAGTGATTTCGGACTGCAGCTGGACCTAGGCTTTCTGACTGCTAACAAGAAGTACACATTTTTCAAACCTAAATTTATTTTCTACGCCACCTACCTCTCCGAGAAAATTGGATATTGGCGTTACATCACCATTTTCCGCCACCTGGAAAAGAACCCCGACAGCAAGATTTTCCCAATTTTCAATTTCTTTGAAAATTGGTGCCAGGACGAAAATCGTCACGGCGATTTCTTTGACGCCTTGATGAAGGCACAACCTGACACCGTGCGGGGATTCCGGGCTCGCCTCTGGTGCCGTTTCTTCCTGTTGGCCGTTTTTGCGACCATGTACGTACGCGATGTCGCACGGAAAGAGTTTTATGAGGCACTGGGTCTCGATGCACGCGACTACGACCGATTGGTGATCGACAAGACCAACGAAACAACCGCCCGAGTGTTTCCTGTTGTGCTGGATGTCAAGAATCCCAAGTTCTACGCAGGGCTCGAAAATCTGGTGACCAACAACGCTGCGCTGGATGCCGTTGATGCCAGTGCCTCACCTGCGCCAATCAAAGTGTTGCGCAAGCTTCCCCATTGGATCGCCAACGGCGCTCAGATGGCTTCACTTTTCCTGATGGCACCAGTGCGCAGCGAGAAATTCCAGCCCAGCGTGCGCTGATGCAATCCACCACAACATCCGCAGCCGGGATTCCGAACCTTGATCCTGGTGCCTCCCCCTGGGAGCAACGCCTCAATGCTTTGTTGAATGCCGGAGTGCGAGCCGGTGCTGACCTTGTTGAAGTCTTTCTTGAACGCACCGACCACCTTGGTGTGCTCGCCGAGCAAGACAAGATCACGAGTGTGAGCCCAGCCTTTGGAATGGGCGCTGGGATCCGGGTGTTCCGAGGGACACGTGACGGTTTCGTCAGCACCAACGACCTCAGCGATGCCGGCTTGGCCGAAGCACTCGATCAGGCCTTGGCCATGCTTCAACTGGAACGTTCAACCCTGTCCGGCTCCACTGCCTTCCAGGGTTTGGGCGCTCTGAAAAATTTTGCTGCGCAAAAAAACGATTGGTTGGATCGCACACCCGATCTTTCGGTGATCACCCAACGACTGCTTGAAGGCACGCAGTGTCTGCAGCGTCTTGGTCAGCACCTCGAGGTGCGGCGGGGAAACTTCTCCCGCGACTGGCAGGAAGTGCTTGTTGCGGCCAGTGACGGGACCTTCGCTCGCGATATCAGACTTCATCAGTCCAGCGGTCTCAGCGTGCTGGCTGCCGATGGTGACCACCGCGCCAGCATCGCCCGCCGCTACGGGAGCACCGACAAGCCCAATGATCTCTGCGACTGGAACATCGAAACGTCTGCTCAGGAGGTGTGTGGCAGTGCTTCCACCATGCTTCGCGCTGACTACGTCGACGGTGGTCAGATGCCCGTGGTACTCGCCAACCGTTTTGGAGGCGTGATCTTCCATGAGGCCTGCGGGCACCTGCTGGAAACAACGCAGATCGAACGAGGCACCACTCCATTCGCTGACTGCATCGGCGAATCCATTGCCCATCCATCGGTGACAGCCATCGACGAAGGATTGAGTGACGGAGCTTTCGGCTCCCTGTCCATGGATGACGAAGGCATGGAACCGCAGCGCACTGTTCTGATCGAGAATGGAATCCTGAAACGGTTTATCAGCGATCGTGCCGGGGAGCTGCGCACTGGTCATGCCCGCACTGGCAGTGGTCGACGCCAGAGCCATGGATTCGCGGCCGCAAGCCGAATGCGGAACACCTATATCGCTGCAGGCCCTCACAGCATTGATGATCTGATCGGATCCGTGGAGCAGGGGCTCTACTGCAAATCCATGGGTGGCGGCAGTGTCGGTCCCACCGGCCAGTTCAACTTTTCGGTTGAAGAGGGCTATCTCATTGAGAATGGAACCCTGGGTAAGCCCGTGAAAGGCGCCACATTGATCGGTGAAGCCAAGGAGGTGATGCCAAGGATTTCGATGTGTGCCAACGATCTCGATCTTGCTGCCGGCTATTGCGGTTCGGTGAGCGGAAGCGTGTTTGTCACCGTGGGACAACCCCACATCAAAGTTGATTCCATCACCGTTGGAGGCCGCTGATCATGGGAAGTGCACCACTGAACGTGTCGGCTCTGCGTGATCGGCTGCACCAGCTCGCTTCGCGGGAAGGGATCGCGCAATGGGATCTTGGAGCCAGCCGAAGCAACAGTGCTTCCGTGCAGGTGGATCGCGGTGAAGCCAAACAGTTGAAGGCTTCCCAGCGCAGTTCCATCACCGTGCGTGTCTGGAATCGGGACGGCTTGGTCGGCATCACCAGCACCTCCGATCTTTCGGATGCTGGCTTGGAAAAGGCACTGATGGGCGCCCATCAAGCCAGCGCCTTCGGAAACGGCGATGAGGTCCCCCACTTCTCCCCTCTGGCGAAGGCACCGACCGAACCTCTGGATCGTCCACTCAAAAGCTCCGAAGGCATTCAATCTCTGCTCAAGAATCTTCTTGAGGCCGAGAAAGAACTCCTTAGCCGGCATCCCGCCATCGAGACGGTTCCTTACAACGGACTCAATGAGGGGAGCAGTGAGCGCATCTACCTCAACAGCGATGGTGCACTGCGCCAGGCACAACGCACCCAAGCCAGCCTTTATCTGTTCGCCCGCGCTGAAGAGACAGGGCGCAAACCACGCAGCGGAGGAGCGGTTCGACTGGCTCTCGGCAGCGCTGAGTTGGACCTCAACGGCTGCATCGACGAGGCAGCCGAACGCACCATCAGCCATCTCAACTACAAACCGATTGATACGGGTCGCTACCTGGTGTGCTTCACACCTGAAGCGTTTCTCGATCTCATCGGTGCTTTCAGCAGCATGTTCAATGCCCGCGCCGTTCTTGATGGTGTGAGCCTGAGCAAAGCCGACACCATCGGCCAGCAACTGGCCGTTCCCTTTTTCAATCTGATCGACAACGGCCTTCACCCCGCTCATGTGGGAGCGATGCCATTTGATGGGGAGGGAACACCAACCCGACCCCTGAGATTGATCGGCGATGGACGTCTGGAGAGTTTCCTGCACTCGGAAGCAACCGCCCGTGCGTTTGGCGTGCAACCCACCGGTCATGCTGGTTTGGGCGCCAAGGTTTCCGTCGGCCCCGACTGGTTTGAGGTGCATCGCAGTGAAGGGGCCACGCTCCCAGGCGATCACCTGGATCACCGCACAACCAGTGACTCCTTCGTGCTGATCGAGAGCCTCAACGCTCTGCATGCCGGCGTCAAGGCCAGTCAGGGTTCATTCTCCCTTCCCTTCGACGGCTGGTTGGTGAGCGGAGGTGAGCGCATTTCCGTTGAAGCAGCAACGGTTGCCGGAGATATCCGGGAGCTCCTTCAATCCATCGTTCAACTCGAAGCCGATCCAATCGTCACCCACGAAGGGGTCTGTCCTCATGTGTGGGTGGATGGTCTCGCCATCACTGGCGAAGCCTGATTCATTCACCGCTCATTCGCTGTGACTTTGAAGATCCTGTTCTGGGGTACCCCGGCCTATGCCATGCCGACCCTTGACACTCTCTATGCGGCGGGACATCAGATTGTCGGTGTGGTGACCCAACCGGATCGACGCAGAGGTCGCGGCAAACAATTGGTTCCCTCGCCTGTCAAAGCCAGGGCACTCGAGCTGCACTGTCCTGTGTTCACCCCTGAAAGGATCCGACGGGATCTGGAGTGCCAGAAACAACTCAATGCCTTGGATGCCGATGTGTCGGTAGTGGTTGCCTTCGGCCAGATTCTTCCCAAGGAGATTCTCGATCAACCTCCTCTCGGCTGCTGGAACGGCCATGGCTCTCTGCTTCCGCGTTGGAGAGGCGCAGGACCGATTCAATGGTCCATTCTTGAGGGAGACGAGGAAACAGGCGTCGGGATCATGGCCATGGAGGAAGGCCTTGATACGGGTCCAGTTCTTCTGGAGGAGCGCCTGCAGATTGGTCTTCTGGAGAATGCCCATCAGCTGGGAGAACGACTCAGCCAACTCACTGCCGATCTGATGCTGAAAGCCATGCAGGTCATTGAGTGCGCTGGGCCGGGGCTTGAGGATGACAGGTGGTCGAGGCTCAAGGTGCAGCGTCAACCTGAGCAGTGCACTTATGCCCGCATGCTGCAAAAGGAGGACTTTCAACTCAACTGGAGCGATTCCGCATTGGCAACCCATCGGAAGGTGATGGCTCTTTACCCAGGCGCAGTCACGTTCTGGAACGATCGCCGTCTGAAGGTGCTGGCAACCGAACCACTGATCGAACGTCTTGCCGATGCACTGTCGAATGACGCCCGCTCCCTGGTGGGGCGTTGGAGCACAGGGGCCCATTCCCCCGGCCAGATTCTTCACTGCTCTGCTTCAGGTTTGGTGGTGAGCACGAGTGGCTGTCCGATCCTGATCCGTGAAGCACAGCTGGAAGGCAAAGCTCGCAGCAACGGACAGAGCCTCATCCAACAACTCCAGGCGGTCCCAGGAGACGTGATCGGTCAGGCACCGATTATCTAACGATGACGACCACGTGATGAAGAGGAAACACTGCGAGCTCTTGGTTTCCCCGGAGACCGCCGGCGACCACCACTGAGATCCAAAGGAGGTGCCCTGAGCACGGTGGGCTCAAAGCCTTCCACAGTCTGACGTTTCAGCGGTTCACCCGTCAGCCGTTCGATCGCTTTCAGCAGAAGCGCTTCCTCAGCAGCAACAAGGGACACGGCATGTCCGGTTTCGCCCGCACGACCGGTGCGACCGATGCGGTGGACATAGTCTTCCGCCACATTCGGCAGATCCAGATTCACAACGTGGGGAAGCTGCTGGATATCGATGCCTCTGGCGGCGATATCCGTTGCCACGAGCACCCGGATGCTTCCCTGCTTGAACCCCTGCAGTGCACGGGTTCGTGCTCCCTGGCTCTTGTTGCCATGAATGGCTGCAGCTGACAGACCCTCCTTGCTGAGACGGTCGGCAACGCGATTGGCTCCGTGCTTCGTGCGTGAAAACACGAGGACCTGACGCCATTCGCCCTGACGAATGAGATGGCTCAGCAAATCACCTTTGCGCACCATGTCGCAGGGATGCACGACTTGCTCAACCGATCGCGCCGTCTGATTTTCAGGCGTGACCTGAAGATGCACCGGATCATGGAGAAGCCCCGACGCCAGTTTGCGAATGGGCGGACTGAACGTGGCAGAAAACAGAAGTGTCTGGCGCTTGGCAGGCATCAACCTGATCAGGCGACGGATGTCGTGAATGAAGCCCATGTCGAGCATGCGGTCGGCCTCATCGAGGACCAGACACTCAAGCTGATCAAAGTGCAGAGCCCCCTGTTGATGAAGATCAAGCAAGCGGCCGGGCGTGGCCACAAGCAAATCCACTCCCCCGCGCAGACGGTCGATCTGCGGGTTGGCTTTCACGCCACCGAACACAACGTCGCTACGCAGAGGGAGACGACTGCTGTAGGCCCTCACATTCTCCAGCACCTGAGCAGCGAGTTCCCTGGTCGGCGTGAGGACAAGAGCACGGATCTTGCCTCGTCCGGCACGCTTACCATGCCGAAGTCTTTCCAGCACCGGCAGTGTGAAACCTGCTGTTTTACCGGTACCGGTTTGCGCTGCTGCCATCACATCCCTGCCATCAATCACCGCCGGGATCGCCTGCGCCTGAATCGGAGAAGGATGGACATATCCCTTGTCCTGTAGTGCTTCCAAAAGGGGGACACCTAATCCCAGATCCGAGAACAACGCCTGAGGATCGGTGGAGACAGAAGCTGCGCTGATTGTGATGCCGCCGCAAACCACAGCCTACGGGGGCAACAAGTCACACCTTAGTGATCGCCATAGAGCTGCTGAGCCTGAGTCCAGACCTCGTCGAGTTGCCGATCCGTGAGCACCAAAGCCTTTGGATGGACGCGCTCCAGCCAGGCCCGACGTTGAACGGGGCTCTCATCCTGGAAGAACGTCTGCTGAGCCGCAAGAACGCGAAATTTGAGGAACTCGAGGAGCTCAGCTCTCACCCGCAGAGCGGAATGCTGCATCGGACGGATCAGAACAACTGCCAGACAGCATTGTCAGGGATCTCAGGAGAGACATGGGGGTCACTGGGTTCCTGCTGCGTGACTCTCCAAGCCGGCACCCGGCAATCGCGATAGGACGCATGCTGAATCAGGATGCCATCCTGATCATCTGTCGAGGCGTAGAAACCTCCGACCCAATGCGGTCGTTCATTGAGACCACCTCGAAACCAGACCCAGCAACGCTCGCGCTTCATCGATCCACGGTGTTTTGCATGGCTCCATTTTGAAGAGCTATCGCTAAGAGACGTCCTCGCGGTGCACGCAACGCTCACAGGGCCCCTCTGGGAGCACTGCACAACGCAAGAGAGGACTGCGGGCATTGAAGCGACAGCCGGGATCACCGATCACCCAGCCATGGCGGAACCAGCGGGCATCGTTCGGTTGTTGTTGTGGCTTGACCAGCAGGACCACAGACCTGAGTTCGTAGCGTCCGGAGCGGAGCCCGTAACGATGCCGTCTCTGCATCACAAGGAAACTTCTTGAATCGATCGAGAACCAACGACCGGGATGTGGAGGATCCTCCATTTCCAAGCGGTCGATCGGCTGCTCACTCCCAAACTGACGAATCTCAATCAGCACGTCTTAGGTCTCCTCAGCAATGGCAGGAAGACGAATCGAAAATCCCCAGATCATCAGCAGAATCACAACACAGAGAGTGAGCAGCTCAGGAATATCAACCATTGGAAAAACAAGCTGGAGAATCAACTTGAACCCGACAAAAGCAACAGCCAAATAACCGGCGGATTCCAGTCGGGAAAAAATCTTTAGCCAGTGAATGAACAAACCCGATGTAAACCGCAGTGCAACCACGCCAATCAGTGCACCCGTGATCACAAGCAGGAGTTGATCACTGATCGCCACGGCGGCGGCAACACTGTCGATCGAAAATGCAAGATCGGTGGCGGCAAGGGTCAAAACGGTGCGGCGAAAACTCCGGGGCGGCAAAGACAGCGGCAGGGCTTGAGAATCATCCTCAGTTCCCGCCGGCCTCCAGTGCTGGTAACAAAGCCAGAGGAGATAACCACCTGCCAACAACTGAAGCGGCGGAAACGCCAACACCCATTGCGCCATCAGGATGAGAGCAACGCGGAGCACAAACGCCATCAACACCCCAAGGTTGAGGGCCCGGCGCTCAAGTTCCGGATCACACTGCGTACGGGCGATGGCAGCCAAAGCGATGGCATTGTCAGCTGAGAGAAGAAGCTCAAGACTGACCAGAACCGGCAACAACGGGAGCAGCTCACCGAGCTGATCAACGCCGTCCAGCCAGGCGGTTAGGGAAGGCAGTGCAGCTGTGTCCATCCTCCCAGCCTAGAAATAGGACACGCTGACCAGTGGCATGAAAACGCACGCCCAGCTTTGCCATCACGATGACCAGCGCTGCATAGTTCGCGTCGAAGCCTTCGACGGCAGCACTTCACTTGGGAGTGCCCTGGGCGAAGCTCCCACGGCAACAGAAGCGGAGGATCACGCCATCGCCAGGCTGCTGCAGCGACTGGATCAACGCAGTGCAGCTCCAGTCAGCAACAAAGAGATTGTCCGCCACAGCAACCAGGACATTGTCCGCCGCAACGACAGGGACGTGGACCGGATCGAATCAGAAGCAAAGCCTGTCTTTGAACCGCAAAAGCCCGAGCCGATCGCACCAATCCAACCTTCGCTTGATCAAGCAGCAGAAGCCGTAGTCAATGAAGCACCCACTGATCCTGATGATTGGAGCGAAGAACTCACCGCGATCGACCTGGAGTTACAACGCATCGGCTGGGATCGTGCCAGTGAATCCATTTACCTGGAACGGGCGTTTGGCCACAGCAGTAGACATCGACTCACACGCTTCAGTGATCTCGTGGCTTATCTCAAGCGCCTGCGGCACCTTCCAGCCTCAAGTGACGCCCGAACAGCAGCGATTCCCTTACGGCGTTCTGATCTTGTAAACCAATGCGATGAAATCCTTAAACGCCTCAATTGGCAGCAACAGCAAGCCCGAGACTTTCTCCAAAGCAACTTCCAGGTAGGGTCCCGGCAGCAACTCAGTGACGAACAACTACTCGGATTCAACATGCTCCTGGAGGAGCAGTTGATCCAGTAAGCGAGCGATCAACATAAAAAGCGGGAACGAAGCCCCTCAGCCACGTTCCCGTATCGACGCATTAGGTCGCATTGGACCTTCCCTCACTATGGTTCACGCTGATACTCACAATCCGCATTCAACGGATCTTTTTCGGAATTGAGCATTAACACTGACTTGAGAATCATTTCCACTTGTCTTACAAAAGTCAAGTCGACGCGAACGCCAGTGCGCAAGTACCAACTGGTAGGTCAATGATCTGCGGGTTCCCTCGCCCGCACCTTCCTCCTCGGGTCAACAGCTGATGCCCTCGAACCAATCAGCTTCGAAGGATGTCAAACCGGGGATTTCGACCAACCCATCAGCCAGCCGATCACCGTCATCATCGATCGACAGAAGGACGCCCTGAATCATCCAGGGCTGCAGGTTCACCCCTGGGCACGAAAGCAGATCCACTATCCATGCAATGGCCTAAATCTCACCCGCACGACCGGTGAAAGCCTTTGAACCGAGGAAATGATGAGCGCCCTCAATTCAGATCCGATCACCCTGTTCGGGCCGGAAATCCACAATCGTGTGCTTGAAAATAGTTCTGCCGCTCGGCGTTGTGAAAGAGAAACCGATCAGCACCTGCGCCTCCAGACAGAAGATCATCCCCCGAACCACCGGTGAGGATGTCATCGCCCGAACGGCCAAACAGGATGTCGTCGCGACGGCTAGCTGTTAACTGATTCCCCCGTCGATCCCCTTACAACAAGCCACGTTGCCTGAGCCGAGCTCTCTTTTCACTGGCGAAGAGAAGACCGGATGACTCCGGCAAGCCATCAACAAAAGGCTCTGAAGGTTTTCGCTTCAACTGGATCACAATGGAAACCTTCACCAGGTTGGAGAGACGATCCACCAGCAGCGAATTGCGTTTTGCAAAACGCTCGTAAGCATCTCAGCGTGTGCTGCTCACTCCACCTAAGACGGGATGAAGAAAATAATCTCTTGTTTCGACCTGAAGGCGAGAAAATTGCGGGCTGACATAGAAAGGCTGCGCCAGAGCTCAAGATGGCACCCCCACAACAATTCACCAGTAACCATCCCTCGAAGATTAAAAATGATCCGCTGAATCGACAGCAGATCAATCATGAAGTCTTACCAGGGTGAGTCCCTGTCTGAATCGTCCTCTGAGCATGGATCCTGGCCGCGACCTCCCGGAAGATCTTCATCGGTCACGATGTCATCCATATAGGCCTCACATAATTGCTCCGGCGTCAGGCTGTACACCCAAGACTCCCAACCACCACCTGAATCGGAGCGAACTGGGAGACATTGGAGGCATCCCATGACGAAACATGCACTGAAGGTTGCAACACGCATGGGCCCTCCCGGTGATGACATCGTTAAAGAAATCAGCACTGAGAGGCCAGAGGATCCGGAATGGAATCACTCGGAGCCTCGAAGCGGCCCTCCAAGACAAACTCAAGACGCAGCTTCATAAACGTGATGAAGGTTGCATCGGTGGAAACCACAGCCGCAGACGGCTCCGGCACCTCTTTCTTCACCACCGAAAGTTCTGGGCTGTCAAGAAAAGCAGGTCTGCGCACCAGCCAGAAATCAATCTCTCGACCTTCCTCGGCGTAATGGCGTCTGCGTTCTTTCAGCACCTCTTCAAGCGGCTCCTCCTCTGTGAGGAACCGCTCGCTGGCTGCAACGAAGTGATAAGTGGTCATGCTGGATAGCTTCCGAACAGTGGTTCCCGACGGGGATTCTGAACCAAGGCCTTCATTTCACGAACAGCCTGTTGAAGACCCACGGCAACTGCCCTTGCCACGATCGTATGGCCGATATTCAGCTCTTCCATCCCCTCGATACAAGCAATCGGCTCCACGTTTTGATAGGTAAGCCCGTGACCCGCATTGACCCGCAGCCCTAACGAACGAGCCAAGGCTGTCGCTTCGGTCAGGCGAGCAAGCTCCAACGGTTGCTCGGTCCACTTGGATTCGGCATAGGTGCCGGTGTGCAATTCAACCCAACGGGCATCGCAATCACGGCAGGCCTGCAGTTGTGTCGACTCCGGATCAACGAACAGACTGACTGGAATCCCTGCATCCTGAAGGCAACGGATCTTGGTGGTGAGATCAGAACTCTGGCTGCTCACATCCAGGCCACCTTCCGTGGAGACCTCTTCCCGTCGTTCCGGAACAAGCGTCACCATGTCGGGCTGCACCCGCAGGGCGATGGCAACCATTTCATCCGTTGCAGCCATCTCAAGATTCAGGCGGGTCCGAACCGTCTGACGCAGCAGATCCACATCCCTGTCCTGAATGTGGCGCCGATCCTCGCGAAGGTGAACCGTGATCCCATCGGCGCCACCGAGCTCAGCCAGAAGCGCCATCGGCACGGGATCCGGCTCCACGGTTCTTCGTGCCTGGCGCACGTTGGCGATGTGATCGATGTTGACCCCGAGGCTGGCCACGGCGGGAGAGTTCAAAACTGAATCCTATGGAGCCAGGCAGATGCATCGGCCGCAGGATCAACTGCCCTGCATAACGCTGCGAAGTGCAGACCAAGACCTAACTTTTTCTGAGACGACCTGCGGCTCAAGGCGGTGCCCAGCAGCCTGGCAACACGAGCTTCAGCCCTCGAAACGGGCATTGACCCTTTCTGGGCACCTCTGGCCATGGTGGTCACCCAGGATCTCGCGTTGCGCGGGTATTTCCGAGAACGCATTGTGCTCGGACGCCAGCATCTACCGATGCAGGGTCCAGTTCTCCTGGCACCGACGCACAGAGCCCGTTGGGATGCTCTGATTTTGCCCATGGCGGCGGGGCGTCGCGTCACTGGACGTGATTGTCGATTCATGGTGACGCGCACAGAAATGGCCGGTCTGCAGGGATGGTTCCTGCAACGGCTGGGATGTTTCGCTGTTGACCAAGACAAGCCATCGCTGACAACACTTCGTTTTGCCCTGGATCTGCTGGCGAACGATCAGCAGTTGGTTGTTTTTCCGGAGGGACGCATCAATCGTGATGACGAGCCGATCGTCGTTGAACAGGGATTGGTGCGCCTGGCTCAGCTCGCTCTGAAAAAAGGCGTGCGGGTTCCTGTCGTTCCTGTCGGATTGGCTTACAACCCCAACCGCCCAGGACCATTCGGTCACGCCGCCATCTGCTTTGGAGAGGTGCTGACGATTTCAGGTCGGGGCAGAGAGGAAACCGAGCACTTCAATCAGTTACTTGTGAAGGGAATGAAGGCGGCTGAACAAGCGGCAAGGAGTGCCGTTGGACGCCCCATGGAATGCCTTTAAAGTCCGCGAATACTAAGTATTCATGTCATGCGTTCACGCCTCATCTGCTCAGCGCTCGCCCTGACGGCAGGTTTGTTCGTCAACCCTGCGCTGGGTCAGACCGCGTCGAACGCGAACACAGCTTCCGTCAATAAGGTTCTTGCCACAGACGGAGCTGGCTTCAACGTTGCAGCCGTCGAATCGCTCATTCAACGCGGTGATTCCGCAGTTTCATCTGGCGATCTGGGCCAAGCCAAAAAGGATTACGACAACGCACGCACCGCAGCAAAACAGCTGCTTGCCTTCTACCGGGACCTGAGTGGGGCGTTCCGTGGTCTTGACGCAAGAATTCCTCGGGAAATGGATGCAAAGGGACGCAAAGCACTCTCCCTGCTGGCACAGGCCAACTTGAGACTGGCTGCCTTGTTTCGCCGCCAGAACCAACCTGAAGTGGCCGTCCCTGTCCTTGTTGAGGTGGTTCGTTTGATGACACCAGCGAAACCTGAAGGCCAGAAGGCTTATCAAAGCCTTGTGGAGCTCGGTTTCGTCGATACACCCTTCCGTGGCGGACAGAGCACGTCGGGCAGTTGATCTGCCAGCATCAAGCTCTGTTTTTTTCCTGACCCCATGGTTCAGCCCGACGCCGTTGGCGCTGCCATTCGCCGTGCACTGCCTGACGCCCAAGTCAGCGTTGAAGATCTGACCGGGGGGGGCGACCACCTGCAAGTATCCGTGGTGTCTTCAGCCTTTGACGGACTGAACCGCATCCGCCAGCACCAGCTGGTTTACAAGGCCCTCAAGGAAGAGTTGCAGAGCGAAGCGATCCACGCTTTGGCTCTCAACACCTCAACGCCAGACTGATCCCCATCTAGCCACCAGGAGACCAACCCATGGATGCTCAGACCAAAACCCGTATCGAAACGCTCATCCAGTCCAGCCCAGTTTTCGTCTTCATGAAGGGCACCAAGCTGATGCCTCAATGCGGCTTCTCCAACAACGTCGTTCAGATCCTCAATGCCCTTGGCATCGGTTTTGAAACGTTTGACGTACTCAGTGACATGGAGATTCGCCAGGGAATCAAGGAGTTTTCCGACTGGCCCACCATTCCTCAGGTTTACGTCAAAGGGGAATTTATGGGTGGATCAGACATCCTGATCGAGATGTACAACTCCGGCGAACTGAAGGAGAAGCTTGAGATCGCTCTGGCCAGCTAGATCAGTATTGCTGAGGATGTTGATAGAGCGCTCGTGGATCCCCATCCGGACCGATGAAACTGGATGGATCCATGATCCAACGTTCAATCAACATCTCAAGTTTGGCTAATTCTCTTGTGTCAAGACTGCCAGCCCGCCTGAGTGCGTGAAGATAACCATCTGCATAGAGCCTCAGTTCCGAGGGTCCGTGAAAACGAGTTGTCAGTTCCTGACAGGCATCACACAGCGATTGGAAGTGACGGATTGCTTCCGGATGCTGGAGAGATGTCATCTTTGATGAGGTCGGCAGCCCCTGCTACCAGATTGCCACGGAAGTTCGCCTAGCCTAATCCTGCATGGCCTTTTCGTGTGATTCCTCCTTCCCGAGATCTGCTCACCAACGGATCCGGACTGGCGCCGGTTCAGCAGAATCCAGCACCAAGCATTCCGTCACGCGAACCGGCACGGGTGCTTGTTGTGGAACCCCATCCGACGCTTCGAACCGTTCTCGTCCAGCGATTGCGTCAGGACGGTCACCTGACGGCGGCAGTGTCCTCATCGGCCGAAGCCATTGAGCTCTGCCAAGAGCAATCTCCCGATCTCCTCATCAGCGCCGAAATTCTGGAGAAGAGTTCGGCCTTGCGGCTCGGGCAACAGCTGCGTTGCCCGGTGATCGTTCTCACGGCTCGCAATGGTGCTGAACCTGTTGTGGGGCTCCTCGATGAAGGTGCCGACGATGTGCTCCGTAAACCGTTCGGTTTGGAGGAACTCGCTGCACGATGCCGCACCCTTCTGAAACGTGAACGCAGCGGTCTTCAGGAAAGAGTCAAGGTCGGTCCCCTTGAGGTGCACCTTCTACTCCGTCAGGTGACCTTGAGCGAAAAACCTGTTGAATTGAGCCCCCGGGAATTTGCTCTGCTCTGTGCCCTGCTGATGCCACCAGGGATGGTCCGCAGTCGGCAGGAATTGCTGAGGATGGCCTGGCCTCCTTTCAGTGGAGGGCCACGGTCAGTTGATACTCAGGTCTTGACTCTGCGGAGGAAGCTTGAGCAGGCCGGACTTGGCGATGGTGGAGGAATCACAACCGTTCGGCAGCAGGGCTACCGATTCAGCCTGGATAACCTTCCGGAAGGGTGAACCAGCTCAGTTGAAGTCCGATCAAAATCACCACTTCAGCAACCAGCATCGAAAGTGCAAGCACTGCCAGTAACTGATAAGTCCAAGGTGGTGTCAGCCTGCCGATTCCACTGGTCTCAATGCCCGTGCGATCTTCGACCACCTGCAAGAACTGATCAAAACGTTCGAGACGTTGAGGGAGCAGGCGATGTCCCTCATTGGATGTTTTGAGGTAGTAGACCGATCCCCCCTGACTTGTCCCCACAGGGACCACACGGCGAATCTGATCCCAGCGAAGCGTCCATCCCCGACGCAATAACCATCGGCACCACTGGGGATGTCCAACCACAACACCTGTTTCGTCAACGGAAACCTCCTCGCTCAGCAGCGCCAGAACGATGAAAAAACCAAGAGGTGCAGCAATCCAAAGCGTGATCCGCAGCGAAGGAGGAGCCATCAAAGGTAGTGGCACCACAAGGGCCAGATAAACAGTGATCAGAGTTCCCCGGATCAGGCTCGAAAGGCGGAAGCAGTCACGCATGATTTAGCGATCCTCGGGGGAGCCAGGCAGGGGTTCGATCACATCAGATGGGCTGTAATCACCTGAAAAAATCTCGGCTTCTCGGCCCTTCCAGAATTCTCCAAGACGCATCAAATCCGCATGTGCCTCCTGCAGGCTCTCGATGTATGACTCTGGCGACATCGAGGCTTTTGCTTCTTTGAGCTTGGCCAACCGCAGCATCTGCAGCATCCAGGGCTTGCCAAGCTCACCGCGCTGCTCGATGTACCGAGCCAGATCCGCTGCGCTTGGTTGGGGCGCCGAAGCCATGATCGATCAGTCAGTTTCAAAACCTTAAACAGGGTTGAAACGCCCCGTGGGCTTCTAAGCCGGCAGCGCCCAGGAGTTCAGGCCCAGATCAGCACCGATGCGATGACTACAGGCATAGCCGCTGAATGCCACGGCGTTGAGCCCCTGACCTGGGAAACAGGAGTCACCTACGCAGTAGAGGCCGTTTAATCCTGTTCTGTTGAACGGCATCGGCAACAATCCTGGTAAGCGCATGGATGGAATCGGTCCGTAGCTGCCGCCCATGCGCCCAAGGAAGCGCCGATGGGTGCGCGGTGTACCAACCTCCCGCAGCTCAATAGCCTCTGAGAGTCCAGGCAGGATCGCCTCAAGGCGCTGAATCAACCTATTGGCATCAGCTTCTTTCTTCGCTTTGTACTGCGAAGGAGACAGGCCAGACCAGGCAGAGATCTCACTCATGGTGAAGGTGTGCACGATGTGGCGACCTTCAGGAGCTAAGGATGGATCCAACAAGGTCGGAATCGAAACGAAGATCACCCCCTGCTCAGCCTCGAGCTCATTCCAGTCCTCAAGCAGGAGGTGATGGCAATGCAACCCCTTAGGAATGACGTCAGCCCTGACGCCGAGATGCAACGACAAAAATGAACTGGAAGGCTGATAACGACGGCGCCAGGCTGCCTCTCGAGCGGGGGTATGGTCTCCATCCACAAGCGTTGTCGCAGGCGACCCATCCCCGGCGAAGGTGTCCCAGCGAGTGGCATTGCTCACCACACGACGGGCAAACAGCTCCTCTCCATCAGCGAGCCGCACGCCGACGGCTTGCCGGCCTTCGACGATGACTTCGGTCACTCGCGCGCGATAGCGAATCTCACCGCCATAACTCTTGAGGCCGTCAACGAGTTTCTCAGCGATCGTTCCGACGCCTCCCTTCGGGTAATTGATTCCCCCGGCATGACGATCTGAGAACACCATGCCTGCATTGATCATCGGTGTGCGATCGGCAGGCATCACTGACCAGCAAAAGCACTCCATGTCAATCAAACGCAGAAGCTCCCCATCGCTGATGTGCTGACGCGCCACATCTCCGACGTTGAACGGCAGCCATCGGGCCAGACCGAGGCAGGCCAGCGGAGCACGGAAAAACACTTTGGCCAGATAGGCCGGGTCTTCCAGAGACAGCAACGGCATCGCATCAAGACAACGGAACACCTGCCAGCAGGTGTCGTAAAACGCACGGATGCCCTTGGCTTCGTGAGGAAACTGCGCCGCCATGCGATCAATGAATCCGTCGTAATCCCGGTCCACCTGCATGGTGAGACCGTCAGGCAGGTGGTACTCAAGCTGTACGGGATCGGGCACTGTGTCGCAGCTCTGCCCCACATCAGCCAGAGCCCGGGTCAGAAGGTTCGTATGGCCGTGTTCTCCGAAGCCGAAAATCATCGATGCGCCGACATCGAAGGTGTAACCATCCCGCCTGAAGCTCCCACCGGAGCCACCAGGAATCAGATAGCGCTCAAGCACCAGCGTCTTCGCACCCTTGGCAGCGAGCTGGGAGGCAGTGACCAGGCCACCGATCCCAGAGCCGATCACGATCACATCCCAATGCGGCTTGGTGCTCGAGGCCACGTGCACGATTCGCGTCAGCGTTCAAACCTAGGAGGTGCTGCCCGATGCGAAGGGCGGTGTCGCAGTCAGAATCACCTCGGTGCGCACCGGTCGGGCCAGCAGATCTCGGCAGCGCTCCTGAATCCGGGACCGGATCACATCAATGGCCGCACCATCCATTGGCTGATGGGGATTCAGATACACCACGACAAAAGCCGTGCGCCCCACCTCATACACCGTCAAATCAAGCAACCAGCAGGACAGTCCTGCAAGCAAATCCTCCAAAGCCAATCGCGTGCTGCGAATCAGATCAGATTCGGCAGAGACACCAGCAGCCTGGCCAAGCGCGGTCAGGAACCCCTGCAACGGTTCACGCAGCACAGCGACACTCACCACAAGCACGAGAAGTGAATCCGTGATTGGGATGAGCACGGCCAGCATCGTCCCCTGGAGCAAGGGAGACCCCAACAGCGCCAACCCCGTCAAGCCGCTGATCAACCCATCCACGCGGGCCGCCTTGGCCTCAGTGAGAAGAATCTGCGAGTGGCGTCCAGTGATGACCCAGTCGTGTTGATGACGCCAGGCCAGGCCCCAACAGATCACCACCATGGCCAAGGAATACAACGCCACAGGGCCGAGACGGACAGGCATCACAGACCGGCCATTGGCGTATTCCACCACCGTGCTCAGTGCCGAAATGGCCGCAAACGACAGCACGCCGATCAGGACCAAAGAGCGAAAGAGCACATACAACGCTTCCTGGCCGTCGTATCCGTAGGGGTATGCCCTGTCGGGCGGGCGAACCACGTTGCGACTGATCCTTGCCGCCACAAGACCAGATCCAACCATCACAGCGGAATACAGACCATCGAGCAGCAGGGCATAAGACCCGGAAATCACATGAACACCGATCCCGGCTATGGCCATCACGGCACTGGCCAGAACGCCGATTTTCAAGGAGCGGCGTTCAATCAGACGGTGTTCAGGCCGGACAGGCGACATCCCTGAGAGCGCTTTCCTCTTTTGCTAGCAGTAAATCAGTCAGTGCCCTGTCCCGATACGCCCCGTAGCGAGCGCGCTTGTCGCGGATGCGTTCTGGCAATTCAGGCAGGAGACCGAAGTTGGGGGGCATCGGCTGAAACTTTCCGGAGGGAGCTTCACTGATGAAGTGCGTCAACGCTCCCACCATGGTGGTGCGAGGGAGATCAATGGCGCATTCCCCCCGAGCGAGACGGGCAGCGTTGGTGCCAGCCAACCAGCCTCCGGCCACTGCAGCGGCGTAGCCCTCGGTGCCGGTGATCTGGCCAGCAGCCAGCAGATTGGGCCTTGCGCGAAATTGCAGAGTGGCATTGAGCAAGGCCGGAGCTTCGAGGAACGTGTTGCGATGCATCACACCGAAGCGAACGAACTCCGCCTGCTCGAGTCCAGGAATCATCCGCAATACACGTTTCTGCTCTCCCCATTTGAGATTGGTCTGGAAGCCGACGAGGTTCCACAGCCGTCCATCCTTGTCTTCCTGCCGGAGCTGCACCACGGCATACGCACGCTTGGCGCGGCGGACATCGCGGTCGTTGACATCTCCCCAGCGCGGATCCCAGAGACCGATCGGCTTAAGAGGGCCATAGCGCATGGTGTCTTCACCGCGCCTGGCCAGCTCTTCGATCGGCAGACAACCCTCAAAGAATGTGGCATTCGTCTGATCGAAGTCCTTGAGCTCAGCTTGTTCGGCAGCCAACAAGGCGTCGCGGAATGCAAGGTACTGCTCTCGGTTCATCGGGCAGTTGATGTAATCCGCGTCGCCTTTGTCGTAGCGACTCGCCCGAAACGCCTTGGTCATGTCAACACTCTCACCTTCCACGATCGGACTCGCCGCATCGAAGAAATGACAGTCCGACCGTCCGGTGAAGCAACGCAGGTCTTCAGCCAAAGCGTCACTGGTCAGAGGTCCCGTGGCCAGAACAGTAATCTGGTCTGATGCAGGAAGCTCGAGTTGCTCCTTGCGGAGGAACGAAATCCTGGGATGTTGATCCAGTAGTTGCGTCAAAGATGCGCTGTATCGACCTCGATCAACAGCGAGGGCACCACCAGCCGGGACGGCATGGCGATCAGCCATCTGAATCACTACAGATCCGAGTCGCCGCAATTCCTCCTGAAGAAGACCAGCTGCCCGATCGCTGCTAAGAGCTCCAAAGCTGTTGCTGCAAACGAGCTCTGCGCATTCAGAGCTGTGATGAGCAGGAGACCGACGTAAAGGCCGCATCTCGACCAGCTGAACATCGAGACCGGCTTGTGCCACCTGCCAGGCAGCCTCAGTGCCAGCGAGGCCAGCACCGATCACAACAACGGATGGAGCTGCCAACAGGTTTAGAAACAGTGAATCTCAACCCTATCGACAAGGGCGTTGGATTCCGATCAGACCCTGCTGCGCTTGATCATCAACTGCAGCTGGCCAACTGCAGCACGGCCAATGTTGAAGCCGGCCCAACCCAATGCGAGGAGGATAGGAGATGCCACGAGGACGAGCCGGAGGTCCATGAATCCAGTCGGAAGGTTTGTGGATCTTAAGGAGTGCAGAGCCCAATAACGCTGCGTTGCGTCACTCCGTTTGGATTTGCAGCATTCGATCCCAGGTCTGAGCGAGTTTGGAGTAGCGCCGTGCATGCTCCCGCTGGGCCTCGGTCGCTTCAGCATCCAGCTCGCGCCTGACTTGAGCCGGCACACCGGCAACAAGACTGCGCGCAGGAACATCCCGGGTCACCACAGCTCCTGCAGCCACGAGGGCGCCTTCTCCCACAGTGACTCCGTTGAGAATGATGGCTCCGATTCCGATCAGGCAACCATCTTCGAGTGTGGCGCCATGGACCACGGCTCGATGGCCGATGGTGACATCACAGCCGATGGTGACAGGAGCGTCGGGATCACCATGAAGGACAGCACCGTCCTGAATATTGCTGCCAGCACCAATCGAGATCGGTGCCAGATCACCACGAGCGACAGCCATCGGCCAGAGGCTTGCAGACGCAGCAATCCGGACATCACCCATCACGACAGCACTTTCGGCCACCCAGGCACCAGGGTGAATTGTTGGTGAAGGAAAGACGCCATCTTGCGGAACAGTCGCTTCAGTCATCAGACCAATAGCTGAATGAACCCATGATTTCAGTTCTTCTGTGCTGATCCGAAGCTGCCCCTTGGACGAAGGTTCCTCCGGGTGATAATTTTCGTTGGTGCTTCACAGCACAATCTGTTCCCAGCTCGACAGACTGGTACAGGAGGGTCGCTAGCTCAGCGGTAGAGCACTCGGCTTTTAACCGATTGGTCCTGAGTTCGAATCTCAGGCGACCCATTCACTACAAGCTACTCAATACCTCGATAATCATTCGAGATGAAACCCTCTTTTCATGTTGCCATCGTTGATGATGATCCTCGTCTGCGCAAATTGATCGCAGAAGAGTTGACCGATGAGGGAGTGATTCCTCTGCCCTGCGAAACAGGTCTGTCCCTTCTCGAATTAATGGAGAGTGAATCAGTCGATCTGATCTTCCTCGATCTGATGATGCCTGCAATGGATGGCGTTGCCTGTCTTGAAGAGATGCGTCAGCGGTCCATCCAAATTCCTGTGATTGTCGTGACCGCCCTCAATGACGAAATCAAACGACAGACTGTTTTTGACCTCGGTGCAGCCGACTACATTCTCAAACCGGATCTTTTTGAGCGTCTTCCAGAACTTCTGGATGAACACCTTCCTGGGCCACGTTAGACCCAGGCAAATCTCGAATAATGGGGAAACGGAGAATAATCTCGAACGGTTTCGAAGCTCCACCTCCAGGACGCATCTCTCCACTCAGAACTGAACCCCCCATCCCCTCAACGAGGCCTTTCACGACGGACAAGCCGAGGCCACAACCATCTCCTGATCCAAGAGCTCGATGGATTTCCAGACGACTGAAACGATCAAATAATGCACCGATTTCTTGATCATCAGGTATTCCAGGTCCATTATCCGAAACGTTAAAGTCAATGAAGGATGATTTAATGCAGATGCTGATTGAAAAAGTGACGTCAGACTGCCCGATTCGCAGACTGTTATCGAGAAGACAATCGAAAATGCGATTCACTGCAATCTGATCAAGTTCCAAGAAGCATTGCTGAGGCTCTTTCGGCCATTGCAAACAGACACTTGAACGATGATTGCTATCAAGTGTGTCCATCCAACGGAGAAGAAACTGATCGTACGGATTACACTTGAGGTTCCAATGGAAGCCATTGGTATCCAGTTCTGAAAGAAGCAGCAATTGATCAACAAGAGCAGCCATGCGCTTGGTTTCATGAATGGCATCATTCAGAACACTGTCCAGAGGAAGCGCCATTGGCGTCAACCGATCCATTCGACGCAAACTTCCGGAAAGAATGGCGAGTGGAGTCCGCAACTCATGGGCCAAGGTGTTGATGAATGCCCGTTGCTGTTGGAGAGACTTTTCCATTGGCTCAAGATCTCTGAAGATCAGCAGCGTGAAAGCACCTCCCATCTCGGTGATCGGACGCCACGCCACCATCCGCTGAAGAACATCCGCTTGGCTGTTGTCGAGGGACGAGACCGCCTGAATCAGAAACAGATCCTGCCCTTCGCCCGATTGAGCCTGAATCAGAGGATGGTGAGAATCCGTCAATAAAAGCAAGCGTTGATCGAGTTGCCGAAAAGAAATCAGGGCCTCCAGTGGCTTGCCGATCACCCGTAAAGGCAAACCGGCTCCCCAAAGTTCAGCAGCTGTCTGATTCACCCAGCGCACAAAGCGATCAGAATCAACAATCAACATGGCTTCACCGGTTGCATCGAAGGCCACCCGCAACAATCCGAGTGACTGACGCAACTGTGAGACGAGTTCAGAGGTTTCGGTGTGCGGGTTCACCGGACCTTCAGCAGGCATGGGGGCCCTCCAAGGGCCTCAACGTGGCAGCAAAACTCCATCCTTCGCTTGAATCTTTCTCGGCAACAATGAAGTGTTCACTGCGAATCACCGAGCCGTCGGCACAAATTGTGGCCAGCTCCAGAGGATGATTCACCACCTGAGACGACTCGGTGATCTGAAAACGGGCAAACCCGGCATGGTGGAGTTCGCGGAACTGCTCTGGAAGGATCATCCCGAGAGTTTTCCCGATAAGAGACGAATCCCATCCGTAGACGGCGCCAAAGCGATCATTGAACTCAACCACCAACCCTTCACGATCTGCACGAACAAAAGGAAGGTCGTATCGCTCCCGCAATGACGCAACCGATCCAGGGGTCCAGTCCATAGGGAAGACACCATCTAATGGAAGCGTAGGCCTGAAACTCATTGCCGACACCAAGGAAACCCTGCGACGCCCAGGCCAACAATTACTATTGAGGAACGGGGCGTGGCGCAGCTTGGTAGCGCGGGTGCTTTGGGAGCACTAGGTCGCAGGTTCGAATCCTGTCGCCCCGATTACTGAAAAGCACTGGCACTACAGGGGTTTTGCCCTGTCAGCAGCATCTGGACGAGGGTACATATCGGGGCATTTCGGGGCTTATTGGGCCTGTTTTGCGAGCATTTCTGCGAGCAGGACACTTGCGACCGAGTGCTTTAGCGGTGTAGAAGGGGTGGGTCAGCGCGGCTGCAACCGCCTGACCCGTGACCAACCCAACTCTCGATTGGATTGATGAAATCAATTCTGTTCCCCCAAATGGGGGATGTGCAATTTCACGTGCACAAGTTTTCTGGTGGTAAAGCCACCAGACACATGAAACTGATCCCCCTGACTGTTCTTGCTTTGATCTGTGCAGGAACCGCTGGATGTGTTCCCGCGGAGAACAACAAGGATCAGGCTCTCAAGCCTCAGTCGGAACGGCCTCGAGCGAAGGCATCAGCACCTAAGGCCAAACCGCACAAAGCTGAAATCAGCAGCTATGCCCTAACGCCTTACACACCAGACCAATACCCGAAGACTTTCGCCAAGTTCGGCAGCCGTATGGATGAGCTCGAGGCCTACAGGCGCAAGGCTGCAGAAACCGCGGCTCGCAATCCTCAGTGCAAGCAAGTCGATGGGTCTGAGCTCTCTTCCATAAAAGCACCCTCAACAACATGCAGTTCTTCGTTGACTGCAATATGGATTCAAAGATGATCCGCTTCCGCTTCACTGAGAGCGAACTGGACAACCAAGTAGCCGCCGTATCTGAGTCGGAGAAAGCATTCACCAAAGAACAGTCAGGTGAGCTGTGCAAAGAACTGATCCGCAAAAGCGTCAACCACCCGAGCACTCTCGGAATCAACGGCTGGGATTACGGCTACAAGAAATTTGAGCCAGTGGGCAACACCGCGGTGTGGATGGACTTCAAAGCCAAGAACGGTTTTGGCCTGGAACTGAAGTACACAGCGGAATGCAAGTTCCAGCCAGGCAACCCGAACGGCGAAATCACGATCAGAGAACGGGAGGCCAGTTAGTGGGCGTTAAAACCCATCCCGTCGTTGGTCCGTTCCAACGCAAAGTCGCGACGGTGATCAAAGAGATGAAATCTCAGAGCGTTGCTGATGCCCAGATGACAGCGATCGAGCTTCAGCACGAGATTGGATTCCTGTTGCGTCTGCACCAGTGGTCTGAAAACAGCTGGCAACACCGGCAGCTGTCGGCACTGATTGATGAACTCGATCGTGCCCTGGTTCGTCTGACCCCCGAACCAAAGCCGACTGCATATCACCAACCGAAACACATAGAACCTAACTATTTCATCGCTTCGGTTCTCGGGTTGTCTTTCATCTCATTCCTGTGGTTGGCGGCACAGGGCTTCCTGGATCCAGTTTCCAAAAAAGTGATCCAAAAGCCTTTTTGCAAGCACAGCAGCGATGGCACCGCCAAACTTTGCTACGGAGGTTTGCCCTGATGGCCAGCTCGTCACGCGATTGGGCTGCTGATCTCAGGGCAGCCATCAAGCAGGAATTCCGACTCGGTGGATTCACCGTTCGAGAGATGCGCGGAAAAGTATTTCTGCAGAAACGCTGGCCCGATGGTCGCCGTGAATCTGCAGCCCTGCCCATCAACTGGGAACCCGGCATCAACCTCCAGGTGTTGACCGCCATCACCGCCATAAATGGCCACATCCAGGGTGGGATGAGCCTGAAGGATGCTGCTCACCTGCAATGGCCTGTTGATGGTCCGATGGGTCCATCAACCACCATCGGCATCAACTGGGTTCAGATCGCTGAACGGTTCAAGACCCACAAGGTTGGATCCGGCCAGGTGAAGGAGACCACCTGGGACCAGACCTACGCTCGAGTCATCAAACAAGTGTTGTCTGTGCTTGGTGCCTCGAGCGCTCCGAGTAGTGGGAAGGCCTTGCTGGCTGAGTTGACCCAAGGTGCGCCAGGGTCGCGGGGTCGGGTGGTTCGCATCGAACGAGCAGCACAATTCCTCACCTTCACGGTGAAGGAAGTGGGGCTGAATTCCCGTTGGCTCCCACCAGAGGGCAAAGACCTGAAGGATCTCAAGGGCAACAAAGCACCGAACGAAACTCCGGCGATCAATGCTGGTCAGGCGGTGCCGTTGTCGGATGACGCTTTCCTGGCCCTGCTGGATGCAATCCCCGACCAACGGTGGCGACTGGCAGTCGGTCTTTGTGGTGTGTTCGGTCTCAGGCCGATCGAACTGCAATACGTTCGAGTCGATGGTGATGGGCTCTGGTGCGATTACCAGAAAAGGACCGCTCGAGGGTTATCGCCGAAGAGGCACATCGAAGCCCTAGATCCAGTGCAACGCCCTGGGCTGGCGAGGGAGCTGCTGCTCACCCTGTCCACCGGCATCGTTGAGTTGCCGCCGATGGGCAACCGTGATGATCTGGCCGCTGGTGCGCTGAACACGTATCTCAAGCGTCGGGAGATCTGGCAACAACTGAGAAAGGATGCGCCAGGGCGATTGAGTGCATATTCACTGCGCCACGGTTACGCGTACCGATCGGCGATGACGTACAACCTGCCCGTCAGGACCGCTGCAGCCCTGATGGGGCACTCGGTGCAGGTCCACACTCAACACTATGGAAAGTGGGTGGATGCTGCTGGCGTGAAGGGTGCTGTTGAAGCTGCCCGCGCTCGAGTGCTGACAACTGACCGACCCCCAGTGGTCGGCTAGTGCTCGTGCAACTGACCCCGTTTGGGGGTGTTGTCATCCTTTGATTTGGATTTCACTCGAACTGTCGATGGGATAGGGATACCCCGTCGATGGGGGCTGATGCAAATAGCGAGTCCTGGCTTGGCGCACACCACTCAGGACTCGCTATTCCCCATCACTGTCCGTGAAACTGAACCAGTTTGACTGACTGAGATTAAGTATTAGCGCCTGAGAAGATTTTCCTAGGTATTTTATTTTTTGCAATACCTAAATTGATCTGACGCAAAAGTGCTGGTAGAAGTGTTGCACTTGGGAGAAATCCTTGTACACACTAAAAAAAGAACACAAGCATCAATCCATCACTGAAAGATGGCAGGCCGTCGATGATTATTTCGACTGCATCAGCGAGTGTGACCTTGATGATGGGAAATGTGTCACCACCTGCGTGAGGACCCATCTGAGCATCGATAACGGATCGGATCTTTTGATGGCGTCTTGAGCTATCGACCTGACCGACCCACAGTGGTCGGCTGGTGCCCGTCTATCTGCCCCCTTTTGGGGGTGTTATCAACCATCAATCTTGATTTGAATTCAAAAGTCGATGGAGGCGCCACCCCATCGATGGGAGTGATAAGCCGAGCTCTGGAATCTCGACTCTTTCAGAGCTTGCTCCCCCATTACTGGCCACACATCTTGAAGCTACTGACACCGAGCTTGTACGGCAGCAGACCCTTCGCAATGCCGAGGCACATGTAGCCCAGGGCATCGCTCATATGCCCGTGGTCGCTCTTGGGGTCAGCTACAGATTTGCCTGGTGCATATTCCAGTGAGGCGAGGGAACGCACGAGGCGCTTTGCGCTGGGATCTATCTGCAACCGGCGGCGGTTCTGTGCGTCACGGATGAACATTCGGACGGCAGGGTATTTATCGCGAATCGCCCAAGGTGCTTTGGGTGCCTTCACCTTGAAGCCTGACTGGCGCAGGATTGCGTGGTCAGACAGCCCCATACAGCTGTTCTGGCTCCTGCTGCCCGTTGGGTCGGGAAAGCAGAGAATTTCCATCCTTGGGTATGTCCTGCGGACTTCTTGCGCCAGCATCCTGGTGTCGGCGTCGATCAGAACGAATTCCCGAAGGATCACCAGCTTTTCGCCCTGCAGCTGACCCACACAGGCACACATGGGATTCCGGTTGAAATCGCAGCCCATCAGCAGCGGTTCGTTCGGGTCGTAGTGACCAGCGCCGACGTTGTTGGCCCTGCTGAAGTCCGCATAGATGGCACCCAGCAAGGATTCGATCGAGGCTTCGAATTCCTGCCGGTACAGCGAGGGATCCATCGTTGCTTTGGGTTCATCCACGAATTCGGGGCTGATTCAGCCACCGTCAACGGACTTGAAGCTCCAGCGGTCCCATCCAGGTGTGGACTTCGCACGTTCCCATAATTCGGCGTTGAAGTTGCCGCCACCTGCAGGGGTGGAGCAGAACAACACTCGACCGTCGGTGGTGCCGAGCATGGGCAGCAGCGATGCTTCCCACATCGACTGCAGATCAGACACATATGCGAATTCATCCTTCAACAACAGATGGGCTTTCTGGCCACGGAGCGAGTCGGCGAAGTCAGCACCGGCAAGGTGATTTTTGATGAATTTCTAAATTCCAGGGTGAGGGTTGACTCCATCGCTCCCCAGTGCTCCGCCCGAGCCTGAACCCTCACCGACCCCCCAGTGGTCGGCCTAAGGCTGTAAAGACGGTCTGATGGGCCGAGATCACTCTGCGACTGACCTGACATGTACCGTCCTATACGTTCAGCCCTGCGAGCAGTGTTGCGAGCGAGGCATCCAGGACCGCTCGAAAGCCCTGTGCCTTACTAGAAAGTGCCTCAGCTTTGGGAGCACTAGGTCGCAGGTTCGAATCCTGTCGCCCCGACTTTGATCATGCATCAACCTTCGTAGCGATTAAGACGTTTCCTTGCAATTCGATCGGTCATTGTCGATGGAGTTTCCGAAGACTCGTGGAATTACTCACAGCTTTAGCCATTCTGCCTTTTCTGGCAGCTCTCGTCGTCGGAGCCCGTGAAGCTGAAGAAGCCAGCCGCAACAGCTGATCCCCAGACCTGAGTCGTTCAACCCCAAGGCCTCGAGCAAGTGTTCGTTGCAATGCTTGTTTTGCGCCTCATTCCGTGGCTATGCCGGAATTAAAGCTGATTGAGCGAATGTGCTGGAAGCTTGTCTTGGCAAGTCTCGTTCTCGGAGGCTTTGCTTCGACATCAAGAGCCGACACGTTTGGAGTATCTCTGCAAAGCGGTCAGTCGATCCTGCGGGCTAACGCCACCCTCACCGCTTCGGGATGGAAACCGGCTCCTGAACGTGCCGTACTGGATTTTGAGAAATCACTCTCCAGAACAGATTTGAAAGCATTGGCATCCTGTTCAGGAACGGGACCTGGTTTCTGCCGATACGATTACGCCCGTGATGGCCAACGCCTGTTCGTTGTGACGGTTGTTGATGGCTCCCAACCGGAAAAAGTGGGCATTGTGACCCAATGGTGGACTGAACCTTGATGCCAACCTGATCTCAGGCCAACCCGTTCACAAGTCGAAGAGTGCCCCAGAGATCGAAGACGCAGAAAACAATACCGATCACAATCAGATCCCAGGCTTTGTGGCGAAGGGCCCAGGGAGCGAGAAACACTTCGGCAACGCCGTGAAGGGCTGTTCCCAACGCGATGTGCTCAAGCACCAGAAGTCCATGGGCCAGAAGGAAGAGCCCACTGGCGACGAATCGCATCAACACCGTCCAGGAAGCTGACACCCTCGCCCTCAAACAAAGATCACACTATCCGGTTCACCCTGCTGGCTGCTCGATGCCGACCAGCGCATGAGTCGCTCCTGCACGGACCCATCCGCAACAAGATCGAGCAGGCGGCCGCCAGGGTCCCAGGCCCTTCCGAGGGGACAGGGCTGCACAGGATCAAACGAGGCCAAGGTCGAGGGACAACCGAGCAGGCTGAGATCTGGGCGAAGAGCCGACACTCCTTGCCAGTGCTGATGGATGTGCCCAAACAGCACAGCCCGAACCGCAGACGATCGCCTCAGAGAGTCCATCAACTGCAAACCATCAGAAAGCCCGATGGTGTCCATCGAGGGATCACCAATTGGAACAGGAGGGTGGTGAAGAGCCACCACCACAAACTTTTCAAGCGTTTCGGCCTCCCTGAGCTGCGTGTTGACCCATGACAGTTGAGCACCACCGATCACTCCGGCACACCCCCCTGCTCGGTGACTGGACACGACGAGCAGACGCCAGCACCCCGCGTCCACCACGCCGGGAGCAACAACCCAGTGGCGACCAAGAACGGCACGCAGCCTCTGGGGATGATCATGGTTGCCGGCTAACAGCGCAAAGCGAACTGTGCTTGCAGCCTTTCGCTGGATCGCAGCATCAATCGCGTCACGCAGTCGCACATAACCGCACCATGTTTCGTCATGGCAGCAATCTCCGCTGACCAGCAGCAGATCCGGCTGCTCCTGCAAGGCTTTGTCGAGTGCCTTTCGAAACAGAGACAACGCTGTACGTCCGCGCACACGCCCATCGGCTCGCGCCACCAGGTGTGGATCACTGAGTTGGATCAGCCGTGGCATGAACAGATTGAAGACGGCCAGCGCTCGGCACTGACCCTGCAAGTGGCAGAAGACCTCAGAGCAGACCTAGCTGTCAGTCTCAATAAAGCTTACTCTTGAGAATCACATTCAGAACTTGAATGTCATCTGTCTCCACGCAACCCGAGACTGGCGGATCTCTGAGGCAAGGGCTGCATGAAGGCGGTCGTCGACTCACACCCCAGCGTCGACGAATCCTGGAGTTGTTCGAGTCGCTTGGAGCTGGGAAGCATCTCAGCGCAGAGGACGTGCACCATCAACTCCTGGATCGTCAGTTGAAGGTCTCACTGGCCACGATCTATCGCACCTTGCGACTCCTTGTTGAGATGGGGTTTCTCCAGGAACTACAAACCAGCAATGGCAGTCAGTTTGAGCTCGCTGACGCCGAGCACATCCGCCATCACCACCTGGTCTGTGTGCGTTGCGGGCGCACGGAGGACTTCGAAAGTGAAGCGGTTCTGAATGCAGGCCTAAAGGCTAGTCAAGGATTTGGATTTGACCTCATCGGATCCAGCCTCACGGTGAGGGGCATCTGTCCGCAATGCCGATGAAGCTGGATTCAGGGATGGTCCTGAGGATGCTCTGAACAGGGCATCCAGAAGTCACCCATCCGATGGGCCCCCTGGCAACCAAGGCTCTTGGCCTGATCTTCGGCAAGTTCCCGGGTTGGGTAAGCCAATGTCCGGGGATCATCCCCGGCCGAGGACTCTGAGCCTTGACCGCCGTGATGGCCGTGATGGCCGTGATGATCATGAGAACCAGACTGGGGTCCCATACGGACCAACCCCATGCTCATCGGTCCGGCCGTCCACACACCCATGGTGTTCACGCCGACTGCCAGCAGACCCATCCCCACGATTGAAAAATTGATCACACCCATGGCCACCACGCCAATGGAGACAACACCCATCGGAACGATTCCGATGCAGACCACACCCATCGGAACGATTCCAATGGACACAGCTCCCAACGGAGCGATCCCGATGGCAAGACGTTTCGGTTTACTGCCGCAATGTGCAGGCCCTTGATCAGACGAATGTGTGGTGTTCATGATTCCATGATGACGTTGCTTCACGCCGCTCCTTTCTATTGCCAGGGTGATTGAGATGAACAGTGGTCAGCACCCAGGATTCCACGAGGTGCTCGTGGTAACCCCTCTTCAGTTTGAACAGGGTGCTGAGGCCGTTCTGGCCGTCCGCAATCAGTGCACGGTTGTGCTCAATCTCACAGAGATGGAACCATCGTTGGCGCAGAGAACCGCCGATTTCGTTTCCGGCGGTGTCAGAGCACTCGATGGCCAGGAACATCGTGTCGGAGAACGGGTTCTGCTCTTCGCGCCAGCAGGCGTCAACGTCAACCTCAGCTGAGGGAACCGCCACAGCTGGACCCTTGTCCAGCTGTGCACCCGAAGCAGTGTTCCGCAACAGCAATGGGCTGATCGACCAGGCCATCGTGAGTTCTCAAGAGGTCATTGAGCACGGCAGGTTCAGCACCGACTGAACAACCGAGTTGTTGGTTGAAATCGCAGTCATAAAGTGCGCCAGTCCAGCTGACGCTGATCAGGGTTCGACACATCACCGCATCAAGATTTTCAGGCCGATGCGCTTCCTGAAGGAGGGTTTGGTAACACCCCAGATTTCCGCTGAACGCGAGGTCTTGGGCAAAGCGCTTGATCGGCATGTTGGCGAGGGTCAGCAGATGATTGAACGAGATCCCATGGGATTGCATCAGCTGCTGCCTGTATTGCTCTTCCAACGTTTGCTGGGGTGGTGGCAAAAAGGGCCCGGAAGGGTTGTAAACAAGATCAAGCTCCAGAGGTGATCCAGGCATTCCGTATCCCAGCCGATTGAGCGTTTTCAATGCGTCGAGACTGCGCTCGAACACACCTCGCCCACGCTGCTGATCAACCCGATCCTTCTCATAACAGGGCAGAGAGGCCACGATTCGAACACCGCAGTCTGCGAGAAATTCAGCTAAAGATTCTTGCCCAGGTTCGCTGAGGATGGTGAGATTGCAGCGATCGATGACCGCAACATCCTCGGCTCGTGCAGCACGCACGAGGTCCCGGAACTGGGGATGAAGCTCTGGAGCGCCTCCCGTCAGGTCGAGGGTTCTCAACTGGCAGTGCCGCAGAACCTGAGGGATGAGATCCACAAGGTGAGGCTCCATCATTTCGGTACGCCAGGGCCCTGCATCGACGTGGCAATGACTGCAGCTCTGGTTGCAGCGATACCCGAGATTCACCTGAAGTGTTTCCAGGCGACGTCGTTTGAGCGGGGGGAATGACGAGGGCAGAGCACTGAGGGCATCAGACTCGAATTCTGAAGGACCACACGACAACAGGGTTGCCCACAGCAAAGGAAAAGTTCAACGGGAACGCACGATCGACTCACGATCTGGAGCCAAGCGGTCAAGTAACGCAACCGTCAGATCATCACCTTGAACCTGCAGGTAGGCATATCCCGTTCCATCGGCACGAAGGATCGCCGCATACGAGTACTTCGCCCCCCGGGCATCCCGCTGATGAATGCGACCGACGCAATTGTCATCCTGAAGAAAACGACCTTGATAGGCCGCCACCTCCCCGTCTCCGTCATACGACGACACGGCCAGACCCGCCATTCGCCACGCCGACCAGGTCTCTCGTTGAATCACGGCATTAGGAGTCCAGGCTCCATCCGCGAACGTCATCCCCATCTGGCGACTCAGCACGGTGCCGTCCATTGCAGAGGGTTTGCAAGCTCCGGCTGGCTGGGGCAACCACTGCTCCGTCACAACATCACCAACCCTCGTGCTGATCCCATAACGGGGGCGTCCCTGATCGGTGAGAAACACACTGCTTGCGCTTCCCTGATGATCGCGCGTCACGGTGAGACGGCAGGTGGAAAGCTTCTGCCAGCGTCCTGAATAATTGGTTTCGCTGTAGTGGCGTCCCACGCGCAGAAAGCGACGACCACGAACCGAGCCATCCTCAGACCAGGTTTCAAGATGCAGTGCACCCAAAGGCGCATCGCCACGCTGACCCTGGAGAACCACCAGATAACGGCCGGCACGTGGGACAGCACAGTCTTTGGCGACCAGTTCAGGTTGGTCGGCACAGACCACCGCCGGAGCAAGTGCAATGAAAAGCACCGACCCGATGAATGACGAACGCATGCGCACGGTTCCACTCAACGCAGTCTGCAGAATTCAGAGAATTGAGCCATCATCGTCTGAAGAATTAGAGCTTCAGTTGTGCGCATTTGGCCGCTGATTGCGCTTGGAGTTTTCGCAGGAACTTTCGGTGGAATCAGTGCCCGCTTATTCAGCGGAGGATCCTTGAGCTGGCCTGGACTGACAACAGAACAAACCACAAAATGGCAAGAGGAGCCGCCGCCGCAACCCCCATCACGGGATGAGATTGCCCACTTCGTGCCTGATCAACGTGCCGAACTCATTCGAGCGAACGGAGACCCCATCACTGTTGAATACAGCAGCGTGATTTTGGATCCGCGCTGGATCGATCTGGAATTTTTCGGAGGTTGGAACCGGGAATTCGAAGCCAATGACGATCCAGAAGCCCTGCTCTTTTTCACCGGCCCAACCTTTGAGAAACAGTTCGGTCGTGGGGAATTCGATATGGCGCTCCATGGCGATCTGATGCTCAGCAATGGAACCTGGCGAGCTGGAAACCGAGCAGCGGCAATGGGCCGGGCCTACATCGCTGTTTCTGAAGAAGGAAACCTGGAGTTCGGCTACGGGGATCTAACTCCGAGCCGAGAGGAGAGATTTCGTCTTTTCATTGGTGGGTTGCATGCGTTCAGTCACAGGGACAAAATCCCTCCAAGCAGCTATCGCGGTGTCTACGGAGAGATGCGTCTTGCCGACGTTCGCATCATTTATGCACTGCGAAGCGATGGCGCCCTTGAGCTGATTGAAACAGCCGATGGCGTCCATTTCAATGATCTCAAGCTGCTGGTGGAACAGCGCAACTTCGAAGCAGCCTTTCTTCCCGACCATGCCTCGAAATCACGGTTGATCGTCCCAGGCATCCGGCCTTGGAGTGAGGAGCAGGCGGTCTGGGTGAGTGGAGGCAAACCCTCGATCACCCAGCTGCCCTTCATGCTGAGGGTTCTCGCCCGTGATGCGCTTCCGCGAGCGCGATGAACCAGTTCACGTAACGCTCCGGTCCCTCAGGAATACAGACATCAAACCGCAGTGAGTCGCTTGGATCACTGATCCCTTCGAGGGAACCATCAAGCAGGGACGGACGATCCACTTCCCCGCCGCTGCTGTCCACGAGAACAACTCGGTTGCGATGCCCGTAACTGTCTCCCAGCTCCTGCAGAAGGGTGAGAAATCCGCGGTCACTGCCACCGCGTAACCATCCATCCCCTGAAGGACAGGGTGTTGACGTCACAGTGTCGCCGACACCGATGAGGTGGGGCATCTGGTCTTTGGCGATGCGCTCATGACAGAGCGCGAGCAGTGCCTCATGGTCGTGTGGAGCACTTCGCACATTGAAGTCCTCACCCAAGGGTGCCGTACCGGTTCGATCGGCAATATGGCGATTGATCAGCACCAGCAATCCAACCTCCTTGATCGCCCCTCGAAGCATGAACTGGATGTCAGTGCTGCCGACATCGCCGGCTTCCGCTTGTTTGAGGCGTTCGAACCCGTTCTGATCACGACCAAGGTTCGGAGCCACATGCAGAAAGAAGGAGTTCGCCAGGCCTTCGGCTGCAGCCATCGCCATCAACGCATCCATGAGCTCCTGGAGCATCGCCTGCAACTGACGTTGCCGTGCCACATCATTGGGAATCAGGCTGAACAGGCTGTTGAGATTGATGGTGGGCGAGACCTGGGTGTCGAGGATCGCGCGCTCAATCTCCATGGCGATGGCCTCGTTTCCAAGCTCGGGCATGACAGAGGGAAGTCGCTCAGAAAGAAGACCTTGCATTCGCCTCGGCACCTCAGCGAGAAAAGCCATCTCCGCATCACTGACACCGGGATGGGTGAGGTGTCCGTAACAGTCCTGCAGCTGAACGCCACCAGCTGCCAACCCTGGAAGGTAGAGGCCCTCCCGTGCAGCCGTTTCGGCATCACCAAGGGCAGTGTCCACAAGCCGGTTCACACCGCGGCGGCCTTCATGCTCACCATTGGTCAGCACCTGAAAGCGACCCTTCAACATCGCGGCCGCTCGCACGTAGTCGGCCGGCATTCTGCGGGTGAGTGGGTCCTTCACCAGCGGCATGCAGACACCGTCGAGGTCCTGAACGATCAAAAGATCCGAACTGGCGAGCAGCTCCTCATGAAGTTGAGCCAGATCCATCTGAAACACCTCAGTCGCCGAACCAGCCGACACGATCCCACGATCAGGCCATCCAGCCAATGACCAAGCGAAGCAGAACCCACCAGAACCCTTGAGCAGGGCCGTGGTCAATTCCTAGGGTGGAGGATTACAGGTTGATCACCGGAGATTGCGCCGAACGCATGGATACGGCCCTGAACAGCAACGGCTTCTTCCCTCGCAGCCTGGATGGTGATCTGGTTCGGCAACGCATCCGCGAGCTGGAATCAGGGAAAGTCGGTTTCTACAGCGTGGGGTTATACCCCGCCTCACTCGCCTACAACTGCGCCATGCAGCAGGAGGAACCTGCATCACTGCTGCTGGCTGCTCGCCCAGGCCGAGAGCTCCTCGGGGCCTTCTCCCAGGAAGCCCTCGAGGGGATGGACCCGGATCATGTGGCCACCGTGGAGCGGATGGGGAGCCACCTCGCAAACGGTGCGCGTTGCCCCAACACCCTCAGGGACCTGCTGCAGCGCTGCGAACTGGTGCTTCTAAGTGCCAACAGCAATCACGTGGAGGAAGATCTGCAGGAAGCCTGCCACTTGCGGGAGGAACTCGGCCGTGAGCATGTGGTGCTCGCCTGCCTGGCCGGGTCATTCAGTCACGACCACATCGCCAACGAGTCGTACGTGCTGTGCGAAAAGGTCCCCAACCTTGGATTCTTCTCCGGCTTTCATCGCCACGGGGCATTGCGCAATCCGCATGACAGTTTCACAGCCAACTTCTGCCACCCCAGTGCCCTCACGGCCCTGCTTGCAGCTCGGATGCTTGATCGCCTCTCGCCGAATATCCAGGTCTCGCCAGGAGTTCACAACATCGAAGGGCAGTACATCAAGGCGGCCAAGAACATGTCGTCGGTGTTTGCCGGATTCGGCTACGCCTACCACCACGACAATCCCGGGGTGCTTCCCACCCTGCTCACCCTGCTGCTGGATCAATGCCTTGATCAAGCAGCCACGGTGTCAATGGCCCGTCGCAACAGGCAACGCCTCTACAACCGGCAGCCGTTTCCCCTCACTGAACTCGGTTACGGCGTGCCAAGAATCGAAGCCGCGCTCGTGAGAGGAGGCGACATGGAAAAGGTGCGCGATCACACCTTTGCCCAACTCACGGCGATGGTTGCCGATGTGCGCGGCAGCATGATGCAACCAGTCTCCGGCAGGCCAACGCGGAATTTCCAGGCAGGTCAGGTGCTCGCCGAACACATGCGTGCAGAACAGCGCTGTCCGAATTCCATGGAGGAACTGGAGGGCTGGTGCGAAGAGGCCGGCCTGCGCAAGGGAGGTCTTGAAGGGCTGAAAGCGCTGCGCTACTGGCCTCAAATCGCGCGGAAATACGCGATTCCCGTGCATGACGCCTCCATAATCAACCTTCTGTACATGGCGATTTATGGGCCGACGAGCACCAAGGAGGTGGCCTTTTCGGTGATGACCGAAAGCCGGGAGCTCTCGAATTACTGCCAGGAATCCGTTCGCCCCACCCACAGCCGTCGCTACGCGGAAGCGCTTCAGAATCTTGATCAACCGGAGGCGATGGACTTGTTAGTGAATGCCGTGATCGCTGACAATGCACGACGTCTAATCAGAGACGACTCCGGGGTTGAGGAATCAGAGGTGAGCAGCGAACCACCTGCCTACCTCAAGGCCATGAATGTGATCGAAAATGCACTCTGATCCGATGGCTAAGCAGTCGGGAGCATGACACAGGAATCAGCGATGTCGCGGTAGGGATCAGGGTCACAACTGAGCACCACAACCTGAAGCCCGAGGTCAACGGCCTGGCGCAGCATGATCTGCACGGAAACCAATCGTCTGGGGTCGGTATTGGTGAAGGCATCGTCAAACAGCAGGGGCAGGCAACCGTCATGACTGCTGCGGAGCGTATCGGCCATCGCCAGACGGAGAGCCGCATTCAACTGCTCCCGCATGCCCCCGCTCAGCTGGGCGAAATCAAAGGAACGCCCGGACCGTTGCAGACGGAGGGCATTCAACCCCTCGGTGGGGTCGACATTGAGTTCGCAACCGTCGGAGGTCTCCAGGAGCAATGGAGCCAGGAAACGATTGATGCTGTGCCTGAGGGGAAGGGAATAGCGCCTTGAAAGATCCCGTCGGGCCTCCTGGAAACGGCCCAACAGCAGCCGGCGCGCGTCAGCCACCAGCGTTTCCTGCCGTTCCGCCCGGGTCGCCAGATCCATCGCTGCCGCGGTTTCCTCAACCCTTGCATGCAAGTCGCTGCGACCGAGACGATCGCAGCGCTCCAGCAGGGCACCCTGTTCACGATTGAGATCCTCGCGCTGTCGGGAGAGGGTCTGCTCCTGCTGGTCCAGAGAAGCCAGCTGCATTTCGGCGTCAGCGGTTCGGTCAAGACCAGCCTCAGCAGCCAGCGCGTGCAGCTTGGACTGCTGAACGCGGCTGGTCTCCAGCAGAGCATCCAGCTGACGCTGGATCTGGGCCGGTTCACCGTGGGTCTCCACGAACAACCGCCGTTGTTGGCGGCGCTGCAGCTGTTGGGCTTCCAGGCGTTCGACCGACACCCGCCGCTCCTGAAGGTCCGACTGGACGGCGCCGAGGGTCCGTTCCAGGGCGTTGAGTTCCACACGCAGGGTCCGACTCTGCTCCTGAACGGTTTTGTAGGTGGACCGACACCCGAGGAGAGCCTGGTCAA
Source organism: Synechococcus sp. CO36386bin_29 (assembly GCA_011523835.1). Classification (GTDB taxonomy): domain Bacteria; phylum Cyanobacteriota; class Cyanobacteriia; order PCC-6307; family Cyanobiaceae; genus Synechococcus_C. Next base: position 10,047 of record WTFZ01000137.1, on the reverse strand, counting down.
GGGCTGGGGCGTCCATCGTGACACCAGTCTCCGGCCCAAGGTCCTGCTGGAGCACGGTCAGTTTCTGCCGCAGCGTTTCGAGGGATTCAGAGCCACCACCCTGAGCAGAATGCTGCTGATCCAACTGCTGGAGGCGCGCGTTCACCAGAGCGAGCTCCTGGGTGAGTGTTTGCCGCCGAAGCAACTGCTCCCTTGCCTGATCAAGCGATGACGCCCCCCACTGACGCAGCCCCTCATCGAATGCCGTCTGGCACTGCCTGCGTTCAGTGGTCAGAGAGGCCATACCGGTGCCTTCTCCAGGAATCACCTGCACCATCACACCGCCTCCAACCTGAAGCCGGAACGCACCGGAACGCTGCAGGGTCTGTCCTTCTGACAGCGGGTCTCCGTCCAGGACGACCTCCTGATCTGCCGCTTCCAGATGAATCGACGATGCCATGCTGTTCAGGCGGATTTCCAGCTCGCGAAGCCGTTCCTGCAGACGCTCAAAGGCGGACAGGGCCTCCGGGGTTTGTCCCGGCGCTGCATCGAGCTGACCCTGGAGTGATCGCTGCTGCGATTGAAGACTGGCCCTCAGGTCATCGCGCTGTTGACGATCACGAATCCGGCTTTCGAGGGTTTGCAGATCCTGCTGTCGCCGCAAGGCATGACCACGCTCCTCGAGCCCCTGGCGCTGCTCCTCGAGGGCGTTGAGCAAGGCCTGCTTGCTGTCGCGCTGTTCTGTCTGCTGGGTGGCCAGCACCACCGCTTTCTCCAGATCCTGACGATGGGACTGGATGGAACGGGCTGTGGCCTCCGTCTCGGCATCAAGAGAGACCAGGCTCTTGAGCTGCTGCTGAAGCCGTTGTTCCTCCTGAATCAACGGTGCAAGCGAACGCTGCAGATCAAGCAAGGCGGTGAGCCTGCGGCGCTGCTGTTGAAGTTCAGGTCGTGCTCCAGTCTCAAGACCACGCAGGGCCTGCTCGTTGCGATCGAGCTGTTCACAGGCCGATTCGTAGAGCTCCAGCTGTTGAAGCGCGTCTTGATGTTGCTGTTCGGCCTGCTGCAACTCCTGGCGTCGCTTCCAGAGTTCGCTCTGCTGCTTGACGCCACGACTGGTGAAGCTGGCGGCGACCAAAAGCTCAAGCTGATCATGAATGTGCTGATCCAGGGGGGATTGCAGTGATTCCGACGCCTGGTTCTCCAGGGCGGCCATCAAGCCATTGAGGTCGTAGCAGTTGCCATCGAGCTCAAGCAGATTGCGCCCTGCCAGCCCTTGCATCACCCAGAGATGGGCCCAGCGAGTGGGCAGGACCCGGTTGACCTGTCGGCTTCCGATCATCTCCTCGACACCGAGCAGTGCCGCCAGGAGATCCTCTGCTTCAGCACCGAGATGCGCTGGCTCGCCGCCCCGACTCAGCCGGCAGGTGCCCCCTGATCCACTGAAACACTTCTGCAGTGACCAGCGATGCCCACCCGCTTCAAAGTCGAGCTCGATCTGGGGATGGCCGGCATGCACTGCGGAGCGCAGATCCCGCACGGCGGCTCCAGTAGCTGAAGCACGCACGAACAGGGTGCGATGCAGAGCCTCCACCATTGTGCTTTTTCCGGATTCGTTGCCACCGCCGATCAACGTCAATCCCGGTGCGAACGCCACCTCCAGTTCTCGATGGCGGCGCACACTGTCCAACCGGCAGCGAATCAAGCGCATGGAGAGGCGACGCAGAGCTGATGAAGTTCGATCAAAGCCTGCTCGATCAGCGGGTCAGCACCACCGTCGAGCTCTTGTTTCAACGCTGCAGCAATGCTGCTGAGAAGCGGACCATCGCTTCGGTCCAAACACTGATTGAGTTCCGCATCGGTTGGATGGCGCTGAAGCTCACCACGCAAGCGCACATGCAGCAGTTGGGCGGAAAGCTCGTCCAGGAGAGCCTGCAGACGACGATGGGCATCCAAGCCGAGCCGGCCATGCAGCTCGAGTCGCAGCAGATCCCGGCCGGCACGACTGCCGATGCAGGCATCGAGTTGATGCTGCAGGCGCTCCAGATCGGGCAGACCCTGAAGCTGCATGGTGATCCGATGCCACGCAAGCCGCCCTGTTGGGATCATCCTGACCTGAGGATCCTGGCCCCTTGTCAGGTCAGCAAGAATCACCTGGGACCGCTGATCCTCCGAACCCGTTGGAAAGCGATCAGGCTCAGGGGTACCGCAGTACCAGGCCTTGCTCTGCACCTGCATCAATCCATGCCAGTCGCCTAGGGCGATGTAATCCAGCTCTTCCGTTGGCAGTCGCTCCAAGTTCAAGGCATTGACATCCGTTCCGGAGCCGAACCCCTGCACCGATCCATGGGCCAGCAAAACCCGTGGGGCCTCAGAATCAAGATCCTGCCAATCGAGCTGATCAAGCCAGCGCATCGGCCCAACACTGTCGTGCCGGCGGAGGAGAGGGCAGGGAAGAAGGGTCAACCCCGCTCGGCTCGTGGGCTCGAGTCGGGTAAGAAGCTCCAGATTCGGGGCGCGCTCTCGCATCCGGCGCAAAAGATCCTCGCGCCGCCAGATGCCACCCGCCCCGCCATGGTCGTGATTCCCGGGAATCACCAGAACAGGGCACGGCATCGCACCGATCAGCTCCATTACTTCCAAAACCTCAGAGGCCGGAACGGTGGAGGAATCAAAAAGATCGCCGGCAACCAGCAGGGCATCCACCGACTCAGAACGGGCAACGTCGGCGATGCGGCTGACGGCCTCAACGCGTTCGCGTTGAAGACGCGCCAGTTTCTGAGGATCAGTGATCCATCGGAAAGGCTTGCCGATCTGCCAGTCAGCCGTGTGAAGAATGCGGGGCACGCGCTTCCTTGATGCCTTCGAAGCCCATGGTGCCCCCTCCCCGGCTGTTTTTCCGCACACTCTTCAATGGCAAATCAGCTGGAAGACGGCATGGTTTCGCTGTGAGACCCAAGCGATACACCGTGACCAAGGCCCCCTCAGGCTCCGGCACACCCCTGGAGACCATCGCCGGACTGTTCCACCCACCGGAACAGATCAAGGCGATCGATCAGCTGGGAGCTGGAAACGTGAATGACACCTTTTTGGTCACTCTCGAGGGGAACGCTCCACGGCAAGCCTTTGTGATGCAGCGACTGAACACGGATGTGTTCGAGAGCCCGGAACTGGTGATGCGCAATCTCCTGCGTCTAGGTGATCACGTCGAGCGGCGATTAGCGGAAGAACCCCCTGAACTTTTGGGTAGACGGTGGGAGATTCCCAGGGTTCTGCCCACCCTTGATGCCGACGGGCACTGGGTTGAGCATGAGGGTGAATTCTGGCGCTCTATCTCCTACATCGGAGCGGCCACAACCACCGATGTGATCAAGGATGAGGGCCATGCCTGGGAGCTGGGGTACGGACTCGGGATGTTTCACCACCTGATCAGCGATCTGCCCACCGAAGAACTGGCAGACACCCTTGAAAATTTCCACATTGCACCGGCCTATCTGGCTGAGCTTGATTCCGTTCTCGGCAGCACAGCGCCCATCACCGACGCCCGGGTGTCTGAAGCACTGGCTTTCGTGGATGCGCGCCGTGACGGACTCGATGTGCTCGAGCAGGCTTGCGCCAGAGGGGAACTGAAACGTCGCCCCATTCACGGAGATCCAAAGATCAACAACGTGATGATCGATGAACGGACCGGGCATGCCGTGGGATTGATCGATCTCGACACGGTGAAGCCCGGCTTGCTTCATTACGACATCGGCGACTGCCTGCGCTCTTGCTGCAACCGCCTCGGGGAGGAAACCACAGCGCCTGAGAAGGTGGTGTTCGATCTTGCACTCTGTCGCTCAATCCTGAAGGGATACCTCACGGTGGGGCAATCCTTTCTCAGTGACGACGATGTGCGCCACCTGCCTGCGTGCATCCGCCTGATCCCCTTGGAACTGGGTCTGCGATTTCTCACTGATCACCTTGCAGGCGACTGTTATTTCAAAACGGAGCGAGCCGGCCACAATCTGGATCGGGCTTTGGTGCAGTTCGCTCTCACCCGCTCGGTTGAGCAGCAGTGGGACGAGCTGGTGTCCTTGATCAACAGCCTTCACGAAGGGAACTGACATGGCACGCCACCCCGTGATGGTGCGTCAGGTCTGCCCGCTGATCCCTTTCTCACCAGACACGTCCCCGCCCCTTCTGGCCAGTGCGGAATTCGTCTGGAAAGAACACAACACTCTCGAATTGAGCTTCAGCCTGAGGCCATCGCAATCCGGTCAGCCGCTTCCCAGGCTGCATTACGGGGATGCAGGGCTCAGCACGAACCTGCGCCAAGGGCAGCGCCTCGATGGTCTCTGGACACACACCTGCTTTGAAGCATTTTTTGCCCTGCCAAACCACGACCGTTACTGGGAACTGAATGCATCCCCAAACGGCGACTGGAATCTTTATCGATTCGAGACCTATCGAGGTGAGGGTGCCCGCGAACAAACGTCTGCACCCCTGATCCACTGGCAAAGCTCCCAGTGGGATTGCCGCTGCACCATCCGGTTGAGTCTTTCCCCCTGGTGGACTCCGGTGCAGTGTCCTGAACTGGCGATCTCCATGGTTCTCGAAGACCGTCACAACACCCTCAGTTACTGGGCTTTGTCTCACCACGGAAAGGAGCCAGACTTTCACGACAGGCGTGCCTTTCTCACCGCATGACCAGGTTCCTGATCCGTCGCCACCGCTGGGAGACTCTGCTGCTCGGCCTGCCGCTTCTGTTCACACCTCTCACCGTTGCCTGCCAGCCGCTGGACACACCGACCTCGGAGCGTCCTGAAGCCGTCACGCCAACGGTGGCTGGCTCCGGACTTGAACTGCCAACCCGATCAGATCTTCCAGTGGCACCGAACGGGCGCCATTACCCGCTGGTCCCGGCCGAGGCCAACAGCACAGCAACTCTGCTGGTTGCCATCGAAACCGCCCTGGTGGATCCCGATCATGATCCAGCGGAGATCGCTCAACTCGCCCATCAACAGCAGGTCATCTACCGAGTGCTGTCCCACCAGCCTGCGTTTGCTGCAGCGGTGAGGGATCAACTGCCCTCGCAGCTGCAATGGGTGTTCGATCAACACATCGCCGCAAGACGCTCATTTCTGGCCATGCACCGGGGACCGGCGTCCACGACCCTACCGGCGTGGCGCATCCAGACACCCGCCCCGCAGGATGTTCTTCTCAAGGCCTACCGCAGCGCAGCGAACGCCACCGGTATTCCTTGGGAGGTGCTGGCTGCTGTGAATCTCGTGGAAACCGGAATGGGCCGGATCGATGGTGTGTCCGTCGCCAATGCGCAGGGGCCCATGCAGTTCCTCCCGACCACCTGGGCCGAGCCTGGAATCGGCCGAGATGGAGACATCCGCGATCCATGGGATGCCATCCACGCAGCGGCGCGTTATCTGGTGCGACGTGGCGGCCTCAAGGACATCCGCCGCGGCCTCTGGGGTTACAACAACAGTGATCATTACGGCAAGGCCGTGATGCACTACGCCGCGTTGCTCCAACGGGAACCACTCACCTATCGAGGCCTCTACAACTGGCAGATCCATTACGCCGCCTCTGCTGGTGACCTCTGGCTTCATGAGGGCTATGCAGCCTCGTCACCTGTGCCCGTGAGCGTGCATCTGAAGCGTTATCCCCACAGTGCCCCCCCTCAGCATGCAAAACCCAACTGAACCCTTCACGATGGCGACCAAACGATGGTCAATCCTTGCTATCGAACGTCACCCCTGAGTCAACTGGAAGCCACTCGCCGATCGCTGCCGCGATCGGCAACACGGTGGAGTGGTTCGATTTCGCTGTGTATGGCTACTTCGCTGAGTCGATTGGAGCAGCCTTCTTCCCACAGGATTCACCCACCCTGCAATTTCTGAGCGCCTTCGGAGTGTTTGCGGCCGGCTACCTGATGCGCCCAGTCGGGGGGCTGCTGCTCGGCCCCATCGGAGACCTCTTCGGACGGCGAATTCTGCTGCTGCTGAGCGTGGCCATCATGGGCAGCTGCAGCCTCTTGATCGCGCTGCTGCCCACAACAGACCAGATCGGTCCCATCGCGGCCGTGCTGTTGGTGCTGCTGCGGATGATTCAAGGTCTGTCTGTCGGTGCGGAATACTCGAGCTCAATCGCGTGGAGTGTGGAGACATCCCCTAAGAAAGCGCGAGGGTTTCTGGCCAGCGTGACCGCTGCTGGAGCCACCGTGGGCTTCATCTCCGGCTCCCTGGTGGCCACAGTGATTGATCGCTTCATCCCGATCACCGCCATGAATGCAGGAGGCTGGAGAATTCCATTTGTCATCGGCTCTCTGCTGTCACTGCTGGCACTGATGCTGCGCAGATCAATTCAGGACAGCCGGCCTGCAGGGGCAGCGAGTTCCATTACCGGTCAATGGCGTCAAGTGATGACCGACTGGCCAGCGATGCTGCGCCTGATGGGAACCGTGGGCGTTGCAACGGCGGTGTTCTACTCCGTTGGGGTCTACTACGTCGACGAGGCATCTCGCCTTGATCCAACCAATGCATCGCTTTACAACGGCATTAATACGATCGTTCAGATCGTTGGACTTGGAATGGCGCTCATCGCAGGGCGCTGCGCCGATCGCTTTTCTCCCCTTCCACTGGTGCGGCGCTCGCTGCTGATCAGCATGGCCCTGATGGTTCCTGGCCTGCTGATCCTCGCCAAAGGAGGACCGATTGGCTTTGCGATCGGGCAGGCCATGGTGCTGCTTCCGATCTTTTTCTATTCAGGGATCACCCCTTTGCTCCATCCGCTGTTTTTCCCGGGTGGATCGCGATGCGCCAGTTTCTCCTTCTCCTACAGCCTGGTCGTGGCCGTGGTGGGTGGCACCGCACCACTGCTCTCCACCTGGCTCAAGGATCTGAGGGGCTGGCCTGACGGTCTGATCCTCTACCTACTAATCCTGGCGATCCCTGCGTTCTGGGCCTGGTCTTCCGGCCCCCGGCAATTACGCTTCGAGGGACAGGACTGAACAAGCTGCGTGGCCAAGGAACTCACCCATCGCGCCGATGAACTGGCAGCTCTCGGCTGGTCAGCGGAAGACGTGAACCGCTACGCCGAGCTGTGGGACTACCGGCAACGCTGGGGTGCGATGAACCTCGAACGCGAAGACCGCGTGTTTCTGCGAAAGGCCGAGGCAGCCCTGCCTGAACTCGTGACAGGAAAAGCAGCAGCGAAAAAAAGCACGAAAGACAAGTCGTACTACCGCTGGCTCACCTTCCATCTGGATGCCATGAAAGCGTTCGAGGCCCAGATGTCCCTCCCCGAAGAAGCCCGAGGGGCATGGCCGATCCTGCTCGAGGAGGAGCTGCGGCTTCTTGACCACTATCAGCCTGTCCTTGGCCTGCCCGACACCCTGAAAGCCAAGGCGTTCGATGCATTCCGTGAACTGATGGGCGAGCAAGCAGCCGCTCTGCCGGAGGGGAGCATGCAGATGGGCCGTTATGACTTCCAGACCGCTTTGCTTGAACTCAAGGAGAAAGAGAACAGCAAATGGCGCCACCTGCGCGAGCAGAGCGGAGAGCAACCTTATCCAGTGCTCCTTCAGGACGCTGTTGAAAGCTTCCGCAGCGACGTGCGCAGCCAGTTCACGCCCCTGCTGCGTGAGACACTCCCCTCGCTGAAGGACAGCGACAAGCCCGAGCCGAGCGACAGTTGAGTCTTGGTTGTCTGACCAGTCGCTAGAACGGAAATAGACATCAGTGCCGCCGTGACGGATCAGCGTTTCGAAACCCTCCAGCTCCACGCAGGTCAGGTTCCTGATCCCACCACGAACGCCAGAGCTGTCCCGATTTATCAGACCAGTTCCTACGTGTTCAACGACGCCGAGCACGGCGCCAATCTGTTCGGACTCAAGGAATTCGGGAACATCTACACCCGTCTGATGAATCCCACCACCGACGTGTTCGAAAAGCGAGTAGCAGCGCTCGAAGGTGGTGTCGCCGCGCTGGCCACCGCCTCCGGGCAATCCGCACAGTTTTTAGCCATCACCAACTGCATGCAAACCGGAGACAATTTCGTCTCCACATCATTCCTTTATGGAGGCACTTACAACCAATTCAAAGTTCAGTTTCCTCGGCTGGGAATCAATGTGAAGTTCGCCGAAGGAGATGACGTTGACAGCTTCGCCGCCCAGATCGATGAAGACACGAAGGCCATCTATGTGGAGGCCATGGGCAATCCACGCTTCAACATCCCGGATTTCGAAGGTCTTTCAGCCCTTGCACAGCGAAACAACATCCCCTTGATCGTTGACAACACTCTCGGCGCTTGCGGAGCTCTGCTCCGACCGATCGACCATGGCGCGGATGTGGTGGTGGAAAGCGCCACCAAGTGGATCGGTGGTCATGGCACCAGCCTTGGCGGCGTGATTGTGGATGCCGGCACCTTCAACTGGGGCAACGGCAAGTTCCCTCTGATGAGCCAGCCGAGCGCTGCTTATCACGGACTCATTCACTGGGACGCCTTCGGCTTCGGCAGTGACATCTGCAAGATGCTGGGTCTCCCTGACAACCGCAACATCGCGTTTGCGCTGAGAGCACGCGTGGAGGGACTGCGGGACTGGGGGCCAGCCGTCAGTCCTTTCAACAGTTTCCTGCTGCTCCAGGGGCTCGAGACTCTCAGTCTGCGTGTGGAACGCCACGCCCAGAACGCAATGGCCCTGGCCACGTGGTTGCAAGACCATCCCCAGGTCTCCGATGTCAGCTATCCCGGTCTGTCTGGAGATCCTTACCACTCGGCGGCAAACAAATACCTCACGGGCCGAGGCATGGGCTGCATGCTCATGTTCTCGCTGAAGGGTGGTTACGACGATGCCGTTCGCTTCATCAACAGCCTCAAGCTGGCGAGTCATCTGGCCAACGTCGGCGATGCCAAGACTCTGGTCATTCACCCTGCGTCAACAACCCACCAGCAACTGAGCGAAGAGGAGCAGGCCTCAGCCGGGGTCACCCCCACCATGGTTCGAGTCTCGGTTGGATTGGAACATATTGATGACATCAAGGCTGACTTTGATCAGGCCCTTGCATCAGGTGGTTGATGGGAGGAGCAGCTGAATGGCACTGATCCTTCCGCCTACGTATCACAAAATCACAGCGGTTGAACGCAACCGCATCTCCTGGATTGAACCGAAGGAGGCTGAACGTCAGGACATCCGTCCTCTGCGGATCGGCATTTTGAACATCATGCCGCTGGGGAAGCAATATGAATTCAATCTGCTTCACCCTCTCGGTCTCTCTGTGCTCCAGATTGAGCCGATCTGGATCCGATTACAAAATCATGCCTACAGAAGCTGGGATCAATCCCATCTCAATGAGCTGTATGTGAGCTGGGAGGATGCCCTCGCCCAGGGCCCGCTCGATGGCTTGATCATCACCGGTGCACCTGTGGAACATCTCCCCTTTGAAGAGGTCACGTACTGGCGAGAGCTCGTGGGTTTAATCGAAGAGGCCCGCTCCATATGCGCCAGCACCCTGGGACTCTGCTGGGCTGGATTTGCTCTGGCCTATCTGGCTGGTGTGGACAAGGAGCCCTTCAACCGCAAGCTGTTCGGGGTCTATCCCATGCGCAGTCTTGTTCCAGGCCACTCGTTGATGGGCACGCAAGATGATCAATTCTTCTGTCCCCAGAGCCGCCATGCCGGCTTACCGGACTCGGCGATGGAATCAGCGCAACGGCAGGGAAAACTGCGCCTGCTGGCCCATGGCGAGTCTGTCGGTTACACCATTTTCGAAACACCCGATCAGAGGCAACTGATGCATCTCGGGCACCCCGAGTACAACGTCGGCCGCATCATCGCGGAAATGGAGAGAGACAAGGCCCGGGGTGATGTGCCGCCTCCAGAAAACTTCAACGCAGATCACCCGAGGACTCTCTGGCGGTCCCATCGCAATCTCTTGTTCCAGCAATGGCTTTGGTTCTGCTATCAGCGAGTTTCCTTGCAGGGTTAAGCACCCCCAACCTCTGAGATGCATCCACTTGATCTGTACGACCAATGGCGGCGACGCATTCTTCGTTGGCTGCCAATTCGACAAG
>WTFZ01000042.1 GCA_011523835.1 Synechococcus sp. CO36386bin_29 | reverse complement strand
TCCGCATAAGCAATGGCGGTCGAAAACCTGGTGATCGTGGGGTCCGGCCCTGCTGGGTACACCGCAGCCATCTACGCAGCTCGCGCCAATCTCAATCCGCTCCTGATCACTGGGTTCCAACGGGGCGGAATTCCCGGTGGCCAATTGATGACCACCACCCATGTCGAAAATTTCCCCGGGTTTCCCGATGGTGTGCTCGGTCCTGAACTGATGGACCTGATGAAGGCACAAGCCCAACGCTGGGGAACACGCCTCCTGGAAGCTGATGCAGACCAAATCGATCTGAACCAAAGGCCTTACAGAATCGAAGCCGACGGGAACACGATCGAGACCCAGGCGCTGATCATTGCGACTGGAGCAAGCGCCAATCGTCTGAATCTCCCGAACGAAGGCCGTTTCTGGAGCAACGGAATCAGCGCCTGCGCCATTTGCGACGGCGCGACTCCTCAGTTCCGCAACGAAGAGTTGGCAGTGGTGGGTGGTGGGGATTCCGCCTGCGAAGAGGCTGTGTACCTCACCAAATACGGAAGCCATGTGCACCTGCTGGTGCGTTCAGATCGCCTCCGTGCCAGTGCCGCCATGGCCGACCGGGTGCAGGCCAATCCCCAGGTCACCGTGCACTGGAACACTGAGGTGGCCGACGCGGAGGGAGACGAATGGCTCAGTGGGCTGCGGCTCCATCGACGGGACAGTGGCCTGGAGGAGCACATCCCTGTGAAAGGTCTTTTCTATGCCATCGGTCACACACCGAACACCGAACTGGTCCGAGACCAGCTGCATTGCGATGGCATCGGATATCTGATCACCCAGCCAGGCCGCCCCGAGACCTCCAAGGAGGGGGTGTTCGCTGCCGGCGATGTCGCCGATGCGGAATGGCGTCAGGGCATCACTGCAGCTGGTAGCGGCTGCCAGGCGGCACTGGCCGCCGAACGATGGCTCAGCCACAACGACCTCGCCCAACTGGTGAAGCGCGATCAGACCGAACCCGCCAAAGCGGACACACCCAAAGCAACAGAGGAAACCACGGAATCCAGCTACAACCCGGAGGCTCTCTGGCAAAAGGGAAGTTATGCCCTCAGAAAGCTCTATCACGACAGTGATCGTCCGCTGCTCGTGGTTTACACATCCCCGAGCTGTGGCCCCTGTCATGTTCTGAAACCCCAGCTCAAACGCGTGCTCGATGAGCTGGGCGGGCGCGCTCAGGGGATCGAGATCGATATCGAGGCCGATCAGGCCATTGCTGAGCAAGCCGGAGTCAACGGAACTCCCACGGTGCAGCTGTTTTACGACAAGCAGCTCAAGCAGCAATGGCGGGGTGTGAAGCAACGCAGCGAATTCATGACCGCAATCCGCTCTTTGCTACCGGAGAGCTGACGCTCAACGGCGGCGTGGTCCTCCTGGGCGATTACCGCCTGGACGTCCTCCGGGGGCGCCGGCATTGCGTTCCCGGTAGGTGATCCGTCCTCGAGTCAAGTCATAGGGACTGATTTCAACCAGCACTTTGTCGCCGGCGAGAAGCTTGATTCTGAATTTGGTGAGCTTGCCGGCAGCACGGCAGAGGCATTGGTGACCTGCGGGCTGCTCGAGGGTTACCAGGTAGAACCCGTTGCCCTGCTCCTTTTCAATCACACCCGAGGTTTCAATCATGCGCCGGAATAGATCTGAATCAAAAACATCCGAATTTTAGAAGGCCGTCGGCGTCAAATCTCAGCCGCACCCGCGGGAGCTCGTCTCTAGGGTCAATGACCATTGATCGAGCTTCATGATCCTGCCCCCGCTGACGATGGACCTGGGCCTGCTGATGATTTCGATCGGAGCTGTGAATCTTTGGCGATCACAGCAGAAATCCACTTGATTCTGGTCAATAGAATCCGGTCATATCCAATTCATGTTGCCTTTGCATGCTTGAAAAACATGCAGGCTGAAACAGTGCATCACTCTCAGCACGACACCCTGAATTGTGCGATGCGCTCAGTCTCAACCCTTCCTCTCGTCCTCGAAGGTCATTGCTGACCCTGCTGCTGAACAAGCCATTCGGTGTTCTCAGTCAATTCACCAGAGAAACCGGCAGTCGCTGGGGCTCTCTTGCCGACTTGGTCAATGTGCCGAATGTGTATGCGGCCGGCCGGCTGGATGCCGACAGTGAAGGACTCTTGATCCTCACGGAGAACGGACGCCTTCAGCAACGAATCACAGACCCCCGTTTCGGTCACTGGCGCACCTACTGGGTTCAAGTGGAAGGCCTCATTGAAGAGTCCCAACTGACTGCCCTAGAACAAGGTCTCGTCATCCAAGGGCAGCGCACTCGTCCAGCCCGGGCTGCCAGTCTCGATGCCGACCTCTGGTGTGATCTACCGGAACGGACACCTCCCATCCGAGTGCGCCGCTCCATCCCGACCTCTTGGCTGAGCATCAGCCTGCGCGAAGGGCGCAATCGTCAGGTCAGGCGGATGACCGCGGCTGTTGGACTCCCGACGCTGCGTCTGATTCGCCGCAGCATCGATTTGATGGATGGTGCCCCGCCACTCAGTCTTGAGGGATTGGAACCAGGGCAATGGCGACCGGTCAGTCGCACCGAACAGCAGCGGCTGAAAGCCTTGCTCAAGAACCAGGGAGCTCGCCGGTGAGAGTCACCGCCCGGAATTCAATCCCCTGCACGATTTTCCAAGGTGTTTCAGAACGCTCGGCGTAACGCACCTGCTCAAAACCAAGGGCACGGAAGTCGGCCAGAAAAGCATCTTCCAACCACGCACCGCTGATGCAACCGCTCCAAAGGTCAGGGTCCTGCTGAAGGCTCAGTGGGACGGGGCGATCACACACGATGTCACTGATGGCAACGCGACCACCGGGACGCAAGACCCGGCGGATATTGGTCAGAAGTGCAGCACGCGCTGAAGGGTTCACCAGATTGAGCACACAGTTGCTCAACACCACATCCACACTTGCCGATTCAATCAAAGGAGATCCCGACACTGTTGAGGCATCGAGGGCTTCGATCGCGCCCTTCAGGAAGCGCACATTTGCGAAACCAATGCGTTCGGCTACCAAAGGCGCTGCCGCAGAGGAGAGGGCCAGCATGTCGTCATTGCGATCCACACCGGTCACCGAACCGCTTTCTCCCACGACCTGGGAGCAAATGAACGCGTTCTTGCCGCTGCCACTTCCGAGATCGAGCACATCGTCGCCGCACTGCACCCATCGCGTGGGATCACCGCAGCCATAATCACGCTCAACGACATCAGCGGGGATCACTTTCAACAGCGACGCATCGAAAGCAACGGGTGTGCACAGACAGGCCTCCTGTTGATGAGCGGCTGCTCCATAACGGGAGTCAACGGCCTGGGTCTGATCCAGGGAGGGCCCACAACACTGTTCAGCCATCAACCCAAAGCCTCCTGCAGCTCTCGAACAGTCATCCATTGACCGTAGTAATAATTGGCGCTTGCTCGGCGGTCACTGTCCTCCAGACCGTCGAAAGCGTCGAATCCCAAGGTGCGCCAGAGCTCATGGCCACAAGCACGGGTGAGCTCAGTTTCCGCCTCACGGCAGAGGTTATCGAGCCGCCGCTGCAGATTTTTGACTTGAGCAACCGACATACAACAAAGCAAATGGGATCAAAAATTAACGGTGACCAGTACAAAACAACCACTCACCCGGAAGGCTGGTCTTCAAAACGGCAGTTTTTTCTTGGCGTCTTTGTCGAGGTCTGCCTCCATGTCACGCAAACGCTTGAGGATCGTGTCGTAGTACTCCCGGATGTACTCCTCAAGGCCAGTCACCTCGGAAGCCTCAATCCCGAAATGGCCGTAGCTGGACTCCATCGGTGCGTCGAGAGCACCGCCTCCCCCCGTGACTTCTGCAAAGGCCAGACGCTCAGCCACATTCACCGCCGGCTCGAAGAAAGAGCAGGTTCCTTCCATCAAACGCATCAGCACGGGGGGCACCCTGAACACCCGGGCCGACTTACCGGAGGCAAGCTCGCAGAGCTGAACTACCTCTCCGGTGTTCCAGGCTTTCGGGCCGACGACCGGAAAGCTTCCTCGCACCGTCTCTGAACGATTCAGAGCCGCAACAGCAAAGCGCGCCACATCTTGAGTGTTCATATAAGCAATCGGCGTAGGACTGCCGCTCACCCACACGGTCTGACTCTCCAGAACCGGAATGGCGAACTGACTGATCACCCCCTGCATGAAGGCTGCACCTTGGAGAATGGTGTAATCGAAGTCGGACTCTTCGAGCAGCTTTTCAGTGCAGTACTTGATGTCCATCAGTGGAACATCACGATGCTGTTCTGCACCAAGCAAAGACAGGAAGACAAATCTTTTGACTCCCGCTCGTTCACAGGCTCTGAGCAGATTGAGCTTTCCATCCCAGTCAGTCACATAGACGCTCTGGGGATCGTTGGGACGACTGGTCGCCGCATCGATCACAGCGTCCACTCCATCGAGGGCGTAATCCAGGCTGGCCGGCTCCAGCAGATCACCGCGGGTGAGTTCGCACCCCCACTCCTGAAGAAATGGAGCCTTTCGGGGTGAACGCACCATGCAGCGAACTTCGTGCCCTTCATCCAGGGCGCGGCGGGCAATCTGCCTGCCCAGGGTTCCCGTACCACCAACAACCAGAACCTGCATGGGGCTCGCTCGTCCAAGGCAGGAGCCTAAGGGGCGTTCAACCTTGTTAGAGAGTCAGTCTTTTTGAAGCTTCAATCCTTTTGCAGCTTCAAAAGGAGGGCACCGCCGGCCAGACCCACAGGAATCAGCACCCAGAACACCGCTGCAATGCTGAAAATCTCCGAAGCCATGGGGATGTCGTCACAATCAGCACCCATTAAAAGCCGCCTTCAGCCCAGATCGGCACACCGTTGTAACAACACCTTCAATGGCGCGTCCGTGCGCAGCTGGCCAGTCATCACCCCACTGACACAGGCCTGATAGCCACCATCCTGCAAGGACTGGACAAGCCTGCGCAGGGGAGGAGGCCCCGCAAGACCCAGGCGTTGCGCCAGTTCATCGGTCGACCAGCAACACACCGGCAGCCCTGGATCCCCCTGCAAGCGTTCAAGCAGGCGCCGACTGGAGGGCGCCAAAGTGCCTGGCATGGCTTCGCTCAGGATGAGCAGCTGCTCCAACAGAACCGGGGACTGCAGTGGCCCCACCCAGAGAGGCCCCGACACCGCCCAGCGCCCCGCATCAGGCAGGCAGGCACAGGCCCGCCAGCCACAGAGCTTCAGCACAGGCTGCACAGCTTGATCACCGCACTGGTCACAGCGGGCAAGAACGCCCAGGTTGTTTTCCTCACCAGCAGCAACACGCCTGTGCAGGCGCACGGCAAGCCGGAAGGTACGCCCATCGCTGAAGCAGACCAGCGGCTCGAGGCCATGGCCCATCACCCAGGCCTCCCGCGCCAGAGCCGCGAGTTGCAACCGCAACGCCAGTTCCCAGCTGGACGGATGGGCGCGTGCCGCCGCAGCAAACCGCCGCACCGCTGCCACCCGGTCATGACCTGTCGGCGAGCGACCATCGGTACTGGCCAGAATCAACACCCCGCCGAAGCGCAGCACCGAAAGCGCCGATTGCAGCAGGCTGTTCGGACAACCAAAGGCATCCAGATCGATCAAATCGAAGCGCCGCTGATCGAGATAGGCCTGCCGCAGCAATCGTTCCGCAGGTTGCTGGGTCAGCGAGAGGTCAACGCTGGAGTGACCAGAGAGAGGCTTGAGATTCGCCTCGAGGTGGTCCATCCGCTCGGGATCCGCATCATTCAGCCAGAGCGCAAGGGGATGCCGAGACTGGGTCGCACTTTCGAGCCCCCAGCGCAAACCACGGATGCCACATCCAGCCATCAGGTCCAGCCAGTGCTGAGGCCCCGTGGCCCGGGCCGCCTGGTGGGCAGCCAGCAAAACAGATAAGTCCCTCGATGGACGGGACTGCACCCGGAAGAAGCCCGATCCCGTCTGCAGACAGGCGGCACCTTCGCGATAGTGAGTGTCCTGGAAGTCCAGTCGCGTGCCTGCAACCACTCTCCAGCCTGCCTCCCATGGTGCTGAGTGGGGTGCTGCGGCCACCTGGACATGGCAGGGATTTCGATGCTATTGGCGAGTTCTTGGCAGCCGAGGCGCTCCTGCCGTTGTGCTTCTGCATGGCTTTGGCGCCAGCAGCAGCCACTGGCGCCACAACGCAGGCCCACTGGCCAAGGCTGGATACCGCGTCTACGCACTGGATCTGATCGGCTTCGGCCGGTCCGATCAACCTGGCCTGCAAAGCCGGCAGCCACTCGACAACCGCCTTTGGGGTCGGCAACTGGCCGCGTTTCTTGAACAGGTGGTGCAGTCTCCGGCAGTGCTGGTGGGCAATTCCCTGGGGGGGCTGACGGCCCTCACCACCGCGGTGCTGACCCCCGGGCTGGTGCGGGCGCTGGTCGCCGCCCCGCTGCCGGACCCAGCCCTGCTGAATCCGATCGCCAGGCGTCAGAAGCGACGCAAAAGACAGATCAGACGCTTGCTTGTGACGATGCTGTGCCGGTTGCTGCCCCTCGAGCTGTTGGTGCCGCTGATCAGTCGCACGCCTTTACTCAAGGCAGGGCTTCAGGGCGCCTACAACCGGTCCATCAGCATGGATCGGGAACTGCAGCACCTGATCGCTCAGCCCGCTCGACGCGCCACGGCACCGAGGGCCTTGCGGGCCATGAGTGTCGGCATGGCTCTGCGTCCTAGGGGCGCCACGGCACCGTCTCTGCTTGAGCGACTGAGCCAGAGCCCACAGGCCCCACCGATGCTGTTGCTCTGGGGCCACGACGATCGCTTCGTGCCTCTGCCCATCGGCAAGAGTGTCCATGAGCACCATCCCTGGATCGGCCTCAAAGTGCTGGAAAACAGCGGACACTGCCCCCATGATGAATCGCCCGAACAGTTTCATCAGGTGCTGCTGCACTGGCTGGACCGTAATTTGGGACACGAACACGCATCCGGGATCAAGCAACAGGCATGAAGCACACCCTGTCGGTTCTGGTGGAAGATGAATCCGGTGCCCTCAGCCGTATTGCCGGTCTATTTGCCAGGCGAGGCTTCAACATCGACAGCCTGGCCGTGGGCCCGGCAGAAGCAGACGGACGATCGCGACTGACGATGGTGGTGGAGGGTGATCAGCAGACCCTTCAGCAGATGACCAAGCAGCTGGACAAGCTGGTGAATGTTCTCCAGGTGCTTGACCTATCGCAGCGACCCGCGGTGGAGAGAGAGCTGATGCTGATGAAGGTTGCCGCACCAGCCAGCCAGCGCAGCGCCATTCTTGAACTCGTACAGGTGTTCCGGGCCAAGGTGGTGGATGTAGCCGACGATGCCCTGACATTGGAAGTCGTAGGAGATCCCGGCAAACTGGTTGCACTGGAGCGGTTGATGACTCCGTACGGCATTCAGGAAATCGCCCGCACAGGAAAAGTGGCCCTTGAGCGGGCCTCCGGTGTCAACACAGAACTCTTGAAAGCGTCGATCTCAGGCGGAAGAGTTCCGGCCTGAGATCATCCGCGCATCACTCAGAGTCCGGGTGTCAGAAGCCTGGCTTCGATGATGGTGTCGTCCTGCCGGATGGCGTCCACCACCTCGAGTCCATCCGTGACTCTGCCGAACACTGCATAACGGCCATCCAACTCAGGCAAAGGCTTGAGGGCGATATAGAACTGGGAGCTCGCCGAGTCGGGAGATTGTGATCGAGCCATGGCCAGAGCACCGGTTTCATGGCCGAGCTTGAGCTGAAGCAGTTCACTGGGATTGCTCACAACCCGTCCATAGCGGGGTTCTGACTCACCTTCAAAAGACAGTTCAAGAGGGATGAACCTGGCCTGACCGCTCTCGGGATCAATGAAGCTGCCGGTGCCGTACTGAACCTTGGGTGTTTTGGGGTCGCTTGAGGCTGGATCACCGCCCTGCACCACAAATGGAACGGGATCCCGAACCACCCGGTGAAACACGGTGCCGTTGTACACACCGCGTTTGACGAGATCAACGAAATTTCCGGATGTGAGGGGAGCGGCATCGCCATCGAGCTCAAGGGTGATTGTTCCCTTGCTGGTCTCTAACGCGACGCTGGCCTTTCCTTGAAGACATGGACTCGCAGCCTGCTGACACCCCTGAGGAACGGATGCGGTGGTGGTGGAAGCACAACTCACCAGCAATGGAAGACACAGAGCCAGGGTGATCAGGGCTCGGCAGGAACGGTTGAGCATGGAATCAATCAGAGACCTTCGAGATTCACACCGAGAAAACGGGCGAGCTCTGCTCCATCCTGCTCCAGCTGAGCAAGGGGCAGAGGTTCACCGACACGCGTGAGGGGCATGTCACGCCGCCCCTGGACGCGCAGGGACACGCGTCTGCGTGTGTTGAAGCCGTCACGGACTTCAACTTTCACGGCCTGAACATCCTTCAGAGGAATCTCAACACTGATCGGCTTGCGGAATCCGCGGCGGGAGATGGTCACAACCCCAGCTTGTTTATCGAAACGATTGGAACCGGAACCGACATCAATGGCGATGACCGCCCACAGGTAAGTGGCCAGAAGTGCCGCCGCAATGCTGTAAAGCCCCATCACCAAGCCCTGAGGGACGAACACCAACCCAGCCGGATGTCCGAGGGGCAACAGATCGCGCCCGAGATAGCTGGAAAGAGAAGCGAAAAGAAATCCAACCCCTCCGATCGTGACCATCAGGGCAACCAGAACGTTGGAGAGGCGTCGCGATCCCAACACCGGCTGTTCGAGCAGTTCAGCGGCCATCGAAGCCTTGAAACAGCACTCATTTTGAACGGTCAGACATTCACATCGGCGTTCCCATCAAGGTCTGCCACAAAAGGCCCTGAAAAAATCGAAAGAAAGGCCGAAGAAACGCTCCAATACAACGGATTTCAGCTGATTCCGATCTCCCCCGAACGACCCGTTGAGATTGTTAAGGTCGCCTGGTATCCCACAGCCTGCGGGTAACCGCACCGTTCTCCTCTCATGACGATCGCTGTAGGACGCGCGCCTCAGCGGGGATGGTTCGACGT
>WTFZ01000195.1 GCA_011523835.1 Synechococcus sp. CO36386bin_29 | reverse complement strand
CCCCGGTAGATGTGCCCCTTGAGCACCATCTCGCCAAACACCCGAATCTGAGCCGATTCGTACTCCTTTTGCAGGGTCAGATAGGGCTGCTCCCAGTCGGCCCAGATGCCCCAGCGCTGGAAGCCTTTCATCTGGCCATCCACCTGTTTGCGGGCGTAGGCGGCGGCTTTTTTACGCAGCTTGATCGGTGTCAGCGCCTTGCGCTGCTCCTGATCCATCGACTGCAGCACCTTGAGCTCGATCGGCAGACCGTGGCAGTCCCAGCCCGGTACGTAGCGCACTCGCCGCCCGTTCAACACCTGATATTTGTTGATGACGTCCTTCAACACCTTGTTGAGGGCATGCCCCATGTGCAGAGCACCGTTGGCGTAGGGCGGGCCGTCATGGAGGGTGAAGGTTGGGCCGCTGTTGTTCAGGCCCAGCTCGCCGTCGATGCCGTGGTCTTTCCAGAAGGCCTGCAGTTCCGGCTCACGCTTCACGGCATTGGCGCGCATGCCGAAGCCTGTCTGCAGCAGGTTGAGCGTGTCCTTGTAGGAGGGACGTCCCTCGGCGGCGTCGCGGGTCTCCTTGCTCACGTTGGGGCAGCTGCAACCGGAATTATCCGTCTTCGCTGGGTGGGGTTGCGGCTTCTGGGTCAGGCTCGATCGGTTCCGGTGCTTTTTGTTCCGGTGCTTCAGCGTTCACTACTTCGGTTTTTCCTGCATCGGCCAACGGTTCGGGCCTGACCCAGCGCTTGCCTGTGCGGCTGCTGCCTTCAGGGCGGTCAGCCGCTGGTGCTTTGGGTTTAAGGCTGCCCAGGGCCTGGCCGGACTTGCTCAGCAGCGTGGAGAGGGTTACAGAGAGCTGCTGCAGGCTGGTGGACCAGCGCTCACTGGATTTCAAGCGCTGCTGCTCTTCGGGACTCAGCTGCTGCCAGCGGGCTTGAGCTACTTCGCTTCCGAGGCGGCTGATCAGCAGACCTGCGCAAGCCACCGCCAGCATCGGTGCTCCCCGGAGGCGGTCGCTGCTGGTCACCAGCACAAGCCCGAGCAGTAGAACCACGGCGCCCCAGAGTCCATCGCGGGGCCGACTCAGTTCTGTGACCAGCAACGGAAGCATCAGCACCGCAAGGCCTGACACCAGACAAAGATCTCCTGCAAGGGTGGCCAGCATCGCGGAGTCCAGGACTGAAGCCATTCTGGGTCGCCACCTAAAATTGCAACCTTGCCCATCTGGCGGAATTGGTAGACGCGCTGGTTTTAGGTACCAGTGGCTTCGGTCGTGGGGGTTCAAGTCCCCCGGTGGGCATCCCTTTCTCTAATTTGGTGGCTCGTAGCAGTCAGCTGACGCTCCTTCGCTGAATGACCCAGGCTTTCGCACAACCTGAAATGCCGACTGCGGAGGTTCGTTGGCGGTCTGTCCCCAAAGAGTTCGTTGACCCTCCTGCGGCCTGGAACCCCACGGTGGGCCTCTTCCTGGGTGGCTATGCCCTTGCTGCGCTGACCATCTGGGGGTGGTTTGCTGCCGGCTGGCCCTTGCCGGTGCTTTTGATCACAGGATTTCTGGCATTGCACCTGGAAGGAACAGTTGTTCACGATGCTTGCCATAAATCAGCCCATCCCGTGCCCTGGGTGAATCAGCTGATGGGTCATGGGTCGGCGTTGTTGCTGGGTTTCAGTTTTCCGGTTTTCACCCGGGTGCACCTCGAGCACCACGCCCATGTCAACGATCCGAAGAACGATCCCGACCACATCGTGAGCACCTTCGGGCCGCTGTGGCTGATCGCTCCCAGATTTTTTTATCACGAGGTTTTTTTCTTTCAGCGCAAACTCTGGAAACGCTGGGAACTGATGCAGTGGGGTTTCGAACGAGCTGTGTTTTTCACAATCGTTGCCGCCGCGATCACCTTTGATTTCCTTCCCTTCATCTTCAATTGCTGGTTCGCGCCGGCTCTGATGGTGGGAGTCACCCTTGGCCTGTTCTTCGACTATTTGCCTCATCGTCCCTTCACGTCGAGAAATCGTTGGACGAACGCCCGGATTTACCCAGGCAGGGTGATGAATTGGCTGATCATGGGTCAGAACTATCACCTCGTTCACCATCTTTGGCCTTCAGTGCCCTGGTTTGAGTACAAACCGGCCTATGAGGCCACCAAGTCACTGCTTGACTCCAAAGGGTCACCCCAACGACTTGGAATTTTCGAAACCCGTGCGGATGGCGCCAACTTTCTCTACGACATCCTCGTGGGCGTTCGCAGCCACAAACATCGCAGCGGAAAGATGCGCCGTGCTGCCCGCTTCATTCCCGGTCGCTCCTTGAGACGCCGCTGGTTGGGTTTTGTGGACCGTATCGCCATCAAAACCCAGCCACGCCGGCCTCATTCACCCTGACTTAGTCGGCGAGAATCTTCGGAACCCGGAAGAAATCTCCCTCCCGAAGAGGGGCCTGATCCAACAGTGCCTCTCTCACTTCGGTGGGTTTGACAATGTCTTCTCGGGTGACATTGACCACCTCCACGGCGCGTGTGGTTGCTGGGACTCCTTCGGTGTCAACAGCTTGCAGCTGGTCGACATAGTCCAGGATCCTCTCCAGTTGACCCGTGTAGGTGGCGATGGTGTCCTCAGGGAGATCGAGCCGGGCCAGGTGGGCCACCTTGCGCACGTCGTCGGCCGTGATGTTGCTCATGCGGCGGTAAGGAAAGTGCTGAGATCTTCGCGCAACGCCTCCGCGGCTGTGTTCAACAGCTCTAGGCCGTGTTCCGGTTTTGCAAGATAAGGATCGGAGCCCATGCGCCCGTCGGGATAGCGGCGGCGGAAATCGGCTGGTCCATGAATGGATCCGCAGGGGGCCGCTTCCGGCAGCGGGCGCTGTTTGGCGATGAGGTTGTCGTGTAGATGCAGGGTGACGGCGATCTCGCTTGGGGTGGCGTGTTGACCTTCACGGTCGCCATAAAGCTCGCGAGCCCTCCGCATCACTGGGCCGGCCATGAACCAGTTGGACAGCTTGCAGCGCAGCCTTGGAGCGACCTCCAGGCCGCGGCTGGCCGCGGTGCCATAGGCCTGGGCAAAGGCGGCCCTGGTGGTGGCCATGTTGCCACCATGGCCATTCACCACCAGGATCCGCTCGAATCCATGGGTGGCCAGAGACAAAACAAGATCATGGAGCACCGCTAAAAGCGTGGCGGGTTGGAGGCTCATGGTGCCGGCAAAACCCAGGTGGTGTTCGGCCATGCCGAAGGACTGGACGGGGGTGACCAGCACACCGCTGCGTCGTCCCAGTTCCAGTGCCACGGCTTCTGCGGTGAGGGCATCGGTGCCGATGGCGCCGGTGGGACCGTGCTGCTCGGTGGAACCGAGGGGGATGATCACCCCTTTGCACGTTTGCAAGTAACGGTCCACGTCCGGCCAGCTATGCAGGGCCAGACGAATGGAATCGGTGTGATCCACCGGGCCCGGGAGCGAAGAGGTCATGGCCGTTTCACGACTGACAGTGATCCTGGCGCTCAGTGGGCGGTGCCGTTGCCGTCGTACTGATCAGTGTTGTAGTAACCACCCCTGGTGCCGAAGAAGAGGGTGGCCAGCACGAACAGGCCACTGCCGAAGAGCAGAACCGTGCCCAGGTTGAATCCGGAGAGGGCGGCGTCCATCCGATCGCATCTATTTCTCTAAGCCTGGCAGGGATGAGCCAGGTGTCATGCCCTGCATGGTGGGATCGTGATCTCCGCCGATTTCGCTGCCCGTGCGAGGCACGGCCAACCACTGGCGCAGCCAGCCGGTGAGCCAGATGAAAGGCATGGTGTCGATCACTGCGGCCATGGCCTTGAAGAGGTAACCACTGGCGATGAACGACACCAGCTGCGGAGCCACGGGTTCACCGGGACGAACGGGCAGAACGCCAGAGGCGTAGTGGCTGATCAGCACCACAGCGCTGGTGTCCACCAGCTGACTCACCAGGGTTGAGCCGTTGTTGCGCAGCCAGAGAGCCCTTCCGCCGCTGAACTGTTTCCAGAAGTGGAAAAGGCGGACGTCTACGAACTGGGCGGTGAGATACGCCGCCATGGAGGCCGACACGGAGCCGAAGGCCAGTCTCTGGATTTCGAAAAATGTGGAATCCGGGGCTCCTTCAACACCGGGGAGCAAGCCGCCCAGCCAGAGGATCAGCACGACCCAGCCGTTGAGAAGCAGGCCAACCCACACCACCTGGCCGGCTCTCTTCTCACCCCACAACTCACTGATCAGATCCGTGCACAGAAATGTGATCGGATAAGGCAAGGCGCCAACGGCTACCACGATTGGCCACGACCCAATGTGCCCCAGTTCGAGGAAGCGAGTGAGCCCGAGGATGTTGAGCATCCCCAGGGTGCCGAGAAACAATCCCGCTAGAACCAGGAAAACAAAGTCGCGGCGTGCCTGGATTGAGGCGTTCATCGCAGCGAGCATGGGGATTGATTTGAAGCCTGGCGGCAGTCTGCTTCCCTGTCACCACTTCGGAAGACTGGAAACGATGCATTGGAGGGATGGTGATCGCTTTTTCAGAGTTTTCTCCCCAGCCGCATTCCTTCTTTTGCCGTCCAGCGGAGGTCGTTGCTCCTGACCTGGTGGGCTGCAAGTTGGTGAAACGCCAACCCGATGACAGTCTGCTCTGGGGCGTGGTGGTGGAAACGGAGGCCTATTCCCAGGACGATCCCGCCTGCCATGGCTACCGCCGCCGTTCACCGCTAAACGAAACCCTGTTCGGTGAGCCAGGGCGTTTTTATGTGTATGTGAGTTACGGCATCCACCACTGCGTGAATGTGGTGACTGATCGAGCGGATTGGGCCAATGGCGTTTTGCTCCGTGCCGTGGCGCTGCCTGGTGAGCCTGAGCGTGTGGCAGCGGGACCTGGGCTGCTGGCCCGTCGCTTCGGGATCGATCGGCAGATGGATGGTTGTTCCGCCTGCTCCGGGAAGAATCTCTGGATCGCTCCTCGTCCTTCGGAGCTGCAGGATCTGGCGCTGGTCACCACCACTCGTATCGGGATTGCCAGAGCGCAGGAATGGCCGTGGCGCTGGTATCTCCAAGCCAGCCGCAGTGTGAGCAAACGGGCCAAGGGAGACCGAAAGCCGCTGCTGCAAGCCGCTTACCACCCCAGTGCCGCCTGGGCGATTGAATCTCCTGCCACTAAGCTTCAGAAGAGTGAGCGGACGCCCAGTTGAGCGCGTGGACCCACCGCCACATTCTCGATCTCTCCACCTTCTCCAGGGAGGATTACGCGGCTGTTCTGGAGCTGGCTCATCGGTTCAGCGCGATGCCGGTCACTGGCGCGCGGCGGCTGCCGGCGCTTCAGGGGCGGCTGGTGGCCACACTCTTCTTCGAACCAAGCACCCGCACGCGCAGCAGCTTTGAGCTGGCTGCCAAGCGGTTGTCTGCCGACGTCTCCAGCTTCTCGCCCTCCAGCAGCTCGCTCAGCAAGGGAGAGTCTCTGCTCGACACAGCACGCACGTATGTGGCCATGGGCGCGGATGTGCTGGTGGTGCGACACCGCTGCACAGGTGTGCCCAGGCAGTTGGCCGAAGCCCTCGAACGCACGGGTGAGCGCACCGTGGTGCTCAATGGGGGCGATGGCCTGCACAGCCATCCAAGCCAGGGACTGCTTGATCTCTACACCCTGGCGCAGCATTTCAACCCCAGTCACCCATTGCCTGAGGCTCTGCGCGGACGCCGGATTGTGATCGTGGGCGATGTCCTCCACTCCCGGGTGGCGCGCTCCAATCTCTGGGCCCTCACCGCCTGTGGCGCGGATGTGATTCTCTGCGGTCCGCCAAGCCTGGTGCCTGAGGCCTTTGCGCAGTTCGTTGCCCAGCCGCCGCCGGGACAAGCCACAGACCCCGTTGCCGATCGGGGCTCGTTGACCGTGGTGCGCAATCTTGATGATGCGCTGGCCGGAGCCGATGCGGTGATGACCTTGCGTTTGCAGAAGGAGCGCATGCGTCAGCACATGCTCACCAGTCTGGATCGCTATCACCGCGACTTCGGGCTCAGCCATGAGCGGCTGCAGGCTTGCCAGGTTGCGATTCCGGTGCTCCACCCTGGCCCGGTGAACCGGGGTGTGGAGATGAGCGGTGCCCTTCTCGATGATCTGAGCGCCAATCGCGTGGAGGATCAGGTGCGCAACGGCATCCCGATCCGGATGGCGCTGCTTTATTTGATGGCGGCTGCTGAGTCTCCGCTTCCGCTCTGAGTGGGCAGCCCAGAAACCTGATTGGAGTAGTAATCCATTGCGGCCCTCAGTGCAGCACCGGGTTCAGCGATCGAGGGGCCAGAGCCAGATTGCATTGGGAATGCAGCATCTGGGGCATCCAGTCCCATGTGCTGACTGGGCATCCCCGTGAGCAGCATCGATGCTCTCGACTGCGACACCACTGCAAAGATCCATTTGATCAGCAAGGTGTAGCGGTTTTCCCGATCGGGCATGAAGGCGAGGTGGGCGGCAGCCCAGAGCAGCCAACCGATGCTTCCTTTGAACTTGAAACCGCGCAGATCGGCCACTGCGTCTACCCGATCGAGTACGGCCATGCTGCCGAAGTCAAACCAGCTGAACGTTGGGCGCGATTGTCCGCGCACCATGGCGGCAATGTCTTTGCCAACGAAGCCGCCGGCCTGAGTGGCGGGACCCGCCATCCCCGGCAGGGGGTTGCCGTCCTTGGTGTGCTTGTAAGAGCAGAGATCACCAACCACGCGGATTTCCGGGTGTCCTTGCACGGAGAAGTCCGGTTCCACGATCACCCGTCCGGTCCGGTCGGTTTCGCAGCCGATGGCGTCGGCCAGCTTCTTTCCGAGATGGGAGGGGCGCACACCGGCTGTCCAGATCACAGTGGCGGCCTGAATGCGTTGGTCTCCATCGGGAGTTCCCACGGTCACTTCTCCGGGCTGCATCGTCTGCACCCGACCCTTGAAGAGCATGTCCACGCCGAGGGCCTCAAGGGTTTCCTGGGCCGCTGTCGACAGTGCTTCCGGCATCGCTCTCAGCACCCGGTCGCCGGGATCCACCAGGATGATTCGTGTGTCGGCTGGATTGAGCTGGCGGAACTCACGGCGCATGGCATTGCGCATGAGTTCCGAGGTGGCGCCTGCCATTTCGCAGCCCGTCGGGCCACCGCCCACGATCACGACGGTTTGCAGGAAGCGACGCGCTTCCGGGTCAGGGGTCTGCTCCGCCTGCTCCATCGCCATCAACAGGCGCCGGCGGATCTCTTCAGCGTGTTCGAGGATCTTCATCGGTGGCGCAAAGGTGCGCCAGTTTTCATGGCCGAAGAAGGTGCTGCCTGAACCGGTGGCCAGAACGAGATAGTCGTAGCCGTAGCCCTTGCCGTTGAAAACGATCTGTTTGCCTTCAGGGTTGATCTGGGTCACTTCACCCAGCAGCACTTGCACATTGCGCTGCCGTCCAACAAGCTGCCGTAGAGGTGTTGCCACATCTCCTCGGGACACCAGGCCGGTGGCCACTTGGTAAAGAAGCGGCTGAAACAGATTGAAGTTACGCTTGTCGATCAGGCTGATTCGAACGTCGGCATTGGCCAATGCTTTGCAGGCTCTGACTCCAGCGAAACCACCGCCAACGATCACCACGTGGGGGGCGTGGCGCAGGCGTTCTTCAGGGGGCTCAAGCTCGAGATAGAAACGCTCGCCAGCCATGGCCAGAAGTCCAGCAGATCTATACAAAGGGTATGGATCGTTTCTGGTTTTGTCCGTTCACTCTCGTGCCGTTCAGTGCGTCAAAGCAGCTTGAATCCCTCGAGCAGGAGCCCGTAGAGAAGGCCGATCCGGATCATGTCAAGAAGCTGCCGGCCAAGATGACTCTGGTGATCCCTGGCCCAGTGACGTCTGACGCGCACCATCACCTCGAGAATTCCCACACTCATCACTGAGGCCAGTGGATCCATCAGATTGAGCGAGCCGGAAACGGCGGGAATTCCGTTTCCGAGCATGAAACTTCCTGTCAAGGCGATCAGGAGCAAGGAGGCACGACGCCAAGGATTGGTCGCCCAACGATCCAATCGAGTCGATGCCTCCCCAAGGCTTCGTTGAAGCTGAGTTGACTGAAGACGCACAGTCATGAACGTTGCAGCCCAGAGAAGTGGCAGGGTGACTCACTGATGATCCCCATCACCCGGCCTAAGTCCTGCCAGCGAATTTTTACACCATTCCTGGTGCTTTGGCCTTGATCAAGCACTACATTTTGGAGTGCGCACAAAAAACCCGGGCACAGCCCGGGTCGGTTGATGGGGACTGGCGCACGAAAGCTTGAACCCGATGCTTTGGCAAGAGGCGAATGAATTCAGTCGGATTCAACCTTGGCTTTGCGTGAGCTCTTGCCTTCGAGAAGTTCAAGCAGCGCTTCCATTTGCGCCATCACGCCTCGAACCTCACCGGCTTCCGGGAGAAGGCCGTCTTCCATGACGCCTTGATGCATTTCGCGCAATTCCTGGCGGATGTAGCGGAGGTGACTGACCACCTGTTCCCGTTTGGACTGAGACATTAACCGAAGTCTTTTCAACTTCTCTTTTACCGCATAACCCCTCAGGACGTCCTTCCCGGGCTGTTCTCAGCGACGGGCCAGACCACCGGCCATCAAAATCAACACGTATGTGAGTAGTGCGGAAGGTCGCACCGGAATCGAAGCGAATACGGCGAATCCAAGCAGGGTCATCAGCAGAGGACGAAAGCTGCGACGGGTCAGCATTCGGAGGTGCATTACGAACGCCTTGCGAACTGGGACCTCGCTTCCTGATAAAAATCGCAGTCGATCAGATCACGTTTCTGATCTGATGCCATGGATTCAATTCTGCGACGAACCGCTGGACGGACAAAGAAAGGGACTTCGCGGAGGGCTTTCTCAGCATCGGACGTCCAGTTCATCACGCCCACGGATCTATCTCTATGGAGGATAGGGGATTCGAACCCCTGACCTCTGCGGTGCGATCGCAGCGCTCTACCAACTGAGCTAACCCCCCGTATCCGAAACCTACGTCAGTCTTTCGTCGAAGGCGCCAGGCACAATGACCAAAGCGTCCTCGCTCTGAATGTCGATCACGCCGGAGCGTCTGGCTTCCTTTGATGAAGTTTCAGTGGCCTCTCTGGCCCGTCG
>WTFZ01000153.1 GCA_011523835.1 Synechococcus sp. CO36386bin_29 | reverse complement strand
ACGGTCTGGAAGCCCGCGTGGGCGAACTGGAGGCGACTCAGTTCTCCACCACCACCAAACTGGAAGGACTGACAACCTTCGTGATTGGCGCCAACGTCTTCGGAGGTGATGCGAATGCAACAGGCGAGCAACCCGCTGCCAATCGAAACCGTGCAAATCAAGAGTTTGGTGCGACAACGTTCAACTACGACACTCAACTGACGCTGAACACGAGTTTCACCGGAAAAGACAACCTGATCACGATCCTGCGCGTTGGCAATTTCGATGGTGACAAGAATGTCTTCGGCGGCGCATTCCTTCCTCTGTCCACCCTGGAAACAGCCTTTCAAGAAGGTGATGATCCAAACAATGTGGTGCTCGATCGTTTGTATTACTCATTCCCGGTTGGCGACACCTTGCTCGTGACGGTGGGTGGCCTCGTCGGCCAGGAAGACATGCTCGGGATCTGGCCCAGCGTCTATCCATCGGAAACCGTTCTCGACGTCACAACACTGAATGGCGCTCCAGGGGCCTACAACAAGAATCTGGGAGCCGGCGCAGGGATCACCTGGAGCAGCAACGGATTCAGCGCAGCAGTGAATTACGTCGCAGCATCGGCCAACAGTTCCAATCCCTCTGAGGGTGGGATCGGCACAGCTGGAGCAGGCAGCACAGGCACCGTGCAGATCGGCTACCAACAGGAACAGTGGGGCATTGCAGCCATTTATTCCTCAATCCAGAACACCAATCAAAAGGCCGAACCGAATGGCCTTCTGGTGTTCGGAACACAATTTGCGCTGGATAGTTACGAGAACCCAGGCACAACATCGGCCTTCGGCCTTGGTGGTTACTGGCAGCCACAAGAGAGTGGTTGGATTCCTTCGATCAGTGCCGGATGGGGCTACAACGCAACGTCCTACGACGTGAACCGTTTAACGGATATCAACCCATCTGATCTGGTCACAGCCAGTCAATCCTGGACGGTCGCTTTGGAATGGAGTGACGTTTTTCTGAAGGGGAATCAAGCGGGGATGGCCGTTGGCCAGCCGATCTTTGCGACTGAACTCAAAAACGGAGGGACCCCGCGTGATGGCAATTACGTCTGGGAATGGTGGTACCAGTTTCAGGTGACGGACAACATCAGCGTCACACCGGCGGTGTTTTACCTAAGTCGTCCGTTTGGCCAACAAACTCCAACTGACCAATCCTTCAATCAACTTGGAGGATTGATCAAAACCAGTTTCAGTTTCTGATCCTTATCAGTTGATCGCGGCCCACCGCGTCTGCAGCTGATCGGCCGTCTTCTGATCGCACTGTCCACCCTGGGACTCCACGAAATTGCAGACGTTGCCGGTGGCCGTCTGAATCAGGCTTTTCCCAGGGGCCTGCCCCTCACCGAACAGCGGTTGCTTGGCCAGAGGCACACCGCTGGAACGGCTGATGCGACGCATCGTTTTCGAAGGAGGTAACGCGTCGGGGAAAATCACCTTGGTGCCGGAAGCCTTGATGGCCTTGCTGATGGCACGCAGGCTGGAAGGACGCATCCGACCACCAGTGGCGTACTCGTCAATCACCGGAAGTTCACGGACTCCGTAGCGCTTGGCCAGAAAGGAGAAGCCGCGATGGCTGGTCACCAGAACACGCTGCGCTTCAGGAACCGTGCGGATCTGAGCTCCGGTCCAGGTTCCCAGGGCCTTCAAGACGGAGTCCATCGATGCCCGCCTGCGATTGATGGCGCTGTCCTGCTGCCCCTGAAACAAAGGCTTCAACGTTGATGCAGTGGTGTTGACCATGGCCGCCGCATTGGACGCGTCGTGCCACAGATGCGGATCCTTCACCGGATTCTTCGGTACAGCGATCTCACCGATCGACACCACAGAGCCACCTGCTTTGACGCCATTCAGTGCCGGGGTGAGGTTGTAGCCGTTGAGAAGAACCAGATTGGCCTTACTGAGATTGGTGCGATCAGCCGGACGCAGGGCCAGGGTGTGGGGATCGGCACCGGGTGGAATCAGACAGACCACCCTGGCCTGATCGGCCACCAGTTTTTTGGTGATGTCGCAAAGCACTCCATCCGCAGCGACCACGGTGGGAGCCGAAGCGGCTGCAGCAATCAACACCCCGGACGCAGAAGGAAGAAGAGGGACGAACAAGACGATCGCGACAGCTCAAACAAAATGATAATGATTCTCATTGCCTTGTCCATGCAGGTCTCCACTGCAACGTCAGCTTCGGCAGGCATAAAAGCGCCATGCACACCACCCCGATCAAAGGGCCAGGAGGCAGGTTCAGAGGCACCGCCAGCAAAAAACCAATGGCACTGACGGCCAGTCCCATACCGGCGGACTGCACCATGGCCGCTCTCAGACTGCCCACCCGACGCAAGCCGGGCAGCACAGGTGCACAAAGAAGACCAATCACCAGGATCACCCCGACAGCTGCCATCGCACTGACAATCACCATCGAGGTCACCAGAGACTGCATCAATTGCAAACTGCGCACTGGCAATCCAGAGGCTTGCGCACCTTCAGGATCCACGCCAAGAAACACGAGCTGGCGGTAGCGCGCTAGCAACAGCAACCCCATGGCCGCGGCCGCCACCAGCACTCGGGTCAGATCCGACCAGTCCACGATCAGGAGATCGCCGAACAGCAAGCCCTCCAGATCCAGGCGCAGATTGAGCAGGGGAATCAGCAGTACGCCCAGCCCGAGAAATCCAGCCAGCACGGTGTTGATCACCGCTTCCTGGCCAGCCGACTGACCCCGCTGCAACCGTTCTGCCAGAAGGGATCCCAGCAGGCCGCTCAGCACGCCACCGATCGCAGGATCCAATCCGAACGCCACGGCCACAGCAACGCCCGGCAGAACGGCATGGGAGATGAGATTCGCCTGCAACACTCGCCTCTGGGTGACCAGCAGGGTGCCGGTCACCGGACAGAGCACGCCAACCAGCAGAGCCATCAACAGGGGGACAAGCCAGAGATCGATCTCAGTCATGGCAGTGCGCTCCGGGATCGAGCTGATCACCGAGCCGGCGTCTGATCTGATCAGGCGTTCCGTCCGCCAGCACGCGTCCATCGAGCACGATCACCCGGTCGTACTGATCGA
Organism: Synechococcus sp. CO36386bin_29; assembly: GCA_011523835.1. Lineage (GTDB taxonomy): Bacteria > Cyanobacteriota > Cyanobacteriia > PCC-6307 > Cyanobiaceae > Synechococcus_C. The sequence goes on along the minus strand of WTFZ01000153.1, from coordinate 6,034 downwards.
GGGCCGATCCCCAGTCATGACTGCTCACCAGCAAAGTCTGGCCCGCATCAGCCAGCTGCCGCATCAGCTGGAGCAACTGCGCTCGCGAGGGGGGGTCAATGGCAGCACAGGGTTCATCGAGCAGCAGCACCCGGGACGGTTGCACCAGCGCTCGCGCCAGCAGAGCTCTCTGCTGCTGGCCTCCGGACAGGGCATCCAGGCGACGACCGGCCAGGGCTGCGAGACCGACCCGCTGCAGTGCCGCCTCCGTGTCGCAACAGCCATAGGACCTGGATCGCACCGATCCAAGATCCACGAACTCCCGCACCGTGATCGGAAACGACCAGTCAATCCGTCCGCGCTGGGGCATGAGGGCCACTTGATCGCGACATCTCTGCACAGGCAGGCCATCGCAGAGCACCCGACCGCTTGTGGGGGACAACTGCCCCTGCAACAGATGCAGGAGGGTGGATTTCCCAGCACCATTCGCACCCACCAGGGCCGTGAGCGTGCCTGGTTGGAGTGTCAGAGACACGTCCTGAAGAACGACGCGTTCGTCAAAAGCAGCCGAGACCGAGTCGGCGATCAGGGGAGCAGTCCCCATCCATCATGAGAACGATTCCCATCAAGCTATCGAGGCCCTCTGGATCTGGCAGCCCAGGCGCCACCGCTCGGAAGCCAACGGGCCAGCACTGCCGGTTGATCAAGAAGACTCAGATCCAACGTGTCTCCACTGATCAACGCCACCCGGCCCACGTCCTCCCCTGGACGGCGCACCACCGTGAGCAGCTGATCGCTGACCGGATCAAAGTCGAGTTGAGCGCCCGAACTGAGGCGCCAGTCGCCGAGCGCACGACTGAGAAGAGTGTTGCCCTTGGCATCAAGCAACAGGAGCCGGTCCCGGGCCTGCTGTCCCGCTTCACGCAACACAAGCCACAATCTCTCGCCTCCGTTGTCGCAGGCGGCAGCCATCACACCGGCCTCGCCGATCCACACCTGGCGCGGAGGGCGTCCGGGAATCACCATCTCAACCGAGCGTCGGTAATCAGGCCAGTGACGCACCAGCACCGCGCGCCCGGATCCAGAACAGAACGCCTGCACTTCGCGGCTGCCAGGCAGGGTCTGTTGTGGGGTGGCGCCCTGCTTGGAGTCCAGAGGCAGCAGCTCAAGCCCATCGAAGGAGGGCAGCACAAGGCCCGTGCCATCCGGCAGCAAGCGCAGGGCACCGCTGGCCTCAAGCGCAAGGCGACGACGCTCAGAGCCTTGCTCAAGGATCCAGATCCGATCACTCCCGGGTTCAAACCCACCGAGCTGAATCAGCAGATCACCGCGCTGATTGGCACTGAGATGAGCGAACAACAGTGAACCCGATTCCAAGGTGTCCAGCGGGCCCAGATCAGGGTCGCCCAGCCCCGACGACACCCCACTCAGGGAGCGCTGATCGATGCGGCGGAACAGCACCTGCTGGGTGATCTCCGAGTCATCCCCCACCACCGCCACACCACTGCCGTTACCGAGGGGTTCCACCTGGAGAATGCGCTGCTGCGGCGGCATCAGTGCACGCCAGCGACCATCGCGTTGCCGCATCAGCAGCCGCTCACCGTCGGTCCCGGGCGCCACGGCCAGCAGAAACGGCCGGGGATCCCACCACAGCGGTTGCGCCTGGATCGGCAGGCGGCGCAGGTCACGGCCACGCAGATCCAGACGCAGAGGACCCGACACAGGATCGCCAGACTCCAGAAGCAGACGCATCCGGTTCTGCCGGCCGAACCAGCGATGGGGAACCCTGGGATCCAGGGAACTTTCCTCCACCGTGGCACGATCCATCGGCCGGCTGAACGTCACATCCAGAGCAGCGGCACCGGAGCGGAGCGGTTGCACCGCCACCGACAGCAAACGGGGTGGCCTCCGCGCCAGCAGCTGTTGCTGCAGCAATGCCACCCCAGCCAGCAGCATCAGGCTGGCCGCAAGCCAACGCTCCTTGGATCCAGCGAATCGACCGGTCATGGTTCCAGGGGGCGCGCCGGCCGGGGAATCGGCTTGATGGTGGTTGGTTTCACCACATTTGTCGGCACTCCGTTTCGGTCCTGCACCGTCATCGTTCCCTCGATCTCCAGCCATTGATCCGGCACTGGATTCGTTCCCTCCGGCCAGTCCACGCTCAGACCGGCGGGCGTGGCATCTGCCAGGCAGCAGCGCACGGTGAGACGGGCCAGCTGCGGAGGCTCCCCGGGCCGCTCCAGCACAAAACCGCTGATCTTCAGCGGATCTCCGGCATGCAGATCAGGATCGGGCTGACTGCGCAGCAAACGCACCCATTCCGTCAACGTGCGCTGCTCGGGAGGCAGGAAAAAACTGAGCTGAGGGGCCTCGGGAAGACTGTTCTGGCGGTTGGCAGCCAGATCACTGAAGGAGGGGGCCGGGGGGAAGGCCAGCATCAGCAGGGCCACGCCCAGTGACAGCAGCACGCCCAGCGGAACGGGTCCTACAGGGCGGGTCCGGACCGCGCGCCCCTGAATCAGAGCCAGGATCAGCAGAACAGCCCCGGCTGCTGTCACCACAGGGTGGAAGGCCGCATTGAGAAGCAGATCCAGACGTCCGGACGCCCTGCTCCAGAGCAACAGCCAGCCCCACAGCCCCAAGGCCAGAGGCGTCATCCAGGGAGATCGGCGCAGGCGTTGCAGACGAGACATCACACGGCGAACAACTCAGAGCTGAAGAACATTGACCCACTGACCGATCAGCAGCACCAGCAACGATGCCGCGACAGCAGTGATGGCGATCGCTCTGGGCGTGAGCAGCACAGTGAAGAGTCCAGCCAGTTTGAGATCAACGACAGGACCGAGAAGCAGAAACGCCAGCAGTGCTCCCGGGGTGACCTGAGCGGCAAACCCCAGGGCGAGAAAGGCATCCACGCTGGAGCACACCGACAGCACCAGAGCCAGCACCATCAAGGCGATCACCGACAGGGTGGGTGCACTACCGAGAGCCAGAAGCCAGCTGCGGGGCAAACAGGTTTGAACAACCGCCGCCAGAGCGCTGCCAAGCACCAGCAGGGTGAGCAGGCTCAGAAATTCCCGGGTGCTGTGGCCGAGCAAGGCTCCAGCTCCCAGCCGCTCGGCAGCGATCGGGGCTTCAGGGATCGATGCCCTGCCCCCCACCAGACCACTGCCGCGCTCAAGCAATCCCACCCGCGAGAGCGGTTGTGTGAGGCGCCTCTCTTCGAGCAGGGCTGGCTCCAGCAACCGTGATTCAGAGAGCAAGCCCAGCAGCATGCTGAGGGCCAGAGCGATCAGGAACGCACCCAGAGGCCGTGCCCAGAGAAGCCAGGTCTTATCGGGAAAGGCCGCCCAGGTGCTGGCCAGAACGATCGGATTGAGAACCGGTGCGGCAAAAAGAAAGCCAAAGCCTGTTCCCAGGGGGGCTCCGCTGGCCAGAAGCCGCCGGGCCACGGGAACATTGCCGCATTCGCAGGCCGGAAGCGCAAAACCCATCAGGGCCCCAACGATCGGTGCGAGAACAGGATGACGTGGAAGCCGGCTGACCCAGGCAGACTGGGGAACGAGCCAGCGAGCGAACCCGGCGATCGCCACTCCCAGGAGAAGAAAGGGGAGGGCCTCGATCAGCAAACCTTGAAAGATGGCCCAGGCCGTGGAAAAGCGGGTCATTCCAGGCCTCGACGGTCAGCTCCAGCCCTTGGCCGACTGGTCCTCCACATAGGCTGCAACGTCGGCGATCTCCGACTCACTGAGCACATCCACGAAGGCGGGCATGGCATTGCGTCCGTAAGTGACCTGGGCCACGATCGCTGTCTCATGGCCGCCGAGATAATTGGGGAGATGGGCTTTGAGGTCGGACTCCTGCAGAGTGCGCTCCGCCTTGATGATGTTGCCGCCACCGGCATGGCAGGCAGCGCAGTTGGTGGTAAAAATCTGACCGCCGCGGACCGCATCGGTGGCGTTGGCGGACAGGGGTGCCATCAGGCCGCACAGCAGAGCCAGAACAAACGAAGCAACCAGGCGCATGGCGGATGTCATCGGATGAACTGATTGTTCAGAACTTGCCGTGGGGATTCACGGTGCGCTCAGATGATCGTCATGCAATGACATGGGGTCAGGTCAGCCACCCATGTCATGACCATGAGACGCGCAGGGCATCCACTTGCTGCCCATGGCGTGCGCACCTTTACATCCAAAACCGGGGGCAGCGGCCTCAGCTTCCTCCCGGGTGTCAAACATGGCCTTCTTCCCAGCGCTCATGGAGTCGGGCTGGCCGGACAGCATCTGTCCGGAGTGGTCATCACCAGGCACGTGATGAGCTCGGGCCGAGGCGACCCCCACCAGGGTGAGCAAGCCCAGAAGCGCCATCGCGCTCTTGAGCCTGAAACGGGTGGTATGGGATTGCATCGGATGCAATAAAAACTTGAGCTTATTCATTCTCCATGAACAGAGAGAGAAACGGAGGAGCCTGTCATCACTCAGGCCTGAGGGTTTCCCTGGCGCAGAACACCGTGACGCGGTGCCAACAGGAAAGCCAGTAGGAACAGACCGGTCTGCACGAGAACAATGCATCCCGCCGTGGAGCTGTCAGTCCAGTAGCTCACGTAAACGCCAAGAAGACTCGACAGCACACTGCTGCCGATCGCCAGCCAGGTCATCCGATCGAAGCGATCCGTGAGCAGATAGGCGGTGGCTCCAGGGGTCACCAGCATTGCCACCACAAGAATGATGCCCACGGTCTGCAGACCGGCCACCGCCGCCAGCGAGAGCACGGAAAGCAGCAGGTAGTGCAGCACTCCGGTATGGATCCCGATGGATCGGGCATGGGTGGGGTCGAAGCAGAAGAGCAGCAGATCCCTGCGGAAGAGCGTCAGAAGCGCTATGACCACCGAAGAGATCACGACGGTCTGGAGGATGTCGGCGGAGGAGATCCCCAGCACGTTTCCGAAGAGGATGTGGGTGAGGTCGATGTTGCTTCGCGTCTTCGACACCAGCACGAGTCCGAGGGCGAAGAAGCCTGTGAACACCAATCCGATCACGGTGTCCTCCTTGATGCGCGACTTCTGCTTCACGAAGCCGATCGTGGCCACCGAGCCCACGCCGAACACGAAGGCCCCGAGAGAGAAGGGAAGCCCCAGCGCGTAGGCGAGAACCACGCCCGGCAGCACCGCATGGGAGACGGCATCGCCCATGAGGGCCCACCCCTTGAGGGTCATGTAGCAGGAAAGAAGTCCACAGACGCCACCCACCAGGGCGCTGATCAACAGCGCCTTGAGCATGAAGGCGTGACTGAGGGGTTCCAGGAGGAGATCCATCGGATCAGTATGGGCGGGTCATCACCGTGGCCATGCTGAGCGCCTACCTGTTCTGCCTCGTTGCCGGAGTTGTGCTCATCAGCCTCTCCCTCAGCGATGGCGGTGATGTGGATGGCGAAGGCGGTTCGTTATCGCTTCTGTTCAGCACACCGTTCTGGTCCTTCGGGCTGACGGGCTTCGGACTCAGCGGTGTGTTGATGACCGTGCTGTCTCCCGGTGAAACCTGGCTTCCGGCCAGCCTCGTGGCCCTCGTGCTCGGCACCGTGATGGGGGTGGCAGCCGCCCGGTTGTTGAGGATGCTCAGCCGTCGCACGGCAGACAGCCTGGTGCACAGTGAGGATCTAATCGGATTGCAGGGCCGGATCACCCTGGAGGCCGACACCGACACCCGAGGGTTTGTGGAACTGAGCGTGAAGGGGAGCCTTCTGCGCAGGCCCGCCCTGAGCATCAAGGGTCGTCTGCCAGCGACCACGCCGGTGGTGGTCATTGCCAGCGACGACCACACCCTGCGGGTGGAGGCCCTGGACGGCGGCGCCGATTGGTAGCAATCACGCTGATTCACAGCTAAAGCATCACTGTGCAGGTGATTTGGCATGCCAAGACAACTCGCGCAGGTTCAGTCAGGGCCGTCAGGATTCCAGACCAGTGATCGCAATCCGTCCGAGATCGTGATGGGTGGGGCGGCACTGGTGGTGATCACCCTCGTCACCCTGAATCTGATCAGCCGCTGGATGATTCGGA
>WTFZ01000177.1:8176-9461 GCA_011523835.1 Synechococcus sp. CO36386bin_29 | reverse complement strand
GAGGGGTATCTCCAGGAATCGGGTCGAGCGGGGCGTGATGGATTGCCGGCGAGCTGTTTGGTTCTGTTCTCACCCGCTGATCGCACGAGCCTTGGCTGGGCGATGCAAGCCTCCTTGCGTCGCTCTCAGTCGAAGGTCTCTCCAGAGGAAGGCAATCGGATCGAGCTGGCTCAGCGACAATTGCGTCGCATGGAGGCTGTCGCCGAAGGAGATGGATGCAGAGAACAAGCACTGCTGCTTTCTGTTGGTGAGCTGGTGCCTCCCTGCGGTCGCTGCGACCGATGCCAGACGGAGTCCCGTCTGGTGAACTGGTCAGATGAAGCGCAGATCCTGTTGGAAAAGCTCTCAGAGGAGCGAGGGACGGATGCCAGGCACCTCAGTGATGCTCTCAATGATCAAGAGGGACCCTCTGCTCATTGGGGTTGGCTTGCCCGTCGGTTGGTCCAGGAGGAGTTGATCCAAGAAAGTGATGATGGGAGCCAGCGCCTTTACATCAAGGAGAGCGGACGACGTTTTCTCCATCATCCCTGGCCACTTCATTACGCAGCTTGATCGGCGTCTCAGCCTTTGGCGGTTTTGCAGCGATCGTTCAACAGGTCGCGTTCAAATTTTTTCTGGGGCGCGATCCAGCTCTTCCAGCTTCCGTTCACGCCAGTCACGTTGATTTTTCTCGCTGAGCAGTTCACTGCGACGTAGAGGGACTGACCATCGCTGTTGAGTGTTGGTGCGACGTCACTGCCTCCCATCAACTGCCAGTTCCCCCAGTCCACCTGGAGGGGACCGTACGTCTTCCACTCCACCTCGTTCGGTTGGCTTTCAGTTGGAGTCTTGGTGGTGCTGGCCTTTGCAGTGATCACAGGCTTCGCTTTGGCTTTGGGTTCAGGCTTGGGTTTTGCTGTTGGCTTAGCGTTTGTTTTTGGCTCGGCCTGGTCAGCAGACTTGACCCTGACGGCTGTCTCTGTGACGACTTTGGTTGTTGCCTTCGTTTCTGGTTTCGCTGCCGATGTCTGAAGTTGCGTCGTTGGCTTCACGTCTGGTTTTGAACTGGCTACGGATGCAGGCTTGTCTCTGACTTCCTTTGTCGCAGACGGTTGGGCTTCCCGGCTCCGCAGCATCAATTTGGTTCCCTCCTTGACCTTGTTGGGATTCTCGAGGGAATTCAGGCTGATGATTGATGCCACAGGGATTCCATAGGCTTTGCCGATCTGGGTCAGAGTCTGTCCACGCGCCACTGTGTGGCTTGAGGCGTTGGGAACGGCCTTCACTGGAACAGGCTTGGCTTTGG
>WTFZ01000177.1:0-8076 GCA_011523835.1 Synechococcus sp. CO36386bin_29 | reverse complement strand
ACTGTGTGGCTTGAGGCGTTGGGAACGGCCTTCACTGGAACAGGCTTGGCTTTGGCGGCTTTTTTGGGTTTCGGTAAAACGGCGTTGACGGGTAACTTCAAATTCTGTCCCACTTCCACGTGATCCGCACTAGCGAGATCGTTGAGAGCCATCAATTGGCGTTCACTCACGCGGTACTGAACTGCGATTTCACCGAGTGTGTCTCCAGACCGCACGGTATGGCGACCTTTTCCTGCTTTGACTCCTGAAGCGACGCCCCCTGGTAGGCGCAATGTCTGACCTACTTCCAGGTAATCCGCGCTGGCGAGGTCGTTGAGAGCCATCAATTGACGCTCGCTCACGCGGTATCGCGCCGCGATCCCACCGAGAGTGTCTCCGGACTGCACAGTGTGCCGTCCCCTCCCTGCAGTGACGCCGCCAGGAAGACGCAATGTCTGACCCACTTCCAGGTAGTCCGCGCTGGAGAGGCCGTTCAAGGCCATCAATTGACGCTCACTCACGCGGTACCGGACAGCTATCGCTCCGAGGGTGTCTCCCGACCGCACAGTGTGCCGTCGATTCCCTGCTGTTCTGCTCTCGGGGAGACGCAGTGTCTGTCCCGCTTCAAGAAAATTGGAGTTGCGAAGACCATTGGCACGCATCAAGCTGCCGACTGATACGCCGTAGCGTTCAGCGATGTCGGAGAGGGTATCGCCAGCTTTCACGGTGATGGTGGTTGCACCTGAAGGAAGGCCCGACAGGGCCATGCATGCAAGAAGTGCTACGAGGGTGCGGCGCATACGTCTCCGACAGCTGCGCGAACCATAAGGTGCCACTCGCGTGACGCCAGCCCCTCTTCATCTGCGAGTCAGAGAAAGTCAGCTCAAAAGGCGACGGAATGTTTTCGGCTTCAGTGTGTAAGGCGGATACCGCTGGGGCAGATCCAGCCAGAACGGCCGTTTCAGCACCGAGCGCTCATGGGAAAAGGTGCGGAATCCGGCCTCACCGTGATGGGATCCCATGCCGCTGGCTCCGACGCCTCCAAAGGCAAGGCCCGGAACACCCGCCTGCAGGATGACATCGTTGAAACAGACAGTCCCGGAGCTGGTGGAACGCAGAAGTTTCTGCTGCTCGCCTGAATGTCCTCCAAAAAGATAGATAGCGAGCGGCTTGTCCTCGTCTTGGATGCGGGTGATGGCATCGTCAAGATCATCAACCTCCAGCACCGGAAGGAGAGGACCGAACAGCTCATCAGCCATCAGCGGATCACGTCCGTCATGAATGCTGATCAAGGTTGGTGCAATCCTGCGGCGCACTGGATCGCATTCCCCTCCCAGCAGCACGCGTCCCTCGTTCTGTGCGGTTTGGAGCAAGCCTTGCAATCGTTCGTAGTGACGATCTGAAATCAGAGCAGCCATGTGTTCTGATTCCAGTGGATTCGCGCCGTAGAGAGCGCGACGCTGGTCAGTGATGGCCTGTACTAATTGTGACTTCAGGCTTCGTTCCACCATCAGGTGATCAGGGGCAACGCAGGCCTGCCCGGCATTGAAACCTTTCCCCCAGATCAGGCGACGTGCTGTGACCTGCAGATCAGCCCCAGGGAGAACGACGGCGGGGTTCTTGCCGCCGAGTTCCAGGGTCACTGGTGTGAGATTGGCCGCTGCTCCTTCCAGGACCTTGGCTCCGATCCGGCCACCTCCAGTGAAAAAAATGTGGTCAAATTTCAGTCGCACCAGATTGGCTGCGACTGAGGCGTCTCCATTCACGACCCGAACCACATCATCTGGAAAGTGGAGTGGTATGAGTCGTTCAATCAGTTCCGCTGTTGCTGGTGCCTGCTCAGATGGCTTGATCACGGCGGTATTGCCAGCCGCCAGCGCGCTGACCAGAGGCCATAACGTAAGACTGAAGGGCAAATTCCAGGGGCCGATCAGCAGAACACAGCCGAGAGGTTCACGGGTCAGCTGGGCGCGGCCTGGTTTTTGTACAAGCGGGACCCGGACAGACTGAGGGCGCATCCACTGGCGAAGCTTTCGGCGGGCCAGCTTCAGTTCCTGGAGCAGAGTCACCACCTCGGCCATCCCTTCAAGAGCTGGTTTGGCCAGATCCTGCACGAGGGCGTCCAATACGTCTTGCTCGTGATCACAGACCAGAGTGTGGAGGCGCTCCAGCTGAAGCCGGCGCCAGGCCTCCGGGTGGGTCGTTCCCATTATCACCGGGGCGCGAAGCTCTTCGAGATCCGTCGCTGAGAAGGAACGGGTTCCGGCGTTCTGAACGGTCACGGTGCCCCTGCAATGGTCAAATATTCGCAGGTCTTTCCCAGCATCCGTTGCGAAGGGGATGACGGAAGCCTCTGTCGTCATTAGCACGGTGTGAGAGAGCATCAGCAGGATGCCCATGCAGCAGCCGTGGTGGAACGGCGCCGTGATCTATCAATTGATCGTGCGCAGCTATGCCGATGGGAACGGCGATGGCATTGGAGACCTGCAGGGTCTGGCGAGCCGGCTGCCGTATCTGCGCTGGCTTGGCGTGGAAGCGATCTGGCTGACGCCGATCTATCCATCCCCCCTTCAAGACGGTGGGTATGACATCACCGATTTCAAGGCGATTCATCCCGAGCTGGGCGATCTGGCGGCCTTCCATCGGTTTCTCACCGCAGCCCATGGGCAGGGTCTGAAGGTGGTGATGGATCTGGTGCTGAATCACACCAGCACGCTTCACCCCTGGTTTCAGAGAGCTCGCTGGGCATCGCGAGGAACACCGGAGCGAGAGGTGTACGTCTGGAGTGACGACCCTCACCGTTATGCGGATGCACCAGTGCTGTTCCGCCATTTCGAATCATCCAACTGGGAATGGGATGACGTGGCGGGGCAGTACTACCTCCACCGCTTCCTGCGTCATCAGCCCGACCTCAATTACGACAACCCCCTGGTGCAGGACGAGATGCTCGAGGTGGTGGATTTCTGGATCGAGCGGGGTGTGGATGGTTTCCGCTTGGATGCGGTGCCCTTTCTCTGCGAAAAGGAGGATTCACGCTGCGAGGGGTTGCCGGAAACCCATGCCTTTCTGAAGCGGTTGCGTGAACGCGTTGATTCCCATGGCCGCGATGTTCTGCTGCTGGCCGAAGCGATCCAACCCGTGCATGAGGCGGCGCCTTACCTCGCGGACGATGAGCTGCATGGTGCGTTCAATTTCGTTCTCACCGCCCATTTGTTTGCAGCCATCGCCAGCGGATCCACGGAGCATCTGCGTCAGTGTCTGCAGGATGCCCAGGACGCTGTGGGTGGCTGCCGCTGGGCCCTACCGCTGAGAAACCATGACGAGCTCTGGCTCGGGGATGGTCATCTGATCCCGGAGGAGGTGATCCAGATCATCCGCGCTGGGCTTCATCAGGGCCAGGGCCACTGGCTCAACTGGGGGATCAATCGCCGCCTCGCGCCTTTGCTCAACGGCGACCCCGGCTCGAACCGTGTGCTGCACGGACTGCTCTACAGCCTGCCGGGGATGCCCTGTCTTTATTACGGTGACGAGCTGGGAATGGGGGACTGGCCCGGCTTGCGAGACCGGGATCCCAACCGCACTCCCATGGCCTGGACACCGGCCCGGAATGGGGGGTTCTCGTCGGCTCCTGACCCGCTTCTGGTGTTGCCGCCCATCACAGCCCCCGGATACGACTACCGGGTGGTGAATGTGGAAGTGCAGAAACAACTTCCAGGGTCACTGCTCAACTGGCATCGGCGCATGCTGACCTGCCGTCGGTTGCTGCCGGCGTTGCGCCATGGCGACTTTGAGCTGCTCCCAAGCGTTCATCCCAGTGTGATCAGCTACATCCGATGCGATGGAACCATGACCGTCCTGGTGGCAGCCAATCTGTCCGCGGCAGGAGCTTCGCTTCATCTGGATCTCAGCCGTTGGGAGGGAGAGCGGACCCGGGAAGTGATGTGGGGGTGTGAATACCCACCTGCGAGCGCCGCGTGGTTTATCTACCTTCCAGCCCACGGCTTCAACTGGTGGTTGATCGGCGAGGTCGAAGAGCAAAACGACGCGTTGCAGGAGAGTTGACGGCTGCGAGGAGCTCGGGTTCAGCGGGATAGATCCAGACCATCGGCATCAGCACCGCTATGGCCGGACTGCGTCAGGAGTTCGCTGACAGATGGGCGCAGCCTCTCAGCATCCAGCTGGTCCACCATGGCCAGTCGCGTGCGGCGGCAGAGAACATCCGTGACTGTGCGTGCATGTTCATGGGTGATTGCATGACGCAGTTCGCCTTTGCAGACAGGAATCACGTCGCTTAGAGGCTCTCGCTCATCGTCCGACCAGCCCGACACCAGGTGTTCGGCTGAGAGCCCGTGGTTTCCCAGGAGATGGGCGATCTGTTGTGGGCGCTGAGACGTATCGGGTAAGAGGGATTCCAGTGAAGCTCGTTGGCTCTGGAGCAGGCCAGGCGTTCGCAGGGGATCTGGGTCGCTGCCAATCAGAGGCAAGACCATGGGCGCTTTGAGGGTGTGACCAAGTTGCTGCTCCACGGCATCAAGGGTGTCGATGGCCATGGGCCGGCAGGTGGTCCACTTGCCTCCCATCACACTCACCAGCCCGCAGGGCAGAGTTTCAACTTCGTGTTCCCGCACCACGCGGCTGCTGTTCACGTCGGCACCTGCCGGCTTCAGTAGAGGGCGTCCTCCCGCCCAGCAGCTTCCAACTTCGACGTTGTTGAGTGCAGGAAACCAACGTTGCACGTAGTCCAACAGGTAGCTCACTTCGCTCTGTGAGGGAGAGCAGGCTTGCGTCTGAGAGCAGGGGGTGTCGGTGGTGCCCACCAGAGTGCGCCCGAAGAACGGCAACATGAAAAGCACCCGCCCGTCATCGGTGGATGGCAGGAGAAGGCCGATTCCTTCTGGGCAAAGAGCTTGTTTGAGTACGAGGTGGATGCCCCGGCTGGTGAGCATCCGCATCTCGCAGGAGGGATCGGCCATCCTCCGGATCGTGTCAGCGTGAATGCCTGTGGCGTTCACCACGACCTTCGCCTGCCAGCGCTCGCTCTGTCCGCATGCGTTTTCGCTGATGGCTCCGCTGAGCCTGCCGCTGCGGTCGGTGTCCAGGGCCACGACCCGCGTCCGCGTGCGAATCACCGCACCGGCTTGTTCCGCGGTGAGGGCCATCAGGAGGTTGAGACGCGCGTCATCAAACTGCCCGTCGCTGTAAGCAACGCCTCGCGTGATGTCGTCTCGAAGGGCGGGAAGGGCCTGACGCAGCTGATGACTTGAAAGCAGGCGACTGCTCCCGATCCCTGAGCGGCCTGAGAGTGCGTCATAGAGGCCAAGTCCGAGACGGTAATAGGCCTGACCGATGACTCCGTTTGTGGGGAGGGCCAGTTCGAGGCGTTTGGCCAGAAACGGAGCCTGTTGGAGCCAGTGTCCCCGCTCCAGTAAGGCTTCCCTGACTAAGCGCAGTTGTGCCGTGTCGGCGGTTTTAAACGCCAGTTCCAGATAGCGAACACCTCCATGCAGCAGCTTGGTGCTGCGGCAACTGGTGCCTCCGCCCAGGTCATGGCTCTCCAGCAAGGCCACGCGAAGCCCGCGGCGCACGCCTTCGTAGGCGATGCAGGCGCCGCTTGCACCTCCGCCGATCACCAGGAGATCGAAGCACGTGTCATTCATGCCAATGGAGGCTCCGTAAAACGGCGTCATCCCACCGTCGCAACCAAGTCTGTCGCTGATCAGGATCCATGCATGGATCGAATGTGGTGGTGTTGTCTTGTCTCTGAGGGAGCAGGCTGGCAACGTTGTCGATCACATCGCTCTGAAGGCCGGCAAGCAGTGCGACGCCGCGCGCTGTGCTTTCCAGTTGCAAGGGACGGCGGACGCGCAATCCCGTGCTGTCGGCCTGGGCCTGGAGCAGGGGGTCCGAAGCAGCGGCGCCGCCATCCACCGCGAGTTCTCCCAGCCCATGGCCGATGGCCTCCTCTGCGAGTCGCACCAACCCCGCCACGGAGAGGGCGATTCCTTCGAGAGCAGCACGCGCGATGTGGCCACGGCGACTGTCGCGGGTGAGGCCGATGAGCAGACCGCGGGCCTTGGGGTCCCAGTGGGGCGTGCCCCAGCCTGTGAAGGCGGGAACGAGCATGACGCCTGCGGCGTCTGAAACGCTTGAAGCCAGACGATTCACCTCGTCAGCGGTGGGAATGATCTCCAGGCCATCGCGGAGCCACTGCACAACCGTGCCGGCATTGAAGAGGCTGCCCTCCAGGCAATACGTGGGATTGCCTTGTTCATCGGTCCAGCCCAGGGTGCTGAGCAGGCCTGCATCACTGCGTTTGATGTCTTCACCGGTGTTGATCACCAGGAAGGCACCGGTGCCATAAGTGCATTTGGCTTCCCCCGGTTTCAGACAGAGTTGCCCCAGGGTCGCCGCCTGCTGGTCGCCCAGGAGTGCACGGATCGGGACTCCTGCAAAGGGACAATCTTTGGAAATCGTCCCGAACTCTCCGCGGCAGGGCACCAGGTCTGGCAAGGCGCTGTGCGGAAGACCGATGGTGTCGCAGAACGCAGGCACCCAATGGCGTTGCTCCAGATCCATCAGCAGGGTGCGACTGGCGTTGCTCATGTCGGAGCAGTGGCGGCCTGTGCCGCTCAGGTTCCAAAGCAGCCAGCTCTCCACCGTTCCGAAGCAGAGGTCTCCCTGGGCTGCAGCACTCGAGGCGGCGGCCTGGTGCTGGAGCAGCCACTGAATCTTGCTGGCGCTGAAATAAGGGTCGAGCATCAGGCCTGTCCGAGTTCTCCAGTCCCGTTCCAGTCCGTCCTCTTTCCAGGCTGCGCAGACATCTGCCGTGCGCCCGTCCTGCCAGACCAGGGCGGGTCCGCAGGGAGAGCCATCGCTGCGGCGCCAGAGGATGGTGGTCTCGCGCTGATTGGTGATGCCGCAGGCCACCACCGCCTGGCGTTCCTCAGCGCTGATCGTCTGCTCCAGTTGTGCCATGGCCTGGCGCTGACTGACCCAGATGTCCATCGGCGCCTGCTCGACCCAGCCATCCGCGGGGTAGTGGATGTTGAGGGGAGCTGATGCGCTGGCCACGGACCGCCCCTGCGCATCAAACAGAACAGCGCGTGAACTGCTGGTGCCTTGATCCAGTGCCAGCACGAGGGGTGAACGAACCATGGCACTCCTGTTTTGCCAGTGCTAGCGGTGGTGGTGCCCGGCTGCAAAGACCATGCCTCGGGATGTCGCAATGCCGAACCCACTGGCTTGGGTGTCAGAAGCTGTTGTGTATCAGATCTTTCCTGATCGATTCCGGCGCAGCGGCAGTGTGCAGGCGCAAGCCAATCTTCTCTTGCAGCCTTGGGGCACCAGTCCACAGCAGCAAGGGTTTCAAGGTGGAGATCTCTATGGCGTGATCGAGGCTCTCGATGATCTGCAGGAGCTGGGAATCAACTGTCTGTATCTCACTCCTGTTTTCAGTTCAGCTGCCAACCACCGCTATCACGCCTACGACTATTTCCAGGTGGATCCTCTGCTGGGAGGGGATGCTGCTCTGGATGCTCTGATTGAGGCGCTGCATGGCCGCGGCATGCGACTCATCCTCGATGGTGTGTTCAATCACTGCGGCCGCGGCTTCTGGGCCTTTCACCACCTGCTTGAGAACGGATCCTCATCTCCTTATCGCGACTGGTTCACTGTTCATCAATGGCCTCTGATCCCCTATCCGCGTTCGGGGCAGTCCTGTGGATACAGCTGTTGGTGGAATGACCCGGCCTTACCCAAGTTCAATCACGACAATCCCGCGGTTCAAGACCACCTGCTGGCAGTGGGAAGGCACTGGCTCGAGCGCGGTATCGATGGCTGGCGCCTGGATGTCCCCAATGAGGTGCCCCATGGGTTCTGGATTGAGTTCCGCCGCATGGTGAAGGACGTCAATCCAAACGCTTGGATTGTTGGCGAGATCTGGGGCGATGCCCGTCCTTGGTTAAGGGGAGATCAGTTTGATGGCGTGATGAATTATCGACTGGGCTGGAGCAGCCTGTGCTGGGCTGCCGGAGCCAGGTTGCGCCGGGGTTATCACAATCCTGAATACCCGCTGAATCGCCTGAATGGGGACGACTG
>WTFZ01000060.1 GCA_011523835.1 Synechococcus sp. CO36386bin_29 | reverse complement strand
CAGCAGGGCCGGACCCCACGATCACCAGGTTTTCGACCGCCATTGCTTATGCGGATTGACTATGAGTTAAGTGTAGGCGCTTGGGTGCTGCCCGCGAGTTGATCGCTTGAAGTTCACTTCGGGGTTCAACTGAATTAATTCATTCAAATTTCGACTATTTAAGGATTTCTTCAGATTCCAAGTGCATCTTCGGCGGCGTCGTCCGATTTCAGGTGTGAATGCTTTCCGTTGGATTGCTTCAGGCTCATGACGGAGTCTTCAAGCATCTCCGGATGCTCCCCGATACAGAGGATCCATTCTCGGAATTCTTGAGTTAATGCATAGCTGTCTTCGTAGCGCTCTGTGCTGTCTAGGACAGCGATCCGGGTTGTTGCCCAGCAGGTTGCAACGCTGACGCGACGTTCAAGAGCTGCGTTCATGGTTGTCTCCCAGATGGTGACCAGGCTGAATGCTGATGGCGCACCATCAGGCCCGAATTTGCAGACCGTCGCATTTTTTTTTACGGAAAGATGTTTTCAACGCTGCAAAAATTTCGGTAGCTCCGGTGTTCGCATACGGATCACCGCACCGGCGCCGTCTCCAACGGCCTCCAGGGGCAGGCTCGGACCGCGCCAAGCTCGACCAGTGTCCAAGACCTCAGGCGTTTCCGGACCTGCTGGGGCTGCAATGCGATAAGGCTCCGACAACGACCAATTGCGTGCGTATTGCATCAACAGAGGGTCGGCCGGCGCGAACACGAAGGAGGGATCGCGGGGAATCGCCTCCACGTCGGCCCGTTCGCCGCAGAGGCGGACAGCCCGGGTGATGCCCTGGATGAAACGGCTGCGGGTGGCCACCGTGGTCAGGTAGGCCACCACGCGCAGGCGGGGAGCATCGAATCCTTCCGCGCACATGTCGATGCTCACGAGCCAGTCGGCGTTCCCCCCTTCAAAACGGTGCAGTCGATCCGAGGCTCCCGGGTCCTGAGAGTGAACCAGATCAACACGGTCGCCCTGCTCTTCAAGAAGGCCGGCAATGGTTCGGGCGTGGTCGATGTCTCTGGCAATGACGAGACCTGCCGCACGGTGGTGTTGCTGACGAACCTTCTCCAGCTGGGTTCGCGCGCGCAGCAGGAGCTGCAGCGCAATGCTGCTGCTGTCCGCAAGGCGGATGGCCCTGCGCAGGTTGCGGGCCCGCCAGCTCTCCCGCTGTTCGGACGACAGCGGCGAGACCTCCCGGTCGGGCTGACCGTCCTGGCTGTGCTCCACCCATCCGTCCTGAAATCGAAATTCCAGGGGTCTCACGTCACCGGCGGCGATCAGTTCCCGAGGTTCCACGCTGAGATCCGGCAGGATCTGCTCCATCCGCTCACCGGCTTCCTCCACTTCCACCTTCCGGGCGGCACAGAACGCCAGGTTGTCGGCCCGGAAGGGTGTTCCAGTCAGCCCCAGCCGCAGTCGTGCGCTCTGGCTCAGCTCCAGAAACGTGCGTCCCCACACTGGCCCATCGGGTTCTTCCGGCTCCACGCCGAGATGGTGGGCTTCGTCTGCGATCGCCAGATGAGCGCCCTCGCTCCACAGGGCGAGCTCGGCCTTGAGCGCTTCAGCTTGTCGCCCAGCACCCTGATAACTCACCAACCAACCGTCGGCCTCGAGCGGGGCGCTGCCGGGCCCGTTCCAGGACTCCAGCCGCAGTCCCAGACGCTGCGCGGCTCGTTGCCACTGCTCAAGGATGGAGGTGCGATGACAGAACACGAGCACCCGGTGGAGACGCTCTTCCTCCTGCATCGCCTGGAAGGCCAGCAGGGCGCCAAGGGTCTTCCCCGCACCAGGCCCCGCATGGATCAACACATCCTGCGATCCAGAAGCAACAGGATCCAGGCGACGTCGCAGCAGTTGAATCAGTTGCTGCTGCCACTGGCGGGGCCGGATCGCGTGACCTGGTGCAGGGCCACCGAGAGCAAAGGACGGCGTTGCGATGGCTGGACGGAAAGATAAGTCTTTCTAACCATTCCAATTGCTTTCGCCACCCCTACCTTCCGACCATCAGCCCTCGGGTTTTTTCCCTTCTCTCCATGACCCGACGTCATTCCCCACCACTGTCAGGTCCTGAATCCAGACGTACCCTCGAGCACTGCTGGCCCCTTGAGTGTGATCTCGATCCGCTCATCCTTCGAGCACGACTCCTGCATCATCAGGGTCGCCTGCCCATGGCGGAGTCGGTTGAACAGGAACTGATGCCTCTGTTCTGAGGGGTTTCAGTTCCTGTCGGTGCTGCGAGCTCTCGGATCAGAGCGATTCCGTGTGGTTACAAAGCAGCCGCTCCACTTCCACAAGACCATCTTCAGCGGCCTGTCGGGCTCGTTCCATCCTTCCTCCTGCTGTTTCCGCCAGACGGGTGGTCAGACGTTGAAGGAGCTGTTCACGTTGCGACTCGAGCAGCTCGAGAATTTCTTCGTCGATCAGGTGGCGCACAGCCTGGCTGCGCAGGTGGTCATCGGAAGCTTCATCAAAGGTTCCCTGAACCAGTTCCTGGATGAACAGGCGATGCACTTCACTGCTGCGCAGAAAACTTTCCGTGGCATTGATGATGCCGTCCACGAGGGTGCGGTCTGGTTCTGAATCCTGTTCACTCAGCTTGAATTCCCAGTCCAGGTGGCGTCGTTGCCAGCCGGCGGCATGGAGGCTGGGCATCACGGTCTGGGAGAACGTATCCACAGACATTTCGTAGATGCGCTCGGCCAGGCGTTCGCACCACTCGCGGCCGTGCTCAGCGAGCAGCTTTTCCATGGCATTGCGCTCGACGGAGTGGCCGCCGTGATGGCTGTGACAAACGCCGTCCGGGCATTCGATCGCGGTGAGTCCCATGTTGTTGCAAACAGGACCCTCTCCTTAGCCATCGTGAACCTGATCGATCCACTTCTTCAGAAAAGATCCAGGCGGAATCCGGCGACGACCTAATCTTGTCTGGGTCGGTGGCATCACGATCTTGCCCATACTTTTGATCCCGGTGGAGACAGCGGCGGGGGAAACCCGCGTTGCGGCCTCACCGGAAACCGTCAAGAAGTTCATCGCGCTCGGTTGTCGGGTGGTGCTCGAACGGGGAGCCGGAAAGAGATCCGGCTTTCTTGATGAGGCCTACGCTGAAGCTGGTGCAGAGCTGGTTCCTTCAGGAGATAGTCAGGCCTGGGGAGAAGCCGATGTGCTGCTGTGCGTCCAGTCCCCTTCCCCTGTGGATCTCGGCCGCTTGCGCCGCGGCGCTCTGGTGGTGGGTCTGCTGGCTCCCTACGCCAATGTCGAGCTCGACGCAGCGCTGAAGCGTTGTGGCCTTTCGGCCATGGCGCTGGAGCTGTTGCCTCGAATTAGTCGCGCCCAGTCCGCTGATGCGCTGTCGTCACAGGCCAACATCGCTGGTTACAAGTCGGTGTTGCTCGCTTCCGCAGCGCTGGATCGTTATTTCCCGATGTTGATGACCGCAGCGGGTACGGTGCAGCCTGCCCGGGTCGTGGTTCTCGGCGCAGGGGTGGCTGGTCTTCAGGCTGTGGCAACTGCACGCCGGCTCGGTGCTGTGGTTTATGTCAGCGACATCCGTCCTGCGGTCAAGGAGCAGGTGGAATCCCTCGGAGCCCGTTTCATTGACCCTCCTGAGATGGAGGACAAACCCGCCGAAGCAGGTGGTTATGCGAAGCAGGCTTCCGATGCCTTCCTCGCGGCTCAGCGTCAGCAGCTGTCCGATCAGCTCGCCGAAGCCGACGTGGCCATCTGCACCGCGCAGGTGCCAGGCCGCCGTGCACCGCGTCTGATCAGTGAAGACATGCTTGATCGCATGCGCCCTGGATCTGTGGTGGTGGATCTGGCCGTTGCCCAGGGCGGGAACTGCGCCGACACCGTGCCTTCCCAGACCGTGGACCGCAAGGGCGTGAAGCTGATCGGTGCCAATGACCTTCCCTGCTCGGTTCCGAATCACGCCAGCTTCCTCTACTCCAAAAACCTTCTGGCGCTGCTTCAGCCCACCCTCAAGGATGGTCAGCTCAGCCTCGACCTCGAGGATGAGCTCATTGCCGGTTGCCTGATCAGTCAGGACGGCACCATCCGCCGCAGCGACGTTCTCACCCCAGGAGCCAACTGATGGATTCAAGCTTTGTGGAGTTCCTCTGGGTGCTGCTGCTCGGCAGCCTGCTGGGACTGGAACTGATCGGCAAGGTGCCTCCCACCCTGCACACCCCGCTGATGAGCGGGGCCAATGCCATCTCAGGCATCACCGTGCTTGCCGCACTCACGGCGATCATCCGCTCCGGGGACAACCTGGTGCTGCTGATTCTCGGGGCCGTTTCCCTGGGCTTTGCCCTCTTCAATGTGATCGGGGGGTTCCTGGTCACCGATCGCATGCTGGCCATGTTCAGCCGTAAGCCCGCCCGCAAGGAGAACCGCTGATGGATTTTCTCAAGTACGCCATTGAACTAGTCGCCGTTCTGCTGCTCGCCCTGGGTATCAAGGGGCTCTCGAAAGTGCGCTCGGCCCGCAGTGCGAACCAGCTGGCCGCTGTGGCGATGGCCCTGGCTGTTCTTGGCCTTCTGATCAACTACCTGGGCACATCTGGAATTTCGGCTGCGGCCTGGACGTGGATCATCATCGGCACAGCGGTTGGTGGCGTTCTCGGTGCGATCACGGCCCAGCGGGTGCCGATGACCTCCATGCCGGAAACCGTGGCGCTGTTCAACGGCTGCGGCGGTATGTCATCTCTGCTGGTGGCACTGGCTGCGGCGTTCTTCCCCGCTCAGCTCGAAGCCGCGGGGCTGGTCGCCGTGGTGTCCATCGTCATTTCCGTGTTCGTGGGTGCCATCACCTTTACCGGATCGATCGTGGCCATGGCCAAGCTCCAGGGTTGGCTGTCCACGCCCGCCTGGATGCAGAGCAAGGCCCGTCACGTGGTCAACATCGCCCTGGCTGTTGCCTCGCTTGTGGCTGCCATCAAGCTCATCAGCGATGGCAATGGCACCCAGGGGCTTTGGCTTCTTGTTGTGGCCTCCGGTTTGCTGGGCATCGGTGTCACCCTGCCCATCGGTGGTGCCGATATGCCCGTGGTGATCTCGCTCCTGAACAGCTATTCCGGTGTGGCCGCTGCCGCTGCCGGTTTCGTGGTGGGCAGCCAGCTGCTGATCGTGGCGGGCGCGATGGTCGGTGCCGCCGGCCTGATCCTCACCCAGGTGATGTGCAACGGCATGAACCGCTCGCTGGTGTCGGTGCTCTTCGGTGGTGCCCTGGGTGCCAGTGCGGCGTCTGGTGGCGGTGGTGGTGAATACACCAACATCACCAGCTGCAGCGTGGAGGAATGTGCGCTCACCCTGGAGGCTGCTGAGAGGGTGGTGATCGTGCCGGGATACGGCCTTGCCGTGGCTCAGGCCCAGCACACCCTGCGGGAGGTCACGCGCTCATTGGAGGCTGCCGGTATCCAGGTGGATTACGCCATTCACCCAGTGGCTGGTCGCATGCCGGGTCACATGAATGTGCTGCTTGCTGAGGCCGATGTGCCCTATGAGCAGCTCAAGGAGATGGATGTGATCAATCCCGAGTTCCCCGCCACCGATGTGGTGTTGGTGCTGGGTGCCAATGATGTGGTCAATCCCCAGGCGAAGAACGATCCCAATTCGCCGCTCTACGGCATGCCCGTGCTCGATGTGCAGCAGGCCCGCACCGTGTTTGTCGTCAAGCGGGGCATGAGCGCCGGCTACTCCGGCATCAAGAACGACCTGTTCGACCTGGGCAACACCTCGATGGTGTTCGGTGATGCCAAGAAAGTGCTGGGCGACCTGCTCGGTGAGCTCAAGGAGCTCGGTGTCGGCAAGAAGTGATCGGCGCGATTCCTCTGAGCTGTTGAACACACCGCAGGCGAGGCACCCAGGCAACCCCCAGCTGTTGAGGCAGTTGGGGGTTGTTCCCTATCGGCAGCGTTTTCCCTGGATCGGTGGAGACCTTCAGACCCTGCGCGATACCCTTCGGCCCGTCGCCCTTCCTCCGGACCGTGGGGAACCGATTCCGGTCGCTGTTCCCGCTTTGGCGAGTGGTGCCGCAGCCGCTGGTGAATTGCTGGCGTTTCTGGATCGCCCTCATCCAAGTGTCGACCGGCAGGGCGCACCTCCCCGAGGGCTGGTGCTGCTGTTGCACGGTCTTGGCGGCTCCAGTCGCCGTGAGGGCCTGAGGCGTCTTGGCATCACTCTCCAGAACAGCGGCTTCGCGGTGCTCAGGTTGAATCTGCGCGGAGCAGATCCCGGTCGCCATCTTGCTGGAGGCACCTACGCCGCTCGCTGCAACAGTGATCTTCTGCCGGTGATTCGACGCGCGCGCCAGTTGTGTGCGGCATTGGCCCCATCCGCCAGGCCATTGCCCCTTTTTGGTGCTGGAGTGTCCCTGGGAGGGACCATGCTGCTCAATGCCTGCATGGCCAGCCTGGAGGAGAGAGCCACGTATGGCTGGGACAGTCATGCATTGCTGCTGGATGGTCTGTTCTGCGCCAGCAGTCCCTTGGATCTTTCCGCCTGCAGTGCCTCGATCGAACGTCCGCGCAATCGCGTGTATCAGCGTTGGCTTCTGAAGCGCCTTGTGCGCCAGACGTTGGCGGACCCTTTCGGCGTCACTCCCCTGGAGCAACAGCGTCTCAGCGCTGAACCGCCCCGGTCCATCCGCGACTTCGATGCAGCCGTGACGGCACCGCGTTGGGGCTTCGTGTCTGTTGATGATTACTACGCGGGTGCTTCACCCTTGCCGCGTCTTCTCTCGGCGTCGGTTCCACTCCCGCCAACGTTGATCTTGCAGGCCTTTGATGATCCTTGGGTGCCGGCAAGCGCTGCGATTCAACTCCAAAACGCCATGGCCGCTGATGGCGTGCCCTCGCGTCGAAGACAGCTTGAGGTGTTGTTGACTCCCCAGGGCGGACACAACGGTTTTCATACACCTGGTGACAGTGTTCTCAAAGGGTGTTGGTCTGACCGCTTGGCGTGTGCCTGGTTCAATCATGCGATTGAGATTCCAGGCATCGAATAAGCCATGGGTGAGTCACTTTTTCTGACTCAGGCTTTTGTCGAGTAGTAGTAGGCGTGATCGCGAGAGTTTTGATAGACCGCGCCGCCACATTGTGTCGCAACTCTCCAAAGCGCTTTTGGGATCGGTGTGGGGTCGTAACGCACCAACTCAGGAAATCGTTGTCTGAGGAGTGCGGTGCCCCGCCATGCGTTGTAGTGAGGAATGGCGGAATTCACATGGTGGCAAACATGGGTTGATCCGATGCCGTGGTGCAGCAGGTTGAGCAAGGGGCCATAGGGACGGTCAACCGTTTGTAGCGCTCCCTTAACCCAAGACCATGTTTGATTGGAAAAATGAGGAATAGTCTCGTCAGTGTGTTGCAACCAGGTGTAAGTCGTGAGCCAGATATTGATGATGAGATATGGTAATCCATACACGCATAAAACACGTAACGGGGATGATTGAAAGGCAGCGATGATGAGAAAAGTGACCATCGCTAGGCAGCCGATGTTGGAGCGCACCATCAACGTACGAAAAGCTTTGGGGAAGAGGCTTCGCTTACCGTTTGAGAATGGATTGCCGTTCCAGAAATGTGATGTGGGAAAGCCGTAGTCTTCTCCACCTGTAGTCCCTAAAAGCAGGTACAGCTGCCAGCCGATCACCAAATGATTGAACAGAGAGATGATCCCAAACAACGTTGGGTCTAACTTTGTTTTGAATTGTTCTGTGGTCTGACCTAGAAGTGATGTGGCACGTGGAGGGACGTGGGTTTCTCCCTGCTCAAGATGATTGCAGTGGGCGTGGTGAACGCTGTGGCTGCGCGCCCAGCTGTAGTAAGGCACTAGTAGTGCGCTGTGAAGCAGAAATCCAACGGTGCCCTCAATGCGTCGGTTTGGGTGAAACGCGTTGTGGCCACATTCGTGGGCTAAGACCCAACAGCCCATGGCAATGGTGCCGCAACCAATGCCATAAAGCACCCAAAGTGGAGTGGCGAGGAGGGTTAAGGGGATTTGAGTCCCGATCCCTAAAGCAGCAAGAGATAGACCTGCTGACATGATCAGGCTTCCCCAGGCTTTGACGGGGTTGAATTGTGTGAGGTCTGGTGGGAGTGCGCTGAGAAGTTCTGCCTTGCTCGGGTAGTTCGCTGTGGAAAAGATGCGGTTGAAGACAGTTTTGGATGGGCGACTGATGGAGGTCGCTGCAGTTACCGATGTCAAATGAATGCCCGTAAAAAGCGACCGGAAACATCGCTTTAGATTTCTTTAATATTTTAGCGGATTGTCGAGTTGGTCCGTGGCTTTTTGTTGTTTTGGCGTCGTTAATCGGTGGATGCGATGGTTCTTGAATCGTGGATCTGTTGGGTCGATGGGTGTCGATCCTTTTCAAAAGGAGTGGTCTTATAAATCCACTCTTCAATGGGTTGGTTGTTGATGATATGCCTGTGAATAATCTCCTTGATCTTGTCAGCTGTTACGTCTGAGTACCAAATGCCCTCAGGCCAAACCACCAGGATTGGCCCACGTTCGCACACCCTCAAACAGTCGACTTTGCTTCGTAGAACGATTCCTTCCTGGCGTTGTTCATTTTCAAGCCCCAGATCTCGCACGAGTCTTTTGAGCTCATTCCAGGTTTCCAATCCTTCGGAGGGATCGCAGCACTTCGCTTTGGACGGGGTCGCGCAGAGCAGCAGATGATGGCTGATCATGCAGCAACCGCTGACATCGACATTCGCTGAGTGCCCCGGGCCACCTCCTCCCGTACGGCGAGGCGTGCCCATTCATCAACGGCCAGCACATCATCCAGCTGGGGATGGTCGATGCGATCGGCCTTGTGCCTCTCGCAGGTCGCTTCGATCAGATCTGGGATATCGAGGAAATGGATGCGCTCCTCAAGGAACTGAGCCACGGCCTCCTCGTTGGCTGCATTCAGAACAGCCGGCATGGTTCCACCAGCGCGTCCTGCTGCGAAGGCCAGTTCCATGCAGGGGTATTTATTGGGGTCGGGGCTTCTGAAGGTCAGCTGTCCCACCTGGGTGAGATCAAGGCGTTTCCAGGGGGTCTCCAGCCTCGATGGCCAGCTCATGCAATACAGAATCGGCAGCTTCATGTCTGGCCAGCCCAGTTGGGCCAGCACCGAGGAATCCGCCAGCTCGATCATGGAATGAATGATGCTCTGGGGGTGGATCACGATTTCGATGTGGTCGTAATCCAGCCCGAAGAGGTAGTGGGCTTCGATCACCTCCAGTCCCTTGTTCATCAGGGAGGCGGAGTCCACGGTGATCTTGCGACCCATGCTCCAGTTGGGATGGGACGTGGCATCGGCAACGGTGGCGTTCTCGAGGTCGGCTGCGGCCCAGTCACGGAAGGCACCGCCGGAGGCAGTGAGCTGGATACGCCGCAGACCAGGGGTTGGCACTCCGGTGGACAGGCGGGCGTTTTCAGCCCAGGGCGTTCCCTGCAGGCACTGGAAGATGGCCGAGTGTTCCGAATCCGCAGGAAGCAACCTGCTCCCGCTTTTTTTGAGCTCGGGCAGCACAACCGGGCCGGCTGCGATCAAGGTTTCCTTGTTGGCCAGGGCCAGGTCCTTGCCGGCGC
>WTFZ01000151.1:5968-9747 GCA_011523835.1 Synechococcus sp. CO36386bin_29 | reverse complement strand
CCTGCGCAGCCGGTGGCTGCAAAGGCCCTACGGAGACCAGGGGCTTCTTGTTCACCGCACTTTGTACGAGCGTTGTGGAGGCTTCGCCGATGTCCCCTTGATGGAGGACCTCGATCTGGTGGAACGACTGAGCAAAATCGCTGCCCTGCGCCCTCTGCGCATTCCCTTGACCACCGACGGACGTCGCTGGGACCGTTGTGGCGTGCTTCTGCGCAGCTTGCAGAACCACAAGTTCAGGCGCCGATGGAAACGCGGTGTTCCCCTGGAAACACTGGCCAGCGAGTACTACGCGTCCTAGCTGGCGTACCAGAACCCGCAGCGATGACCGCCCGGCTCAAGGTCCCACCCCAACCTCTGGTAAAAGGACAAAACCCCTGGATCCGCGAACAGCGTGGCGCGCTCGGTCCCCATGGTGCGCAGGCAATCGAGGATGTAATCCATGAGCTGTGTGCCGAGGCCTGCGCCCTGGTAGAGGGGGTGAACGGCCACATCCCAAATGGTGGCTTCCAGTACCCCATCGCCAGTACAGCGCGCAAAACCAATCAATCTGGGAATGCGCGTGTCATGACGCCACAGCCCTACCCGCAGAAGGCTGTGATCAAGGGCCTTGCGCACTCGGCGCACCGGTCGACGGCTCCAACCCACCGCTTCCAGCAGCTGTTCAAGCTCCACGAGATCAAAGGCACGGTGCTGACTGAAGACCAGCGTCAGCTGCTCATTGGGAGACGTGCACAGCTTGGCCTGGTCGCCATACATGGCCTGGAGAGTTTCTGGAGTAAGAGAGGAACCGCTGATCACCTGCCAGTGCTTGTTTGGACTGATCTTGGCGCACGGCAGGCCCAGAAGACGGCAGGCTGGTCGAGGCTCTGACGCTCTGATGAACGACGCTCCCCTGCTCATCGCCGTGCATGGCTGGATGTTGAGCCGACGGGTCTGGGAACCCTTTGCGCAGACATGGAAACAGCAGGGCATCCCTGTCACCTTGTGGTGTCCTGACCTGCCAGGCTTCGGAGACCGGATCCGCCCTAAGGCTCTTCTGCCAACGCTGGCGGCCTATGGACGATGGTTGGCCGACCAAGCTCTGGAGCGCGCAGCAGGTCGTCCGTTCATCCTCATGGGTCATTCCCTCGGCGGGAGTGTGGTGCTGCATGCGGAAGCGGAACTGCGCAGAAACGCCGAGTCAGGATTGCGGGGCCTCGTCTGCGTTGCAGCCGGGGGAGGCATTTATCAGCCCAAACCATTCCGGCAGCTGCGTTCGATCGGCCGTCGCGTGGTCGACCTGCGGCCGGATGTCCTGCAAAGGCTGCCTGCTCCCGTCGGACGACTGGGTCCGGTGCGTGCCGAGCGACGCGCCGCCCGTGGTCTGCTTGTGAACAGCACCAGCAAAGGAGCTGTCCGCCGATTGCCGGCACTGGTCGCACGGCTGTCCGTGAACAGCCTCTGGATCAGTGGGGAACGCGATCAGGTGATGGAACCTGGGTATGTGCGCCACCTGGCGGGATACAGCCCTGCTCACGACTATCAGGCAATCGCGAACTGCGGGCATCTGCCGATGCAGGAGAAACCTGAGACACTGTGCTCCGTGGTTGAAGCCTGGCTGATCGCTCAGAGCGTTGCCAGGCCACGCTCTTGAAGTTCAGCCAGTTCGGCATACAAACCACCCTGGGCTCGAAGCTGAAGGTGGGTTCCCTGCTCGATCAGGCGACCACGGCGAAGCACCAGAATTCGATCTGCCGCCTCCACGGTGGCCAAACGGTGCGCAATCACCACAGCTGTGCGTCGTTCCAGAAGCCGATCCAGATCACGCTGCAATGTGGCTTCGGTGGAAGGATCGAGAAACGCAGTGGCTTCATCCATCACCAACACAGTGGGATTGCGAATGGCCACCCGGGCAACGGCCAACAGCTGCCTTTCCCCGGAGCTGAGATTTCCACCCCGTTCGCGGAGTTCGGTGTCGAGTCCCTCCGGCAGCCGATTGAGGAGGGCACTAAGACCGAGATCCCCGCAGATGTCCTGCAGCCTCTGATCATCGATCGCCTGATCGAGTCGAAGATTGTCCGCAATGCTGCCACTGAAAAGAAAGGTGTCCTGCAGAACAACACCAAGCTGATGGCGTAACTCCGGAAGGGACAAGGAGCGGATGTCCTGGCCATCGAGCAGGATTCTTCCCTGCTGTGGCTCATAGAGACGGCACAGCAAACGGATCACGGTGGTTTTTCCAGAGCCGGTCGGACCGACTAACGCCACATGCTCCCCGGGTGCAATACGGAAACTGAGATCTTCCAAGATCGGTTCATCAGGCCGATAGGCGAAGTGAACGTTCTCGAAGACCACTTCTCCCCGTCGCGACTGAATGAATTGGAGTGGTTTGGTGGTGATGGGTGCCTGCACACCATTGGAAGCAATCGGTTGCTTCTGAATCTCGAGAGGCTCCTCGAGCAGCTCACCGATCCGTTCCACAGCCGTCAAGCCGCCCTGAATCTGTGTGAAACGTTCAGCCATCTGGCGAAGGGGATCAAACAGACGCTGCGAATAGAGGATGAATGTGGTGAGGGTTCCAAGCCCCATGGCACCAGCTGTGACCATCCATCCACCGAGAGCCAGAACGATTGCAACGGCACCTAGCGACACCCATTCAAGAAACGCGGAAATGCTGCTGTCGTAAAAGATCGTTCCATTCACGGCGCGTCGATACGCCAGGCCGGTTGTTTCAAACCGGGCACCATTGAAGGCCTCTCTCCTGAACATCTGAACCACCTCAAGCCCCTGGAGATTTTCCTGAAACTCGGCATTGAGCTGGGAGAGTTCCTCTCGCACTCTGTAATTCGCCTTCCTGTATCGACGTTGAAGCCAGAGGATGAACAAAGTGACTGGAACTTGCGTCACGAGGAGGAGCAAACCCAGTCGCCACTCGATCAGAAGCATGGAGACGGCGATCACCGTCAACGACACCAGATCTCCGAGCACACCAACGGCACCACTGCCGAAGACTTCAGCCAAAGCATCCACATCACTGGTCAGCCTGGTGAGAAGCTTTCCAACCGGCATCCGATCGTGGAAGCGGAGCGAAAGATCCATGGCGTGAGCAAATAGATCTCGCCGGATTCGGGCCGTTAGACGCTGGCCGACGTTGAAAATATTGAACGATTGATAACCCTGAAGAGCTAACCGCAAGAGCACCGACATCAACAGCGTGACGATGATCAGACGGATGGCCACCGTGCTGTCGAGAGCTTGAAGAGCCGGCAGAATCGATTCATTCTTGGCACCAGCCACAGTGCGAAGAACAGAAATCGCCTGACCGACGAGAAGCGGCTGAACGGCACCTGCCAAAGCCAGGGGAACCAGCAGGGTGAGCGTGAGCAGGAGACGGCGACGATCACGGCCCAGATAACGCCCCAAACGGCGGATTCGTTGCAGATCCGATCCCGCCATCAATTCACACCCAACGCCTTTTGTGGAGCCCCCTGCATGACATCAATGATCTCCTGGAGTTCTCCCTGATCCAGTCGCAAGGCAAGCGGATGCCCGACAAGGCGTGCGGTTGTATGAAACAGATCCTCGATGGCAACAAGACCGTTGTCGCGCAACGTCCGTCCTGTGGCCACAAGGTCAACAATGGCTTCGGCGATGCCTGTGATCGGTCCTAATTCAACCGATCCGGTGAGATGAACAAGCTCAACCGGAAGGTCGATGGAATCAAAGTACTGGCGGGCGCATCGGGTGAACTTGCTGGCCACCCGGCAATGGGGAGGAAGATCCGTTGCTCTCGTGTAACC
>WTFZ01000151.1:0-5868 GCA_011523835.1 Synechococcus sp. CO36386bin_29 | reverse complement strand
TGCGCAATCTTTTGGACTTTAACGATGAGCCTGACGCTGGAGAGGGAAGCCATCGAGCCTCTGCCTGTCCTGCAGGACAACATCATTTGGATTTGGTCTCGGGGATCCGAGGCCGTGGTTGTGGATCCTGCCGTTGCTGAGCCCGTCATCCAGACCCTCCAGCGGCGGAACCAGTCACTGGTCGCTGTGCTTCAGACGCATCATCACGCTGATCACATCGGCGGTACGCCAGACCTTTTGTGTCAATGGCCGGAAGCCGCTGTGATCGCCTCAGAACAGGACCGGCAGCGGATCCCTTTCCAGACCCAACCGGTTTCTGCCGGCACAAGATTCCATCTGCTGGGTGTCCCTATCGACGTCATCGATGTGCGAGCTCATACCCGTGCCCATCTCGCCTTTTTCCTCCCGGACGGCTGTTCGCCCGCCGAACAAACTCCTGCACTCTTCTGCGGCGACACCCTGTTCAGCGGAGGATGTGGCCGGTTGTTTGAGGGCACTCCCAGGGACATGCACAAGGCCTTGCAGACCCTCGCTGCACTGCCTGAGTGCACGCGTGTGTATTGCGCCCATGAGTACACGGAGGGCAATGTCCAGTGGGCGCATTCACTCAGGCCTGAAGACCAGGCGATCACCGCGCGATTCAGGGAGGTGGTCGAGCTGAGACGCCGTGGAGAACTCACCGTGCCGAGCACGATTGGCGAGGAACGTCGATCAAACCTTTTCATGCGTGCCCAGTCCGAGAGCGAACTCGGTCATCTGCGAGCGCTCAAAGACGACTGGAAAGGCCTCTGAGGGTCTTCCGCTGAGGATGCAGGAGAACGGCTGCGCCCGGTTGCAGTTGCAAATGACATCGAAGGCCGCGGTCGTGCACTTCCTCCAGTGGTCTCAGAAGTCGCAACTGACGCTCACCACTCTGAACCCGGTAAAGCCAGCCGTGGCCGAGGAACTCTCGTCCCATCACACAATCCTCACCGGAAGGATCAGGTTGCAGGAGGATCGCTTCCGGAGCCACAAGAACAGTGGCGTCGTCAGGCAGTGAGTCCTGATCAAGGTCATCGGGACGCTCCAGATCACCGAGGGGACAACGAAGAACCCCGGCCGAGGACTCGAGCCAGACGGGGAGCACATTGCTCTGCAACACAAATCGGCCAACAAAGGGTGTGGCAGGGGAAGCAACAAGATCTCTTGGACTGGCGCACTGATGCAGAGATCCATCACGCAGAACAGCCACGCGATGACAGATCGCCAAGGCCTCCTCGGGGTCATGGGTCACAAGAACTCCGCTGGCACCGCAGGCACTGAGAACAGAGGGAAGCTCACTGCGCAGACGCAGCCGGACTTCCACATCGAGATTGGAGAAAGGCTCATCAAGAAGCACAACCGATGGAGCGGGTGCAAGCGCCCGCGCTAATGCCAGTCGCTGTCGCTGGCCACCTGAAAGCTCATGGGGGTAACGCTGCTGGAGACGCTCAAGGCCAAGAAGTTCCAATAGCCAAGAGGCTCGACTCGTGTCCTGTCCCCTGCGCAGACCAAAGCAGGTGTTCTCCCATGCGGTGAGGTGCGGGAACAGGGCGTAATCCTGGAACACCATGCCCACGCCGCGTCGCTCGGGCGGCAGAGAGCTGTCGGGAGTTGCCACATCACGGCCGTGCAGACGCACCACACCGCGGGTTGGAGTCTCAAATCCAGCAATCAGCCTCAGCAGTGTGGTTTTGCCGCAGCCGGAAGGCCCCAGTAGCCCAACCAGCTCTCCACTCTGAAGCTTGAGGTCGATTGCCTGCAGGGTCCAATCATCAGTGGATCCGCCGTATCGATGCCAGAGACCTTTGATCTCGACCGGCAATGCCCCCATCGGCACGAAACGCGAAGATGCCCACACATTGTGAGCCTCGACCATGACTCTTTCCTCGATTCAGGCCGTCAGGACCGATGCAGCTCCAGCTCCAGTCGGTCCTTACAACCAAGCGGTGCAGGCTGGCGGATGGCTGTACTGCTCAGGACAGATCCCTTTGGATCCTGCGACTGGCGCGATGGTGGGAGACGGTGATGTGGAGGCTGAAACACGCCAGGTGCTGAAAAACCTGGCTGCTGTCCTTCAAGCGGCGGGAGCGGATCCTTCCCGAGTGGTGCGCACAACGGTCTACCTGATTGATCTGAACGATTTTCAAGCCGTGAACGCGATCTACAGCGACATGTTCGGAACGGGGGTCAGTCCGGCCAGAGCTTGTGTTCAGGTGGCTGCCTTGCCGAAGGGATCCAAGGTCGAAATCGACTGCGTTGCTTGCCTCGGTTGAGCAGGGCGATTGCATTTGGTCCTCATCTGAAGATGAAGTAGCGAAGCGAACGCAGGGACGAGGAATTCAATTTTTAACTCGACTCGCTTGTTCGAAATCTTGTCGTGAAAGTCCTGATCGAACCATCTCAGACGGTTGATCAGCCATCTGCTGGGGAACTCATGCCTTGGCTCGATACCCGAGAGGAGGCAACACGATCACTCGTGGACAATGGCTGGCAGCGCCTTTACTCAGCCATCACACCTCGACGGGCCAGTGTCACCCTGCTTGATCCAAGCGAAAGCCTGCAGATCAGTCTGCAGATTCCTGTCGACTCCGACTCAGATGCAAGCGGCGACTGGGACCTCTGGATCGAAGCCTGCCACAAGCAACTCAGCCTTCCACTCAGAACATGGCTGGAGGAACAGGGCCTTGAGCGGAGCACCCTCAGTCGACTGAGCGGAACAGGGCGGCCCCAGGGGGAAGAACCACTCGATCTAAAGACGAAGCTGCAGGTGGCTCGCTGGCTGCAGGGTCCGATCGAAACGATCGAGCAGCTCGCCAAAGCGAACAACAGCCAACTGGTCCTTCATCTCGCAGGCCTTGGACTGAACAGCTGACCGACGGTTTCATAGGTTGAGGGTTGCACCCGAGCAACCCTCATGCCCCAGGCCAAGCTGACCATCGGCGAACTGGAAGCGGGTTACCCCTTGTATTGCAAGGCTTTACGGAGACTTCTGAAGGAAGGACGGGAAGTCAAGGAGATCGAGAAGACGGTGTGCTGGGGGCACCTCGAGACACTCAACCGTTGTCTTCCCGGGCGCTACAAAGCCCCCTCTTATCTGATGGCACTCATCAGGCGGGACCTTGAGCAAGCCAGCCCCACATGACCTGGAGGTTCACGACGTGGTCGGCATCTCAGTGAGAGGCATGGAGGGGTCCTCTCCCTCCACCACACCTTGAAACACGCGGCTGGACAACACATCGTCGGCTTCAATCCTGACCAGATCATCACGATGCAGGGGGTTGTGCATCAGCGAGAACAGGCGGTTGGCTTGCCTCAGACGAAGCCGATCCACCGCATTGCGCATGGAACGGGCATTCGCGAAAAAAGGCAGCTGTCGACGCCTGGAGATGTATGCCTTGAACGCTTCAACGGCGTCGGCACTGAATTCATATTGCTGCTGATGCAACAACATGGTGGTGATTTGCAAGAGCTCAGATTCACTGTAATCCGGAAAATCAATATGATGCGCCACGCGTGAAGACAAACCCGGATTGGATTGATAAAAATCGTTCATTTTATCCTTATAGCCAGCAAAAATCACAACAAGATCGTGACGCTGAGACTCCATCTCCTGCAAGAGTATTTCAATCGCTTCAGCCCCATAATCACGTTCATTACCAGGCTTATAGAGATAATAAGCCTCATCAATAAAGAGAACTCCTCCATGAGCTCTCTTGAGCATCTCTTTGGTTTTAGGTGCGGTATGACCTACGTATTGCCCCACCAGATCATCACGCGTGACAGTCACGACATGACCTTTTCTGAGATAACCCAAGCGATGCAGAATCAGTGACATCCGAAGTGCCACGGTTGTCTTGCCAGTGCCCGGCTGACCGGTAAACGACATGTGGAGACTGGGTGCCGTGGTCACCAGATCGAGCTGACGCCGGGCCTGATCAACCAGCAGCAGAGCTGCGATCTCCCGAATCCGGGTCTTGACTGGCCGCAGACCGACGAGCTCCTGGTCAAGCTGGTGAAGAACGTCTGCAACACCGGAAGTCTCGAAAGAGGATGCGAGATCAATCAATGAGCTCATCGATACGCTTGACGAATGCGTGGTCATCGACTGTCAACTCTGCATCAAGCTCGTCACTCAATGGACGCAACGTGACGTTCACATAAGTCTTGCCGAAACTGAGATCTGGGAAGCGGTTTTGCGATTCACTCAGGCCACCGAGACGGTCAAGGAAATCTCGAGTCTCGCGATACGTTGAAAACTCGAAGCGTTTCTCAAGACAAACCGGACGTTTGCGCTCAGTCCACTGATCCATCCCGGGGCAGTCCAACTCACAGAAAACTAAAGGAGAGCCCCTCGCTGACATCCCATCAGTCGACCAGCCCAGGCTTCTGCGTAGGCCTGGTTGGCGGCCAGCTCAGCCGCATCCAGCGTGTCCAATGGGTGAGGCATCGTGCCAGCGATGGCTGCATTGGTGACACAGAACATCGATTTCTGAAAGCTCACACAGATCTGAACGTGCACATCTGCATCAGAGCGACCGTGGGTCTCGTACCAGGAGCTCAACTCGTCCGGAAGATTTCGGAACATGTCCTGCATGCAAAGGCTGGGAGGAATGCCAGCGCCCATGCTGGGCACTGGATCGGCATAGAGCGCCCCATATTTGAACTGACTTTGATCTGGAGAGATCTGACGCGCCTGAGCGTTGTACGACACCGTGCCCAAGAAGGGCATCCCACGAAAAAAAACGGCCTCGACATAGGGAACCGCAACATCCACCAGGAAGGTGAGACCCGCTTCAGGAGGAAGCAGCCTGACGGACTCACCACCAATCTCCACTTCGTACTGAATCGGACTTCCAGCCGCCTTCACAAGACCATCACGGATGTGATGCACCACATCCAGCACACAGGCGACTTCGCCGATCCGGTAACGGCGCGCTAAGTCGATAAAGATGTCACTCATGACCCGCCAGAACAGGCCGAGAGCGTAAATCGTGGTCATCGAACGAATGGCCTCAGGCGCAAACCCTGGATACAGCGTGTTGACGAGACGCAGCAGTGGGTCGCGACGGCTGCGCAAAGCGATGACCTGCTGACAGGCTTTTTGGAATTCATCTGAATCGAAATAGGCATCCATCCCACCGGTGCCATGCCAGAACATCGCTTTCTGACAGTATTCGGCATATTCAAAGTTGATTCGATCACCCAGAAGATGATTCCAAAGACGTTCAACAGAAAAGCCTTCGTGGAAAAACCGAAAGACAGGAAAAGGATTCAGAAGCTGAGTATTACCCTGATGAATCAGATTGCGGCTGTAGGCATCAAGAACGAGTCCATAGCTTTCCAGCACGTTGACCACCTGCAGGAGATGATCATGGGTATCAGCCAGCAACGGTGTATCTGACAAGAGGCGACGCACCAATTCTTCCTGGTCAGGAAGAGTCGGCATTTGAGTTTGAAGCACTGGCTCAGAGCTGGTGATCATGCGAAACCTCCGGATGGAATCAGAATGGCAAGATCGCTCAACTGTGTTGTTGCCGCTTCGCTGAGTCCGACCAGGAGATGGGGAGCTAATCCCAGGATCAGAATCAACACCGACATTGACAACGCTGGGAGCTGTTGAACCAGTGGAACCCTAGTGAGAATCGTCTGATTGGGAGCGGCACCGGGAATCGTGGCGAGTCGTCCGAAAAATGCCCGGTTCACCAGCAGCAGAAAATACACCGCGGTGAGACCAGAACCGACCATGGACAGAAGCGTTGCCAACGAAAAAGGCTCGAAGCTTCCCTTGAAAATCAGGAATTCAGAAATGAACCCTGCCATCCCGGGGATACCAGCACTGGCCATCAC
>WTFZ01000026.1 GCA_011523835.1 Synechococcus sp. CO36386bin_29 | reverse complement strand
CCCATGGTGGTGAAGCTCAGAGGATTGACCATCAGGCGCAAGGAGAGGATGGACCCATGCTGCCGGGAATTCTTCCATGACGACATTGCCTGCCACCATCCTGCTGCTGGGGAGCGGTGAACTGGGCAAGGAGGTAGCGATCGCTGCCCAACGCCTGGGTTGTCATGTGATCGCCTGCGATCGCTATGCCGACGCACCTGCCATGCAGGTGGCTGATGTCTCGGAAGTGCTGGCGATGACAGACCGAGAGGCGCTGTTGGAGGTGGTGCGCCGGCACCAACCCACGGTTGTGATTCCTGAAATCGAAGCACTGGCGGTGAATGCCCTTGCTGAACTGGAAGATGAAGGGATCAAAGTGATTCCCACGGCGCGTGCGACGGCAGTCACCATGAACCGGGATCGCATCCGGGATCTGGCAGCGGGTGAACTGGCCTTGCGCACAGCGCGCTTCGCCTACGCCAGCAGCGCTGAAGAACTGCGGGCTGAAGCCCCTGCCCTCGGCTGGCCGGTGGTGGTGAAGCCGGTGATGAGCTCCTCCGGCAAAGGACAGAGTGTTGTGGATGGACCGGAGGGGCTTGATGAGGCCTGGGAGGCAGCCATGGCCAATGCCAGGGGAACATCCACCCACGTGATCGTGGAGGAATTCCTGCGCTTCGATCTGGAGATCACCCTTCTCACCATCCGTCAACGCAATGGCTCCACGCTGTTCTGCCCACCCATCGGGCACGAACAAGCCCGAGGCGATTACCAATGCAGCTGGCAGCCGGCTGCTCTCACCGATCAGCAACTCCGTGAGGCACAAGCCA
Source organism: Synechococcus sp. CO36386bin_29 (assembly GCA_011523835.1). GTDB lineage: Bacteria > Cyanobacteriota > Cyanobacteriia > PCC-6307 > Cyanobiaceae > Synechococcus_C. The sequence continues at coordinate 9,175 of WTFZ01000026.1, read as the reverse complement.
TGGCACGAACCGTGACGGACAACCTCGGCGGTTCCGGACTGTTCGGTGTGGAATTCTTTCTCTGCGGAGACGAGGTGATTTTCTCGGAACTCTCGCCCCGCCCCCATGACACAGGCTTGGTGACGTTGATCAGCCAGAACCTGAGCGAATTCGAACTGCACCTGCGCGCAGTTCTGGGATTGCCGATCCCTGGGATCCGCTGCGCCGATGCCGCAGCCAGCCGTGTGATCCTGGCCGACCGCCACGGCAGCAAGGTGACCTACACCGGTCTCGAGGAGGCACTGAAAGAAAGCGAGACCAGTGTGGTGTTGTTCGGAAAGCGTGAGGCCCGGCCTGGGCGACGGATGGGCGTGGCCGTGGCCCGCGGAGAACATCTTGCGGAGGCCCGGGCCAAAGCCGACCGCAGTGCTACAGCCATACGGCTTCAGATCGACGACTGATCCGGACGCGAACGTGCGCTGAGGAAGCGGTAGTGCTGGAGTCCTTCCAGGACACCGGACAGTCGCGCACGATCGGCGAAATACACCCTCGGCAGCTGCCGACAGCCATCCAGGCAGGGATCATGGTCCGAGGGGATCACCGCGGCAGGGAGGCCTTGAACCAACTCAAGATCCCCCTGCTGACTGGCAACAACCAGAAACCGGTCCAAAGGCAGAGACCAGCGCAAGGAGAGAAAACGAATGGCCTCGCTTCGGGATGCCCGGAGCGGAAGCACATCCAAAAACCAATGACAACGAAGAGCCGGTCGCGCGACCTGATGCTCCTGCCGTAAACGCTGACGAATCAGAGGCAGCACAGAAGGCCCTGGCTGTCTGAGCAGGTAACTGACCTTGAAGACACCTTGGTTTTCAGCTGCCTGCAATGCCATGTGATCCCCCAGGTCAGCCAGAGCGTTTTCCACGCCCTGACGCTGCCAGTCCATACCGATCTCAGCAGCCCAGAGACGATCGGCCTGATCCTCCTGGCCGTAGTAGATCTCGGTTCCTGCCTGCGTGATCCAGACGGAGGGATCAGGCAGCTGCAGTTCAATGAATCGCTGCCGGGCAGTGGGCAGCGAACGACCGGTGATGATGCCAAGCCCCGGCTGCTCCGACCGAACGGTCGAGGCTGTGAGCTGATGACGCAGAGTCTGCAGAGACACGGGATCGGGCTGCTCAAGACTGCTGTCAAGGTCGAGCAGGAGCAAGCGATCACCCAGAGGATTGGCTTGGACAGAGGGCCGCGCAAGCAGCTTCGCCGACGCAGCCGAGGGGCTGAGACGTCCTTGCATCAACGCCAGATAGCTGCAGACATGGGCATCCCAGCTGTAATGACGACTGACGGCTTCCACCCCGTTATCACGCCAGCGACGCCAACGCTCAGGATCCGATCCAGCGCGGACAAGACCATGCTGGAGTGAATCAGGATCGGTGACATCCACAAGCAGTCCGTTCTCGCAGCGACGCTGGATATCACGGGGCCCTCCATCGTCTGTAGCCACCATGGGAAGACCGGAGGCAGCGGCCTCCAGAAGCGTCAGGCCAAACGGCTCCGTCAGGGCTGGATTGACGAACAGTCCTTTGCGATCGGCAGCCCAGCGATAAATCGAAGGCACCTGATCCCGGCGATGGTGCTTGGGATAAGCCACAGACCCGTACAAGTCGTAACGATCCACCAGATCAAAGATCTGCTGAAACACCTCCCGCTGCTGCCGATCCATCTGACGGGAATCATCCCGATTGCCCAGAACAAGGATCAGGTTGTGGCGTTCGCGCAGAACCGCGGATTGACCGAAGGCCTCGACCAGTGCCGGAATGTTCTTACGCCGATCAGCCCGGCAGATCGCCAGGAGCGGGGGCCGCTGCGGCTCTCTCAGAAACGGCTCCACCAAGGCCGAGACGTCCGCTGATTCCTGCGGGGTACTGCGAGGATGAAAGCGTCGTGCATCCACACCCGGTGGGACCACATCAGCACGACCCGCCTCAAAACGCCCATAGCGGGAGTACTGGTGATCACGCTCCTGGCGGGTGCTGGTGATCACCAGATCCGCATGGGCAAGCGCCAGTTCCTCTGCATCGATGCGACGACTGATCGAATAGGTCTGATCGATCTGCTCACGATTACCGCCTGCCGCCAACAGACGGCGCAACTTTTCGCGTCCCAGAGAGTGACCGGTGAACACAAGCGGAAGCCCCAGACGTCGACTCACCAGAGCGCCGACATAACCGGCATCGGCGTAATGGGCATGAATCCAATCCGGACGCCGATGCCTGGCTTGGAGATGAAGCACCAGCTGATCCGCCAGCTCATCGAGATAGGGCCAGAGTTGCTCTTTACGCAGATAACGCTTGGGACCGAAGCTGAAGCGCCGAATACTCGCCCCGGGGGCAATCGATTCCTCAGGCAGGGCGTAATCCGCAGAGAGGCGGCGGTCCTGAATCAGACGGGTGACCACTTCAACGTGATCAACCTCAGCCCGCGCCGCAAGACTTCGAACCAGTTCGAGAACGTAAAGGGTCTGACCGCCGGTATCAGCATCACGTCCCAGCTCAAGACCTTGGGAACGGAACAAACCATGCAGATGAAGATGAAGAAGATTCAGCCCCACATTCATCCTCCGCAGCAATCAGGAAAATGTCCTGATGGACCTATCAATGGATAAAGGGTCTAACCAGCAACAAAGATGAAAAGAATCTGAGAAAGTAAAAGCATAGGCAAGTGAAATCAGGCCATACCCCTGTGCTGAAAAGGACTTCGCGTGAAGTAAGTCAAAACGAAGTCTGCTTCAAGTATTGAAATACCCATAGATATTTTTGTTATAAATCGATACTCAATACTGACCACTCGCATCAACAAGCCTTCGATCGGGATGCCCCCACCGACCTTCTTCGAAGGTGGGCGAAGATGCCACCTGCAACTGCTGATTGATCCAAGCGAGGAGCAAGGGACCGATCACCGCCTTGGAAGCCTGCCCGCGGGAACTGCGCAAATTGAAGTGGGTCCCCCCATCCACAAGCACCAGGCGATGGCCGAGTCGGGCTGCCTGCGTCTCACGCATGGGGATCACAGCTTCCGGACCTGAAGGAACAATCCAGTCGCGGGTTCCACTGATCAACAGAACCTTTGGACGAGACGAGCGGAACGCATCGGATCGGTCCAGCGACTGGAGCGGATCGAAGAGAAGCCTCAGGGGGGGACTGACCGCCACAACCGTCTTGACCCTGGAATCGGCAATGCCTGCACTGTTGATTCCTGAAAGCCAACTGCACTGCAACACCCAACTGATGTTGCGCTCGGGGTCATCGAGGTCATTGCAACGAGCTTTCAATTTCTGATCCGTCGGACTCGCACCAGCCAGCTGAAGCGTCGTCGTGGCTCCCCACGAGTGGCCGACAACGGCCACCGCGTTGGTGTTGAGATCGCGATCAGCGAGAAACCGACCTTTCTCCACAGCCGTCAGCAGCGCAGACACATCCAGAGGACGCAAACGCAGCTCCTCTGGGCCTGGGGGCGGTCTGTCACCGGCCAGCATCGCCCTTTGCTGATCGAAATCACTGCCTGGATGATCCGGAAGCAGAACGACATAACCGTTCGCCGCAAGAACCTCGGCCCATGCTTCAAACGACTCCGGGTCATCCCAGAGGCCATGGGAAATGACCACCAGCCGTTGGTTGCCTGCACGCCGAGGCCTTACGACAAGAACGCGCAGAGACTCCTCACGGTGCTGAACGGGCACGCGAAGAATCTCCCGCATCGAAGTTTCAACACGTAGAGACTCAAAAAACTCTGAAGACACAGGAGCTGCGGAGCCAACGTTCACAAGCTCCAGGCCGTCCTTGAGATTCGCGTTCAACCGGTTGAGCGCCTCTCCAACCTTGGAGAAATCGATGGACGCCTCCTCCCCGGGAAGTTGATGGAGAAACCCGAGAAGGTTGTTCTGATCGTTCTCGTAGGCGCGGATCAACGCCTCAGTGAGCATCGAACCACTGGGATCAGCCGGAACACCTTCGAGATTGACGATGTAGGTGGCAGCCTTGAGCGCCTGCTCCATCAGGGGCTGACCACTGGAACCTTCCAGGAGTCCTCGTAACTCAAGCGGTAACGGAGTCAGAAAAATCTTCTGAAGAAGCGCAAGCAATCGCCCCTCAGAAGCCGATTCCAGATCGGCTAGATCCGGGCTGGATCGAATCACCTCCTCAACGGAACGGCCCTCACCGAGATTGATCGTGAAATCAAGCTCAAGAAAGGGCAGTTTCAGCACGAGCCGCTCCAATGCGGAAGCAGGCGATCCACTCAGAACAACGGCGGCGGAGGCTGCGATCGCCGCAACGACGGAACGGATCGGACGCATCAGGCAGCGAGGGGAACGTCGACTTCAGGGGGATGCTGCTCGAGAACCTTGGCCAGATAACGACCCGTGTGACTGGTTGGATGCTGGGCCACCTCCTCCGGCGTACCGCAGGCCACGATCTGTCCGCCTTTGTCCCCTCCCTCAGGCCCGAGATCGATCAACCAGTCGGAACAACGGATCACATCCAGGTTGTGTTCGATGCAGATGATCGAATTGCCCTTATCCACGAGACGCTGCATCACATCCATCAGCTTGTGCACGTCGTAGAAGCTGAGGCCAGTGGTCGGCTCATCAATCAGATAAAGGGTCTTGCCAGTGGCCCGCCGTGACAGCTCCGTGGCCAGCTTCACCCGCTGGGCCTCACCCCCCGAGAGGGTTGGTGCCGGCTGGCCGAGCTTCACGTAGCCGAGGCCCACATCCACCAAGGTGCGCAAGCGATCTGCCGCCTGAGGAATGGCATCAAACACCTCAGCGGCCTGCTCCACCGTCATTTGCAGCACATCCGCGATGGTGTGGCCCTTGTATTTCACCTGCAAGGTTTCGCGGTTGAACCGGGCGCCCTTGCAGACGTCGCACTGGACGTACACATCCGGCAGGAAGTTCATCTCAATCACGTTCACGCCCTGACCACGGCAGGCCTCACAGCGGCCACCCTTCACGTTGAAACTGAACTGACCCACCTGGTAACCGCGGGCCTTGGCCTCCACCGTGGCGGCGAACACCTGACGAATCGGATCAAAGGCACCGGTGTAGGTGGCTGGATTGGAGCGGGGGGTACGGCCAATCGGAGACTGATCAATCACAATCACCTTGTCGATCGACTTGATCCCCCGGAGTTCACCAAGGCCATTGGGAAACGGCACTTTGTGACCGAGAGCATGCTCCAGGGCAGGGTGCAGCAATTCATTGACCAACGTGCTTTTGCCACTGCCGCTCACCCCAGTGACCGACACCAGACGACCCAGCGGGAATTCAACACTCAGATCCTTGAGATTGTTACGAGAGCAATTCAGCAGCTTGAGGCTGCGACTGCCGGCTGAACGTCGCTCGATGGGAGTAGGAATGGAACGGCGTCCGCTGAGGTAGGCACCGGTCAGCGACTCTTCGGCAGTCAGAAGATCCTCGAGGGATCCCTCGGCCACGATGTGTCCGCCATGGACTCCCGCACCAGGACCGATATCCACCACATGATCCGCGGCACGAATGGTGTCTTCGTCGTGTTCGACAACCACAAGAGTGTTGCCGAGATCACGAAGGCGCTCGAGTGTGGCAAGCAACCGGTCATTGTCACGCTGATGGAGACCAATACTCGGTTCATCGAGCACGTACAGAACACCGGTGAGTCCAGCGCCGATCTGGGTGGCAAGACGAATGCGCTGGGCTTCGCCACCAGAGAGGGTCATCGCCGGCCTGTCGAGACTGAGGTAATCCAGGCCCACATCAAGGAGAAACCGCAGGCGCATGCGGATCTCGCGCAGCACCAGGTCCCCGATCTGAATCTGACGATCCGTGAGCAATGGTTCACTGGCTTCAAAAGCCCCCACACCCATCAGCCGCTCAATGCGCTCGAGGGTCTGACCAACACTGACAGCAGTGAGTTCCGTGATCCGATAGGGACCGACTCGAACAGCGAGGGCTTCAGGCCTCAACCGTTGACCGGCACAGCTGGGGCAGGGCACCAGCTCCAGGTATTTCTCCAGCTTTTGCCGCATGGCCTCACCACTGGCGTCCCGTAACTGACGCTCCAGAATCGGCAGGATCCCTTCGAAAGGCCGCTCATAACCACCCTTACCCTTGCGGTAACGACTATCGGCCTGGATCAGGATCGGATCCCGACTTCCATTGAGCAAAACGTCTTGCTGCTCTTCAGTGAGATCTTTCCAAGGCGTTTTGATCTCAAATCCGAAAGCCTCCCCCACTGAATAAAGCAGGGAAAAATAATAAGAGTTGTCCTTTTCGGCCCAGGGTGCAACAGCTGCATACACCGGTAGAGACGGATCAGGAATCACCCGCTCTGCTGTGAATTTGCGAAGGTGACCAATGCCATGGCAAACCTCGCAGGCGCCATAGGGGCTGTTGAACGAGAACAGGCGTGGTGACAGTTCTTCCATCACCGCCCCATGCTCAGGACAGGCGAAGTTCTCGGAATAAAGCCGTTCTCGATCAATTCCCTCAGGAAGCTCTTCGTCCTTTTTGGGAACCACCTCAACGATGGCCAGACCATCACCCCGTTTCAGCGCTGTACGCAGAGAATCCGTCAGGCGTTCCTGAATGCCGTCGCGCGCCACCAGGCGATCGACCACCACTTCGATGTTGTGTTGATGGTTTTTGTCGAGCTCAATGTTGTCGGCAAGCTCCCGCACCTCGCCATCGATGCGCACACGGGCAAACCCTTCGGCAGCCAGACCGCTAATCAGTTTCGTGTGCGTTCCCTTTTTGCCTCGAACCACTGGCGAAAGCAGTTGATACCGAGTGCCGTCCGGAAGGGTCAGGATCTGATCGACCATTTCATCGATGGTCTGGGGCCGAATCGGCCGGTCACACTGAGGGCAGTGCGGTTCTCCAGCCCGACCGAAAAGGAGTCTCAGATAATCCTGAATCTCCGTAACCGTTCCCACGGTGGAGCGGGGGTTATGGCTCGTCGATTTCTGATCGATCGAAATAGCAGGTGAAAGCCCCTCGATGGCATCCACATCGGGCTTGTCCACTTGACCCAGGAACTGGCGCGCATAGGCCGAGAGACTCTCGACATAGCGGCGCTGACCCTCGGCAAAAATCGTGTCGAAGGCCAGGGAGCTCTTGCCGCTGCCGCTCACCCCTGTGAACACCACCATCTTGTTGCGGGGGATGGTGACATCCACATTCTTGAGATTGTGCTGACGGGCGCCACGCACCCGAATGACGTCCTCATTCAGCTCGGAACGAATGCTCAGGGGGACGTCCAGCGACGAAGCCTTTGAACTAGCAGCTTGTCGCCCCATTTCATTGATCTAATTGGACTCGAGATTCTACGGAGATCGGACGTGCCTCAGGCCACGCTCTGATCCAGAAGGCTGGCCGCATAGGCCTGAGCTTCTTCTCGATCTCCCCCAGCCAGTTCTGCCAGTTCCCGCTGGCGCTCCTGAGTGTCCCGCAGGTGGGACACTCGCGAGCGAGTGATACCGGCGGAGACATCCTTGCTGACGCGGAAATGATGATCAGCAACCGCAGCCACGAGGGGTTGATGAGTCACGCAGAACACCTGACGGTGGCGTGACAGGGTGCGCAGCAGATCGGCCATGGCCCCACTGACCCTGCCGCTCACACCAGTGTCGATCTCATCGAAAAGAAGGGTGCTGGATCCATCGACCTTCGCCAACGACGTTTTGAGAGCCAGCAGAAAACGCGACATCTCACCGCCTGAAGCCACCTCCACCAATGGAGCCATCGGCTGACCGGGGTTGGCCGAAAACAGGAAACAAACGGCATCAGCCCCAAAGTCCCCGGGATCGACTGGCTCGATCTTCACTTCAAAGCGCACATTGGCCAGACCCATCGGACGCAGCGTGGCCATCAGATCGGTCTGAAGCTGTTGGGCCGCGGACTCACGACAACGCGTCAACAACGCATTGTGTTGATCGCGATCCGCGCGGGCGGCGAGCTCTTGCTCCTGCAACCGGCGCAGAAGATCCTCGGAACCACCAGCCTCCTGGCGTTCGCGCAACGCATCGCGCTGCTGAATCAGACCCGCCAGATCCTGACCATGGCGACGTTCAAGTCGCTTGAGCAGCGACAACCGATCCTGAAGGACCGCCAGGCGTTCAGGATCGCTATCCAACGACGTGCCGTAACGCTCCAACGAACGAATCAGATCCTGAACGCCAGCTTCAAGGTCAACACAGCGTTCCGTCCAGGATTGCAGAGAACTGTCCATGGTCTGCATCTGCTGCAGTTCATGGGTGCAGGCGAGGAGATGATCCAAAACAGATGGAGCCTGATCAGCTCCGTCTTGCAAACGACCAATCAATGCGGAGAGACCCTCCAGCAAGCGCACGCCATGCACCAGGCGGTCCTGCTCCAACTCCAGCTGGGCAATCTCCTCTGGATCATCGAGAGCAGCCTGTTCAAGCTCCAGAAGTAATGCCTCGAGCTCATCGCGTTGCTGTTCCAGCTGCAAACGATCCGATTCGGCCTGGTTGAGGGCATCGCGACAACCCTGCCAGTGCAGCCAAGTGCGTCTCACGTCACCAAGCGCCGACTCCAACTCCTCACCACCAAGGCGATCCAACCAGCGACGCTGCTGACCAGGCCGCGCCAGCTGCTGGGTCTGACCTTGCACGGTGAGATCGATCAACAGAGGGCGCAACTCCAGCAATTGCTGCCGGTTGACCACCACCCCATTCAAGCGGGATCGACTGCTGAGACGGTCGTCCTGGCGCCGCCATTCGCGGCTGACCACCAGCTCAGGCTCTCCATCATCGAGCTGGTGACGCTCCAACCAGCGCTGACCGCTGACACCAACCCGGAAACTCGCTTCGATCAGGGCACGGTCGCAACCGCTGCGCAGCAGTCGCGCTGCAGCGGACGCCTGCATGCCGCCCAACACGGCATCCAGTGCATCGAGAAGAATGGATTTTCCAGCGCCAGTCTCACCGGTGAGCACGGAAAAACCCTGATCAAACGCCAGATCCAGGCTGTCGATCAATGCGATGTTCTGGAGTCGCAGACCGGTGAGCACGGCAAGCCCCGGTGGTCATGCCGACCGTAGCGGCGTCTCAGCTCGTTTAGAAGGGGGGTGAACCTGGCAACTCGGCCCGTGGCCCCACAGGAACTTGGAGATTTCATCGAAGCCTCGGGTCTTCTCAC
>WTFZ01000140.1 GCA_011523835.1 Synechococcus sp. CO36386bin_29 | reverse complement strand
TAACCGAGGTCTTACCACAGAGCCCGAACAGCAGGAAAGGGGTCGGGTGATGGCTGGACCACAGGCTCAGGCTGCTGCATCTCTTCCGCCAAACTGCCGCCAAATCCATTGGACAAATCAACCGTGCGCCAGGGAATCGGTGCACTTTGCTCTTCGAGCAGGGTCTGAGTGGTGTTCTGCAGAGCGGATCCATCCCAGATGATGGTCTGGTCTGGGAAGCCAAGCCCCATGAGTCGCTGACCATCGGGTCCTGCCAGCGCGATCCCGAACAGATCAGTGACCTGGTGCAGAAGGTCGACTCCCCGGGCATAGGAAGACGTCCAGGTGTAAAACCGTCGCTCAACCAAGGCTGCAGTCGTCTCCACAGGAGCACATCGGGTCACCTCCACAGGCTGAGCAACGCCCGCAGCCGAGGAGGGAATCTCCGCAGGTGCCTCCAGGGTGGTGGTGCAAACCATCGGCCTGGCCAGCCCTCTGGGACACAGGAGCAGTGGAATGAACAGGGCCAACGGGCTGAAGCGACGCCGAACCACGAATCAAAAATCACCACTGCGCGCAAACTAGGCAAAGGATTCGTCGTGCACCAGCCCCCTATGACCGATCGTTCCGACCCAGCCGTGGATCGCAATGTTCTTCTCGAGCGCCTGGCGCGGGAGGCCTATCGGTTTGGACACTTCACTCTGGCCTCCGGGAGGAGCAGCGATCACTATGTGAATTGCAAGCCAGTCGCCCTCAGCGGCAGCGGACTGGCCCTGCTGAGTCCGGCGATGCTCGCACTGGTGGAAGCGGACGCCGTGGCAGTGGGAGGACTCACCCTCGGTGCTGATCCCCTGGTGAGCGGTGTCGCCATGGTGGCCGCGCAACAGGGCCGTGCACTCGATGCTCTGATCGTGCGCAAACAGGCGAAGGGGCATGGCACAGGGGCCTGGCTGGAGGGCCCCCTGCCCGAGCAGGGAGCACGGGTCACGGTTCTGGAAGACGTCGTCACCACCGGCGGTTCATCGATCAAAGCCGTGCAGCAACTTCGAGAGGCGGGATACACCGTGAAGCGGGTGGTGACGATTGTGGACCGCGAAGAAGGGGGCAGCGCCGCAATGGCCGCGGCCGATCTCGAGCTGGTCAGCCTGTTCAAACTGAGTCAAGTGGCAAGCTGCGCCCAGGAGCTGTCAGCGTGACTGTGGATGGATCAAGACTCCCAGTTCTTCGTTGGGACGAGCACTTTGCTGTCGTCAGACTCGAAGGTTCAGGCTGCGCAGGATTCCTGAACGGCCAGACCAGCGCCAGGGTGGAGGGCGCACCCTCAGGGCAGTTGATCCAAGCGTGCTGGCTCAATGCCACGGGTCGGCTGCAGGCGCTGCTGGAGCTCCGCCTCGACGACCACGGTGCCGACGTGCTGGTGCTCAACGGCAACGCTGACCAGCTGGCCCAGGGCCTTGATCGAGTGATCTTTCCCGCGGACCGCGTAAAAATCGGTCACCAGCGACAACAAAGGCGCCTGCAGCACTTGAGCAGTGGCCAAACTCCAGGAGTGGAGACCGTGCTGTGGCTGGATGACGACGCCACCCCTCCTCCGCCATGGGATCAATCACCGGCATGCACAGCGGCTGACCTGGAGTGCTGGCGGCTTCGGCAGGGCTGGCCCCTGAGTGCTGGTGAGATCGATGGCGAGACCAATCCATTTGAGCTAGGCCTTGCGCATTGGGTGAACCTCGAGAAGGGGTGTTATCTGGGCCAGGAAACCCTGGCCAAGCTGGGATCCCGTGGTGCAGTGAAACAACAGTTGCGATGCTGGCAGTGCACGGATCCCGAGGCCGCAGACCTCAAACCCGGGGATACGCTGACCCTGAACGGAGAACGGGCCGGACACATCACCAGCGTTGTTCACCCGAACGGGCGTGAACCGGCACTTGGTCTGGCTTTGATTCGACGCCAAGCGCTCGAAGCCAACGAACTACAGACCGGCTTAAAAGAGGGACAGCCCCAAGCTCGGATTCTGACGATTCAGCGACCTGGGGCTTTCCAAGAGCCACCGACCGGGCGTTAACCCTTGCGCACACTGTCCTCTTGTGCCAACAACCAGGCGGCCACCGCCCAGGTCGCCAGGCCATCGTCCCTGTTGTAAGCAAAAATCCAGCGCAGAGCCTGCACATGGCCCCGGTCCCCACGGCCGGAGCCCCGCCACTGCCTCCACCAAAGGAGTGCCCGGGCTCCGTCCACTCCTGGCTGTCCCCAGCGAAATCCGAGCCAATCCGCCACGGTCTTGAGCCCGTAGCTGCTCAGCGGCAGACGCCAATGACGTCGCAGCCTCTCGTGCACATCCACCAGCTGACGTCGTAACGCCGCCAGATCGGTACCCCCCATCCCCTGACGCTGGGCCATGCGACGCAGCGCCAGGGATTCGGTTTCTCCGTAATGCAGCACAGGCCAATCGGGGTAGCGCTTCAACAACCGGCTCAGACGCGCCCAGCAGGCAGCCTCGCCGTGTTCCTGCAGCGCCAGCAGGGGGTGATAAGTAGCCAGGGAGAGATCCCATCGACCGTCCATTCCTCTTGGCAGGCGCACGAATCCATGCAGGAAATCGTCGCGGGCATCGGGGTCGGATTCGATGTCATACAACAGCACTCCTGGCGCATCAGCCAATTCCGGGAGGGCCGGTGATGCAGCCAATGGCTCCGCACGTCCGTCGCGTTGGGCTCTTGCCTGCGCGACCAGAAGCGCCGCTACCGCTCCATGCTGCTCACCGAATCGCTCGAGCTGCAGAGCCAGTCGATCCGGATCGGCGTCGGCCAGTGCCGTCAAGCCATCAATGCCGATGTCCATCAACATTTCCCTGCGCTTGGCACCGATGCCACTCACTTCACTGAGATGGCCCTCACGGGCGGCAACGGCGTTGCACACCCCTCGCCATGAACACAGCGTGCATTTGCGTCGATCAGCAGCCAGAGCCGGCGGAGTAGGGCGGTTCAGATCGGCTGCAAGTTTGGCGAGTGACTCGTCCAGCTGATGCTGGAGTGTGCCCACGAGCGGCACAGTTTCCCGCTCGAGGCGCCGACCGGATCCAGCCAGGGCCAGACCATTAGGAACAGGCGCCTGCTGCAGGCGTTCAAGAAGACGCCCGGCCAAGGCCAGCTGCAGCCGGTGTTCACGCGTTAGCCGTCGCCCCTGCCGTGCCAGCACAGGTCGATAGACGAAGCCTCCCCATCGACTGGAACCCTTGCGACGCTGGAGCAAGGCAGGGTGAGCCTCTACAGCCAGCCCATCGCGGGTGGTGGAGCGAAGCCGCAAGCCCACAACACCGTCCGCTCCCTGTTCGCAGGCCTGCAATCCATGACCGGGCTTCCTGGCTAAGAGCGCCACAAAGCTGCGCTGCTGATCGTCGAGCTGAAGCGTCCGATGGGCTGTGTAAAGCCTCAACTGGTTGTCGCCATAACGATCCAGCCAGGCACGACGGCGGCAGCGCGTCCAGCTGCGCAGCAGGCGATCCGTGAGCGGCTTGTCAGCAGTGGGGGTGTCACCCATAGGCCGACGTTACGGCGGCCGGCTGCTAGATCCTGTTCATTGCAGGCTTCCTATGGCGTCGGCTCCTCTTCCCCTGACTGCAGCACCAATCCGTTTCGGAACCGATGGATGGCGCGGGATTCTTGGGGTGGACATCACCATGGAGCGGCTCCTGCCGGTGGCAGCGGCAGCCGCCCGTGAACTTGCTTTTCAGGCGCCTGAGGGTCTGGATAGCCGGACGGTGGTGATCGGTTACGACCGACGCTTTCTGGCTCCGGAGTTGGCTGAGGCCATCGCTTCCGCGGTGCGCGGGGCTGGGTTGGATCCATTGCTCACCAGCACGCCGGTCCCCACGCCCGCCTGCAGCTGGGCTGTCGTGCAGCGCAAGACCCTCGGCGCCCTTGTGATCACCGCGAGTCACAATCCACCGGAATGGTTGGGTCTCAAGATCAAGGGGCCCTTCGGCGGCTCAGTGGAGGGGGATTTCACCGCTGCGGTGGAACGGCGGCTCGCCGCAGGTGGCATCACTGTTCCTATCGCTGGCGACCTGCCTCGTTTTGATGCTCGGGGAGAGCATCTCCAGGGCCTTCGCAAAAAACTCGATCTGCGCGCACTGACCCAGGGGCTGAGATCCATGGGCCTGAACGTGATCGTGGATCCAATGCACGGCTCAGCCGCCGGCTGTGTGCAAGACCTCCTGGGACCTGAGGCGGAAGGGATCGTCACCGAAATCCGCAGTCGCCGCGATCCGCTCTTCGGAGGATGCCCGCCGGAACCTCTGGCCCCCCACCTTGAGCAGCTGATCGCCGCCGTGCAGGACTCGACACAGGCAGGCCAACCGGCTGTCGGGCTGGTCTTTGACGGCGATGGCGACAGGATCGCGGCGGTTGATGAAAACGGTTGTTTCTGCAGCACCCAGCAGTTGATGCCTCTGCTGATCGACCACCTGGCAAGGTCCAGAAAGCTGCCAGGCACAGTCGTGAAGACCGTGAGCGGCTCTGATCTGATGCGACTGGTTGCCGAGGATCTCGGACGGACCGTGCTCGAACTGCCCGTTGGCTTCAAGTACATCGCTGCCGAAATGCTGAGCGGAGAGGTCTTGATCGGCGGCGAGGAATCGGGTGGCGTCGGCTTCGGGATGCACCTGCCGGAACGAGACGCCCTGTTCGCGGCGATGTTGGTGCTCGAGGCTTTGGTGGAGGGCGGCAAGCCTCTGGGGAAACGGCTCGACGCGTTGCGGGATCGCTGCGGAGGGGCCAGCCATTACGACCGCCTCGATCTGCGCCTGCCCGACATGGCTTCGCGCCGCCGCCTGGAGACACTGCTGGGAGAACAACCACCACAGACCGTGGCCGGTGTTGCCGTCCAGGAGGTGATCACCACCGATGGCGTGAAGCTGCGACTCGGACCAAGCCACTGGCTGATGCTCCGTTTCTCTGGAACCGAACCGCTGTTGCGTCTGTACTGCGAGGCGCCGGATGCTGAGCAGGTGGCCGAGGTGCTCGCCTGGGCCCGAAGCTTCGCGGAGGCCGCATGAGCCCGACCCTGCGCACGCTGGTGATCGCCAGTGGAAATCTCGGCAAGATCCGTGAATTCGAATCCCTTCTGGGAGGGCTGCCTCTACGGATCACAGCCCAGCCGGACGGCCTTGAGGTGGAGGAAACGGGTCAGACATTCGCCGCCAATGCCCGCTTGAAAGCGGTGGCCGTCGCAAACGCCACCGAGTCCTGGGCCCTTGCGGATGACTCAGGGCTGAGCGTCGATGCTCTCAATGGAGCCCCAGGAGTGCATTCCGCCCGCTACGCCCCAACCGACCCGGAACGCATCAGCCGACTGCTCGACGCCCTGAAGAACCACGACCACCGAAGAGCGCATTTCTGTGCCGCCTTGTGCTTGGCCGCGCCTGGCAATGGTGTTCTGCTGGAAGTGCAGGGACGCTGCGACGGCCAGATCACACGCAGCCCCAGAGGCGAGGGTGGATTCGGGTACGACCCGATCTTCGAGGTGGAGGGCACCGCTCGCACCTTCGCTGAGATGTCAACGCCAGAAAAGAAAGCACACGGTCATCGGGGCCGGGCCTTCACCCTTCTGGAACCGCAGCTCAGGCAATTGCTTCTCAAACCCTGAGGCGACCTTGGTGACCTGTGTCACGAAGTCCTGACAGACGACTCCTGTACCGTGACCTCTGCCGCTGACGAGGTCTATGGCCATCGCCATGACCACGGGTTACAGCGCACAGACCGAAGGTGCTCTCCTCTGCATTGAAGCCGCCTCGGACTGGGCCTTGACTTGTGTGAATCAACTCGCTGTCGCTGACAGCCATGTCCTGATCGATTACGGAGCTGCCGATGGCGGCACCGCAGTGGGTCTCTGGAACCAGGTGCTGGATCGCCTGCACGCCAACCAGCCTGACGCCCATCTGACGCTGATTGGCAACGACTTGCCGAGCAACGACAACATTGCCCTGGCTGAAAATCTGGCTCTGCAGATTCCACGGGCACCAAAACCCACCGTGCTGGTGAGCGCCCGCAGTTTTTATGAGCCCTCGGTGGCACCGAACAGCGTGAGCCTCGGTTTTTCTGCAACCGCCATGCACTGGCTCAGTGAGTCGCCGGGTCCTCTCGACACCCACACCCACGTGCTGGCCTCGGGCGATGCCGACGCCCTCAAGCGCTTCACGGCGCAAGCGATGAAGGACTGGACTTACATCCTTGAGTTGCGCAGCCGCGAACTAAAGGTGGGTGGCCGGCTGCTGACCGTGAACCTCTCCCGCGATGAAGAAGGCCTCTATCTCGGACACAACGGCGGCAAGACGCGCAATGTGCACGACCAGTTGCATCAGATCTGGCGTGAATTGGCTGATGAAGGTGTGATCAGTGAGGAGCAGTACCGCAACGGCACGGTACTGAACTTCTACAAGTCTCCCGACGAATTTATGGCGCCGCTGAAGGACAAATCATCAGCGCCCTACCGCAACGGTCTGCGTCTTGTCGATGAACGCACGGTCTACGTGAAGTGCCCGTACCGCAGGCGCTGGAACGAAGATGGCGACACGGCCACCTTTGCGGCAGGCCTGATGGCCACGATCCGCAGCTGGAGTCGACACAGCTTCGCCAGTACCGCCGGCGATAAGGCCGCTGATCTTGTCTATGAGCGCCTCCAGCAACGCATCGCCGATGCACCGAGCGAGTGGAGCCTGGATTACGTCGAACACCACCAAATGATGGAGAAAGTGGCCTGATGACAACGATCACCACTCCCCAGCCGACTGTGTCGGTGCTGGCTGAGCACGTCTCAGATCATCTCTCGGTGTTTGTCGTCGCTGAGAACACCGACTCCGCTCGCCCCGCCAACGGCGGTCTGCGCTTGCTCAACTACCCAAGCGACGAAGCGTGCATCGCCGACGGAGAACGTCTGGCGGGATTGATGACGCACAAGCATGACCTCTATGGAACAGGATTCGCCGGAGGCAAGATCGTGGCGCGCGCCGCTGAACCAGCGGCTGTGAAGGACGAGCTGATCCAGGTCACTGCCGGCCTGCTCGAATCCCTCGATGGCGCCATGATCACCGGCTGTGATCTGAACACCAGCCTGGAAGACATGGAGCGCCTGACGGCTCTCACCCCCCATGTGCTGGCTGCTGTCGGAAGCCCGGTGGACGCCAGTGCCGCCACGGCCCACGGCTCGCTGGGAGCCGTTGAAGCCGTCCTCGAAGCCGAACTCAGTCATGCCACACCTGGCCGTGCTCTCGTGCATGGCTGCGGCGCCGTGGGAGGCACAGTGGCTCGCGTGCTGGTCCAGCACGGCTGGACCGTGTTCACGGCCGATCTCGAGCGATCACGCGCGAGTTTTCCTGGAGCCACACCCCTGCCAAGCGACTGCCCCTGGTGGGAGATCAAGGTGGATCTTCTGATCCCCTGCTCCATTTCCGGGCTGATCAATGCGGAGATGGCATCCGCACTGAACGTTGCTGCGGTAGTGCCAGCGGCCAATGCCCCCTTCCAGAAGCCCCAACTCGCTGACGATCTACGCCGTCGCAACATTCGAGTGCTGCCCGACCCACTGGTGAATGCCGGTGCCGTGATTGCCGATTCGATCGAACGCTTTTCACCGGATGCCTGGGAAGGTGCTGGTGCCAACGATGTCTATGCCTTCGTTCGCCAGGAAGTGCGCCAACGCGCAACCAACTATCTCAATCAGCGTGACCAGGGGCTGTCTGTGGGTGATGCTCTGGTGGAAGTGGCCGCAGAACGGGAGCACGATCCCATCGGCTTGAGTTTTGGAGACGCTGCATGAGCCAATCACCGATGCCTGTCAAGGCCGAGGTCGTGATCGTCGGTGGCGGCATGGCTGGCCTGAGCTGTGCAGCAGCTCTTGGCCGACGGGGAGTGAGTGATGTCGTGCTGTTGGAAGCGAAGACCCTGGCCCATGCACGGGCCAG
Source organism: Synechococcus sp. CO36386bin_29 (assembly GCA_011523835.1). Lineage (GTDB taxonomy): Bacteria > Cyanobacteriota > Cyanobacteriia > PCC-6307 > Cyanobiaceae > Synechococcus_C. Next base: position 2,101 of record WTFZ01000140.1, on the reverse strand, counting down.
CAGCTTCGGTGAAACCCGGATGTTCCGGGAGATGTATTCCGACCCGGTACTCTGCCGACTGGCACAGGAGGCCAATCGCCTTTGGCGGCAGGAAGAGCAGCACGCCGGAGAACCCCTCAGGGAAACTCACGGGTTGCTGTTCTACGGCGAAAGTTGGGATGAAGAAACCATCGAAGGGTCCATTCCCGGTGCCCGGCGGGTGATGGATGAACAGAGCATTCCCTACGAGGCTCTGAGCGCAGAGGAGATTGCCGAACGCTTTCCGCTCAAACCCAAGGCCGACTTCACAGGTTTATTCGAGCCCACCGCCGGGGCGGTCCGCAGTGACAAGGTGATCGCCCACTGGCGGCGCACAGCGGAACAGGCGGGTCATCGCCTTCTGGAGGACACTCCAGTAAGAGGGGTGGATGCCGATGGCGGTGGCGTCACGCTGGATGACGGTCATCACATCGCCGCCGATCAGGTGGTGGTGGCTTGCGGCATCTGGAGCGATCTGTTGCTGGCCCCGCTGGGTTTGTCTCCAAAACTCGAGATCTGGCCGATGTTGTGGGCGCACTACACCGTTGACCCCTCCTTAGTGGATCGCTATCCGCAATGGTTCTGCTTCCAACGGGAACGCGGCGACGATGGTGGCCTCTACTACGGATTCCCTGTCCTCAGCCACACGGCGGATGGACGGCCGCGCATCAAGGCTGGTATCGACTGGGCTCCCAAGGAGCTGCGGGTTGCTGAACCGAATGCCATGTGCAGCGAAGCCCCGGCTCGACTGGTCGAACTTCTCGACACCTTTCTGTTCAACGAACTCGACGGAGTGCAGGAGCGGGTGGAGACGGTGATGAGCCCGTACTCCATGACGAGTGATGTGAACTTCGTTCTCGATCGCCTCACGCCAAAGCTCAGCCTGTTTGCAGGCGGCTCAGGCCAGGCGTTCAAATTCGCTCCACTCGTGGGCGATTCCCTCGCAAGACTGGCCTGCGGAGAATCACCGGCCGTGGACCTCTCCTGCTGGAGTCATCAGCGCGAAGCGGTGCGCGCCTGAAGCCCGACCCTTCCCCCTTCAGTTTTTCCTTGCGACGTTTTCAGTGAGCGCCCCCTCCAATCTCGACGACGGTTCAGCTCTTCAAGGGCCATGGTGGCGAAAACCACCTCTCTGGATCGGAGCGGGCCCACTGCTGGCCTTTCTGGTGCTGGCGGCCGTCAACCTGAAACTGGCCCAGGAGTTCACCAGCTCGGGCAAGGCCATTGTCAGTGACTCCCTGGGCAGCCTCTGGCAATGGATGGTGCTGGTGCTGTTCGTGATCGCCGTGGTGATGGCCATCAGCCCAGTGGGGCGGTTGCGCTTGGGTGGCGTCGACGCCAAGCCAAGTCTGAAGTTCTTTGACTGGTGCGCCGTGCTGATCTGCACGCTGCTGGCCGGTGGCGGTGTGTTCTGGTCGGCGGCTGAACCGTTGTTCCACTTCCGCACACCGGCGCCCTACTTCAGCAACGTTGAAGGCTCCACAGCCGCAGCCGTCGATCCCTCGCTGGCTGTGAGCTTTCTGCACTGGGGTTTTCTGGCTTGGGCGCTGGTGGCCACCACGGTCACGATTGCCCTGTCGATCCAGGAACAGCGCGGTGAACCCCTTCGGCCTCGCACCCTTCTGGTGGGAGTGCTGCCGCATCGATGGGTCGACGGCCCGCTGGGAGATTTGGCCGACGGACTGTCTGTGGTGGCCGCCATTGCCGGCACGGTCGGCCCCCTTGGTTTTCTTTCCCTGCAGCTGAGCAATGCCGCGGGCATGCTCCCGGGCCTCAGCGACAGCGCAGGCCTGCAGTCGCTCGTGGTGGTCCTGCTGACCGCCGTGTTCGCCACCTCCACAGTGAGCGGAATTCAACGGGGCATCAAATGGCTGTCGGAAGTGAACGTTTGGCTCACGCTTGGCCTGGCCGCAGCCTTGCTTCTGCTGGGGCCAGGTCTTTGGCTGATTCAACACTTCGCCAGTTCCTTCACGCTGTACGTGAGCAACCTGGTGCCGATGGCCCTGGCTCCCAACCGTGGGCCCGACAACTGGGTCAATGCCTGGACGGTGTTCTACTGGGGCTGGTTTCTGGGCTACGCCCC
>WTFZ01000051.1 GCA_011523835.1 Synechococcus sp. CO36386bin_29 | reverse complement strand
TTCCCGAACAGATGCGCCGGATGAACGACATCGGCGCCTTGATGGATCAGCGGTTACCTGGACTTCCCGACCATCACGTTCTGCTCATCAATCGCAGCCACCCAATGGTCGAAGGTCTGCAAAAGCTGTCTGCAGGCAGCGTTCTGGTTGGTGCTGCACAAGACTCACCCAGCAGAGCGCTGGCCAGTGAGCTGGCGCGACACCTCTACGACATGGCCCGACTGGGTGTGGGCGGTTTGGAACCCAATGAATTGGCCGGCTTCCAAACGCGCAGTTCCAAGCTGATGTCTGATCTGATGGCAAGGGGCCTGTGAGCCACTTGGTTTGCTAGATTGTTTTCTTGGCCTTGGCCAGTGATTCAGAGGATCAACAAAATGTCTCGGGTGTGTCAGCTCACCGGTACGCGTGCGAATAATGGAATGGCGGTGAGCCACTCCCATATCCGCACCAAAAAACTGCAGCAGGCCAATCTGCAGCAGCGTCGTCTTTGGTGGGCAGAAGGGAAGCGTTGGGTGAATCTGCGGATCACCACGCGCGCGCTGAAGACCATCCAAAAGAAGGGTCTTGGTGCCTACGCAAAGTCCCTTGGCATCAATCTTGCCAAGATCTGAACCTTCCATGCTCCGGATCACAGTGAATCGTCGAGAGTTTCTTGGGATCTCACTAGCCGGAGCTTTGGCTTGGTTCTGGAAGCCTCAGGCGGTCAGAGCATTGGGCGGCAAGCTTCCTGAGCTTGGGGTTGCCGCGCCAGATTTCAATCTCCCGGGAACGATCGCCGGAGCCACCAAACCGAATCTTTCGTTGGATTCGTGGAGTGGGAAATGGTTGGTGCTTTATTTCTACCCGAGAGATTTCACCTCAGGATGCACCATTGAGGCCCATGGTTTTCAGGATGCATTGGCTGACTTTGAAGGTCACAACTGTGAAATCGCTGCCATCAGCGCAGACAGTGTTGATGACCATGAATCTTTCTGTACCAGTGAGGGGCTTGGTTTTACGCTCCTTTCAGATCCCGACGGTGCTGTTAGTCGCGACTATGGATCTTGGATGGCTCCCTATTCGCTTCGCCATACCTTCCTGATCGATCCTGATGGTCTTCTGCGGGCACGTTGGACGGGTGTCAGACCCGTCGGGCACGCCCAGGAAGTGCTCAGCACGTTGATCGCCGAGCAGAACAGCTGAGCGGTTTGACAGATGGAATGATCTGTTCAATGGTGGTGTGGAGAAACACAGGGACAGAACTGGAATGGAAGAGAGAGAAGGCGGAAGTAATTTCATCATTCTCTACCATCGCACTCCATTCGACGAAGCACGCGATGCTTCTGGCAAGAGAGTTTGGCGAGACCAGAAAAGTCCTAATGGCATTATCCCGACACTAAGAAATCTGTTCAGAGATCATAAGAACGGTACGTGGATTGCCTGGCGGCAGGTTGAGGATTTGAGCAATGCCGAAGATGAGCGCTTTGCCATGCGCAATCCGGCAGACTTCACGCTGAGAAGAATTCCTCTCGAACAAGAGCAGATCTCTAGCTTTTATCATGTCACTTCCAAAGAATCATTTTGGCCGATTCTTCATACATTTCCAAATTATTTTGATATCAACAATGCGAATTGGAGCATCTTTGAGGAAGTCAATCAGCGCTTTGCTGATGCAGCCTGTGCCGAAGCAGCACCCGGAGCAACAGTTTGGATTCATGACTACAACCTCTGGCTAGCACCGGGATACATCCGAGACAAACGCAAAGACCTGAAAATTGCTTTTTTCCATCACACCCCATTCCCAGGCAGTGATGTTTTTTCAATCTTGCCTTGGCGGAAACAAATTGTCGAAAGTCTTCTCAGTTGTGATGTCGTGGGATTTCACATCCCTCGGTACACAGAGAACTTTGCGCGAGCAGCGAACTGCCTACTCGGTGTTGAGAAAGGCCCCAAGACACCCGTCAATCTGCGATTCCTGGGATGCGGCTCCGCACTGACGGAACCTTCGGAAACCCCATGGTTGAACTACCGGGGTCGAAAAGTGAAATTACTTTCATCGCCCGTGGGCACATCCCCCGATGTGATCCAGTCTCTTTCAAAAGACTCTCACGTCTGCGACCTTGGCGAACGCATTAATGAAGACACCAAGAAAGGTCGTAAACTCATTCTTTCAGCAAGTCGTGTTGACTACACAAAAGGCAACGAAGAGCTGTTGTTGGCCTACGAACGGCTGTTGGAACGCAGGCCTGAACTGCACGGCAAAATTGTGTTGATGCTTGCCTGCGTCGCTGCGGCATCAGGCATGAAAATCTACGAGGACACCCAACGGTTAATCGAGGAGACAATCGGAAGAATCAATGGACGATTCAGCCAGATTGACTGGGTGCCGATTCGTTTTTCAACACGCAGGATTCCCTATGAAGAGATGGTGGCCTGGTTCTCCCAGGCAGACATCTGCTGGATCACCCCCTTGAGAGATGGACTCAATCTGGTCGCCAAGGAATATGCAGCGACGAGGAAAGGCCGAGATGGTGTGCTTGTTTTGTCGGAATTCACTGGTGCCTCAGTGGTTCTCGATGGTGCTGTTCTCACCAATCCCAACTCCCATAAGCAGATGGACAGTGCCATCGACACCGCGATCGACATGCCCAACTCAGAACAGCTGGAAAGGATGGCTCGCATGAGTTTGGCAGTGGAGACATTCACAGTGTCTGATTGGGCTGCTGAACAGATGAATTCATTGGAAACACCCGATTGATGCGATGAATTGGATGAAGCGCACGAGCAGCCGGTTCATTCTGGTGATTGTCAGCATCATTGCTTCAACGGTGCTCGGTGTTTCAACCCTGGCACGTCAAACAGACAGTGTTTCAATCCTGATGCCGGCTCCCTTCGCCGACGCCACGGCTGAACTCGTTCGCTCTTTCAACAAAGAACACAAGGGGCGCATTCACTTGGATGTCATCCGTGGCCCACTCGAAACCGAATCCATCTCCGATCTCGCAATCAGCAGTTTGTTGCTGGGAGACACCCCTTTTGACGGGCTCTTGATGGACGTCACCTGGGTCGCGAAGTACGCCAAGGCTGGTTGGCTGGCTCCACTGGATGCCTACTTCACTGACCAGGACTTCGCCTCTCTCGCCCCTGGAGCCAATGAAGGCAACCATGCAGAAGGTGCGCTTCAGCGCTGGCCGCTCACCTCAGATCTCGGCTTGCTGTATTGGCGCACAGATCTGATGGATGAACCACCACGCACCCCGAAACAACTCGAAACCATTAGCTCAAGGCTGCAAAACAGTGGTCAAGTGCCTTTTGGCTATGTGTGGCAAGGGCGTCAATACGAAGGATTGAGCTGTGTGTTTCTGGAAATGATTGATGGATTCGGTGGAGAGTGGTATGAACCCCAATCCGGTGCCATCGGTCTCGATGGACCTGCAGGCATTGCTGCTGCAACATGGTTGCAGGATCTGATCGCGACAGGCATCAGCCCCAGAGCCGTCACCAATTACTCCGAATCGGAATCTCTACAGAGCTTCAAATCCGGTAATTCAGCCTTCATGCGCAACTGGCCCTATGCCTGGGCTGAATTGCAGAAGGATGACAGCCCCGTGAAAGGGAAGGTTGGCATCACCACCATGGTGGCTGAATCCAATCAACCTCCCGCAGCCACGATCGGCAGCTGGGGATTAAGTCTTCTCCAGGGTTCACACCATCCTCAATCCACAATTGAGGCCATTAAATATCTGACCAATGAACAGTCACAGCGCTATCTGTTCACCAATTTTGGTTACACACCCACGCAGGCTGCTTTATATAAAGACGAGCAACTCACCAACGCCTACCCATCTTTGGTCGCCATCGGTGAAGCGTTGCCCTACGCGCGCCCCAGACCGCAGACGCCGTTGTACGCCCAGATGAGTGATGTGCTGCAGCGAAATCTCAGCAGCACCCTCACCGGCTTGACGCCTCCACCAGCAGCCATGAAGCAAGCCCAGGACACCACAGAACAAGTGCTCATTGCTGCAGGAGCCACGCCCTGATGACCACGCTTCTGCTTCTGCTTTTGCCGTCGATGCTCTTTATGGCAGGTGTCTTTGCACTGCCTCTGGCTCGATACCTGTGGTTGAGTTTTCACGCCGATTCGGTCATGACCGGTTTGGTGGCGATCCCCAACGACGGTGCCAACTGGAACCGGTTTCTCAATGACCTTCGCTATTGGCAGGACCTGGGTCAGACCCTTCGATTCGCTGTGGCATCGGTCACGCTCGAACTGCTGCTCGGGTTGGCAATCGCGTTGTTGCTCAACCAGCCACAGCGAGGACGGGCCTTGATCCGAACCACATCACTGATTCCCTGGGCGCTCCCGACAACAGTGATGGCGTTGGGTTGGCGCTGGATCTTCAACACGCCCTATGGCCCAGTGAATCGACTCTTTGAGAGTGTTTTTGGACATTCACTCAATGCCCTGGGTGAACCATCACTGGCCTGGCTCACCACGGTGTACGCCGATGTCTGGAAAACCACCCCTTTCGTTGCACTGATTCTGTTAGCAGGGCTCCAGACCATTCCATCCGATCTTTATGAAGCTGCCCGGCTAGAGGGTGCAGGGGCTTTGACCTGCCTGAAAAAGATCACGCTTCCCTTGCTGCTTCCCTATCTCGGACTGGCATTGATGTTTCGTATGGCGCAGGCCTTCGGAGTGTTTGATTTGATTCAGGTGATGACCGGAGGTGGGCCGGCAAGCAGCACCGAAAGCATCGCCCTTTATGCCTATTGGAATGCTCTGCGTTTCCTTGATTTTGGGTACAGCGCAACGATCATGATCGGCAGCTTCATCATTCTCACGATGATGGTGGCCATTGCCTGGGTCGTGATCGCAACAGCAAGGCGCCGATCAGTTGTGGGTGCACCATCATGAAAATGAATCGATCAATTATCCCTCTGCTCATCATCTGGTCTCTGGCACCACTGGTTTGGCAGTTGTACACATCCTTCTGCACCGATCAAGCCTTGGTGATGCCGTTCGCCGAGCACGCACAACGATGGACATTGGCTCACTACCAAAGTGTGCTGAATAGTGACCCACCATTTCTGAACTACCTCTTCAACAGTCTGTTTGCAGGAGTACTCTCCACTTTACTGACATTGATCCTGGCGCTACCAGCCAGTTACAGCCTGAGTAAACTCAATCAGCGGACAGCCACATTGATCAAAGCATTGCTGATTGGATGTGCCTTGTTCCCTTATGTGTTACTTTTTCTGGCCTTATTGGAAGTTGCGAGGTTTCTTCAACTGGGTAACAGCTTGATTGCCCTTTCCATTCCCTATGCCGCTTTGTCGCAACCCTTGGCTGTTTTGCTTCTCACCAATGCCTTCGCTGACTTACCCACGGAGCTTGAAGATGCAGCCAGAGTGGAAGGCTTAACGTTACTGCAAAGATTCCGTTGGATTCTTTTGCCATTGATTGCACCAGCGATTGCTAGCACATCCATTCTTGTGTTTCTATTTTCATGGAATGAATACCCCATTGCCCTTACTTGGATCAGTGACTCCAGCAAATTAACCCTGCCGGTAGCCATGGCGAGGATTGCGGGGTCCTCCATTCATTCAGTGCCATACGGACCCTATGCAGCAGCTACAGTTCTCGGTTCAATCCCCCTGATTCTGCTGGTGATGGCATTTCAGAAGCCCATCGTTTCAGGTTTGACCAGTGGAGCCGTCAAGGGATGACGCTTCACCTCCAAAACGTAGGACGTTGCATCGGCAACCAATGGATTGTCAGACATCTTGCCTTTCAGATTGGCAACGATGAATGCTTGGCCCTTGTCGGGCCTAGCGGATGCGGAAAAAGCACGACATTGCGCCTGATTGCAGGCCTCGATCCAGTCAGTGAAGGTTCGATTGCGATCGGGGGGCATGATGTGACAAAGCTCACACCCGCCGAACGCAGCATTGGCATGGTGTTCCAGAGCTATGCGTTACTGCCTCATCTATCCGTTTTTGAAAATCTTGAACTTGGATTAAAGATCCGCAACGTCCAGTGCAAAGATCGATCGATCAGGATCCAAAGAGTTCTCGATCTCTTACAACTCTCTGATCGAGCTTCCCATCGTCCTGCTCAATTGTCGGGAGGTCAGCGCCAGCGTGTTGCTCTGGCACGGGCCTTGATTCGCGATCCAGAGGTTTATCTTCTCGATGAACCGATGAGCAATCTCGATGCTCAACTTCGAGAAGGCATTCGTCCTGAACTGAGACGTCTGGTTCTCGAGCAACAGAAACCAACGATCTACGTCACCCATGATCAACACGAAGCCATGGCGATGGCCAACAAGATTGCAATCATTAACCATGGTCAAATCCTTCAGCTCGATACCCCGATCAACCTATACAAAAATCCGAATTCACTTTTTGTTGCTCAATTTTTAGGAAGACCTCAAATCAATTGTCTAAAGCCAAGTGATAATCAGATTCAAGCAATACGACCTGAAGACTTGAAATTCGATGATTCAGGGCTTCCTTGTCGACTTCTTTCACGGGAATGGCTTGGAAATACGCAGCTACTTTATCTTGCATCATCCGAAGGAGATTTACGAATGATCATGGATCCATCATTTGAATGCCCGGAACGTCTTTTTGTTCGCTGGGATCCACAAAAAGCATTCTATTTTGATCGTGAAACCGGCAAACGAATCCCATAGAAATTGCTTGTCAAATTATCCTAAATGCTGAATTCTCACCTTAGCTTTAACCATTTACACTGACTAAATCAGTAAAAAAGATCTCTTTCTTTATTCTATCGCTTATTGACTCTAACTTAGCTTAAACATTCACTAAGCAGGCATATCTTAAATAAATCCATGGTATCAGTTTAAGTTTAATAGATGATTCATAATAAATTGATTTAGCTAATTCCATGTCTGACTCTCTTCCTGACCATTCTCTATTTAAACCTGGCGAGCGCCTTTCTCCTGACAGCAACCCTTAACCCCTCAGACTAGCTGAGCGGCCTGGGAATCTCCCCACTTCTTTATTTCTGCATGGAGGCAGAGCTCCATTCTCTTGTAGAGTTCTTCAATTTAATAATGGGAATGTCATTGCATCTCAAATGAATGATCTGGATGATTTCAAATCTTTAATGTCAACCGATAGGTTGATGTGGCTTCAATTCAGCGGTTTAGGCAATATCGATTTGCTCCATCAGTACTTACTGCTCGCCTCCCTAGAACAAAGTGTGATTGATATCCTTCTGACTTTTCCACAAAAGTCGCGAATCAGCTCAACCAATACGTCAGTATTTGCCGTTCTTCATGAATTCTCTCTTGCTTCAGATCCTACTCATCTAATCAGTACTCAATATAATTTGGCACTGACAAATCGTATGTTAATTACAATCCAGGAAAATCCACAACGCTCCTTCAATGATCTCGAAGCATGGCTTAAGGTTAAAAGGAGCCATGTCAAAGTTCTTGATTTAGACAATCTATTTCATTTCGTCATTGACGACATTTTGGATAGTCATTTACCAATGCTTGAATCAATAAGCATCTTCCTTGATGATTTAGAAGAGCGTGCACTCTTGAAACCGAAGCCATCTGTTATCAGTAAGGCGTATCAAGTACGATTCAACCACCGTGTAGCCCGTCGACAACTATGGCCATTACGCAATGAGTTGATTGTTTTATTGAGACAAAGTCAGCGTTTGCTGGGGCCAAATGCCCGTGAAGGGCTTCAAGATATGGCCGAACATGTGAATACTTTACTTGAAATTGGTGACAGCATCCAGCTTCAACTCAATAGCATTAATGATGCCTATATGGCTAGTACTGGAAATGTCATGAATCAGATTATCAAGACCCTGACCATTGTGAGTACCATTTTTGCTCCATTAACATTTATTGCTGGAATTTATGGTATGAATTTCAATAATATATGCCCGAATTAAATTGGAAATATGGTTATTTGAATTGTTTATTACTAATGACATTAATTGCTATCTTTCAAGCATGTTTTTCATGGAAGCGGGGCTGGTTCCAGGATCTTTCAGGTCGCCATTGAAATCATGATTCCTAGTGAAATGTTAACCCAAAACTAGTTTTCTGTATCCAGAATAACAATATTGGTTTATTGCGCAATTGGATTAAGTCCTTCTTTTTTCCTCGCTCCTTTCGTAGTTCTCTCGACTCTTGCTTCTGCGGTATCAGCTGCAAATCTTTCTATTGCTGGTTCCAGTACTGTTTATCCAATAACGTCGTTAGCAATTCAAAAGTTTAATAATACTAACCAAGGCAAAGATGTCTCCATATCTCTTCGTTCAATCGGTTCATCAGCAGGCTTTAGAGAATTCTGTCAAAACAAAATCCCTCTTGCCAATGCATCGCGTCCAATCAATTCCACCGAGATCAAAGCATGCCAAAAGAATGGTATTAACTTTATGGAACTACCAATTGCTTTTGATGCCATCACTGTTGTTACTAATAAGTCCAATCGTTGGCTTTCTTCATTAACCCCGTCGGAGCTTTCTCGTCTATGGACAAGGGATTCACAGGGAAAAATTACCCGCTGGAACCAAGTTAATCTTGATTTTCCATCCACACCCATCAAGTTATGCGGTACTGGCAGAGATTCAGGCACTTATGATATTTTCAATAAGGCTATTAATAACTCGACTGTAAACTCCAGAACCGATTACAAGTCCAGCGAAGATGACAATATATTTGTTAACTGTATTGCCAACAATATCAATTCATTAGGATACTTTGGGTTTGCTAACTTTATGAATAATCAGTAAAAGTTGAAAGCGATTCGGATTGTGAATAACGATGGTTCTCCGATCTTTCCATCCATTTCTGCTGTTCAAAAGGAGCTATATCTGCCACTTTCTCGACCTCTTTTTCTATATATCAACGATCGTGCTTTGCGAAAGAATAATGCGTTCCGTAATTTTGTGCAATATTACATGAGGAACATCGAACAGTTAGTCAAACAAGCAAAATACATTCCCCTAAAAACCACAACCTATCGCCTTGTTGATACTAAGCTTTATCGTCAAATTCTTGGGACTTCTTTTGGCGGTGATATTCCAGTTGGATTAACGATCAGTCAAGTGCTACGAATGAGCTTTGATATCCACAAGAAACCGCAAATTCGTTGAATATCTGTTTCGAGTATTTATTTTAAAATTATCATAGCAATTGCTTGAGTCTGTTGTTTAAAACTTGACTATGTATACGAGCAGAGTCAGCTAGTTGTTTGATGTTTTCTCCATTCAGTCGACTGTTCATCGCTTCATTCCATTGTTTTACCAACTGTTGTTCTGACAATTGATTGCTGAGCTCAGTGCATAGGATCTTCGCTTGATCAGCTGCCGCAGTGACTTTTGGGTCATAGCTCAATGCACTTGTCGGTACACCACCAATTGCAGCGAGGATCAGTGCATGCAAGCGCATCGCAATCACCATTCTTGATTCACGGAAGAGATTCTGAACCTTGGGAATCGACTCCGCAGCGATTGTTGTTGAGCGGTTCATCAATTTTTGCGGGACAATCCGCTGTTGCTCTAAATCATCCAATAAATTGATATCCTGATGGTCGTGAAATGCAAGCCATATGACTTTAAAGTCGTGCATTTCGCTGAATTCACAGAGTGCATTAATCAGTTGCAACCATCCCAGATTGCTGAGTAAAGGTGTCGGTCTCCAACACAAAATCAAAGAGGACCCTGATTTCCATTCAGGTGCAGGATGGCCCCAAACAGGATCTGGGCCGACCATCATCGGAATGTCCAGTTTCCACTGCATCGACTGGTTCAAAGAGGCTGAATCTCTCCATGTCACAGAGCTGATGATTCGTAATGTTGAACGGACCAATAGCTTGCTCAATCTTCTCTTCAATGGACCTAACCCCTGTCCCCAGAGGACAACAGGTTTCTGCAATAATTTTGCTCTCCAGATCAGAAGAATGTAGTAAATCAAACTTCGTGTACTGGTGGAATCCTGGAGAAGACTCCCACCACCAAGCACCAACACATCGACCTCTTTCAAGGCTTGTAAGACTGATCGCAAAGATCGCCGATTCACAGTCTCAAGCCCCGGTGTCATCGACGCCACTGCCTGTTGATCTCTTGCAGTGATCACAGGGATCCATGGGCTCTCCAACTCATTCAGAAGAACTGCAAGCAGGGCATCATCACCAAGATTGTGTTCTCCGTAGTACCCGCATATGAGAACCCTGAAACGACCGCTATTGCTGAAGTGAGCCACAGTCACCATTCGCTTCTTATCATTATCAACCCGAAGCGCCGTTACGGTGAACTGATTCGATCACTTGTCATGCACGATCTGTCATTTGGTACCTGGTGGATCCACTGGGCGTCTGTTTTTGAGTGGCTTGCAGCGATTGCTCTGATTCAGCGCCGTGGCAGCGGTCCTCATGTTTTCGGGATCAGTCTGTTCGGCCTCTCCATGGTTCCAGCATTGATCAGTGCAATGGCGGCATGCACCTGGCACATCTACGACAACGCTGAATCGTTGCGATGGTTGGTCACGCTTCAGGCGTCTACCACTCTGCTCGGCAATTGCTGTCTTGCCTTGGTTGCTGCACACAAAGGGGTTGCAACACCTCCAAACTCACCCGCGATGCAGGACCAGTGATGGACAACTTCGATCCAGCACCCATTTTTGCCTTGTCGCTTTTCCCTTACCTCATCTTCCTCAGGAGACTCGGGGCCAATGGGTGGTTCAATCGGCTCTCGCGTCTCGGTTTTCAGCTCACACTGCTGTTTGTGAGCGTCACCATCGTTGCAGCGATCATCGCTCGGCTTCGCTTCGATGCCGAGCTTGTCGCCATCGACCAACTCCATGGTGGCGCCGAAGCGTTCCTCACACTCAGCAACGCGTTGATCGTTGCCGGTCTCCTACGAGTTGAGGTGTCTCAGCGATGAATATCTCTTACGAGACATCGCCGAAGGCTGCGTGAACACTGAAGATGAGGCGTCGCCTGCTTCAAGCATGTTCATGCCACTTCTTGCTATCGCCCCTGCAACCGTGACCTGGTCACCCAAGGTCGCGCTGGTGATGATCATCTGCAACGTGATTGCGATCGCGATCGGCAAGGCCACAATCAAGTATCCCAATGAAGGAGCAAAGATGCCCAGTGCATCCTTCTTCGGTGGAATGAGTCACGGTGCAATGCTCGGATGCACCAGCTTTGGCCACATCCTCGGTATGGGTGCAATTCTCGGTCTGTCGACCCGCGGCGTTCTCTGATGCAGCGCGGAACTCAGGAGGGTGATGGCCCTCCTGAGTCCTCAGTTTTCAAGAACCGCCACATTCGTCTGCTGGATCCAAGCAGCCGAATTTGTTTGATTGGATCCCTTGTAAAAAGAAAAGATCGTCTCTGCCATCTGTGAGGGTGTGAGGCCAAGTTGCTCGAAGCTCTGCTGAGGAGTCGCATGATCAACGAGGACATCTGGAATCCCCAACCGAAGGATTGATGGTTTGAGATCGGCGTCTATCAGCGACTCTGTCACCGCAGAACCGAAGCCTCCTGCCAAGGTTCCCTCTTCAATCGTGACCACCTTGCCGATGCGTTGAGCCAGAGGATGCAGAAGCTCATCGTCAAGGGGCCTCAGGAATCGTGCATTCACAACGGTGCTCTCCACTCCCTTGGCCGCCAAGAGTTCAGCGGTTGCCATCGCCTTGGAGTTCATGGCTCCATAGGCAACGATGAGAAGATCATCACCTTCACGGAGAAGCTCTCCGCGGCCGATCGGCAATGACTCCCAACCCTCCTCCATCAGGGGTACACCTTCACCTGGTCCCCGGGGAATTCTGATGGCACAGGGTCCTGGATGCTGCAGGCTGCTGACGAGCATGCGTTGCAATTCAGCTTCGTCTTTCGGAGCCATCACTGTGAAGTTCGGAATAGCTCGCAAATAACTGATGTCGTACTGGCCTTGATGGGTCGGGCCGTCAGCACCAACGATTCCTGCCCGATCGAGCACGAACGTGACAGGCAGGTTCTGTATGCCCACATCATGGATCATTTGATCAAACGCCCGTTGCAGAAAAGTGCTGTAGATCGCAACGACCGGTCTGAGTCCATCACAGGCCATGCCTGCAGCAAGGGTGACAGCGTGTTGTTCTGCGATCCCGACGTCGACATATTGATCTGGAACAGCTTTTTGAAGCAGATCGAGGCCAGTACCGGTTGCCATCGCTGCAGTAATGCCCACCACCTTGGAATCCTGTTCGCAGATTTTCACAAGTGTCTGTCCGAAAACCTTGCTGTAACTGGGTGGTTTAGGTGTTTTGCTCGGTCGTGCTTTTCCTGTCCCAAGGTCAAACGCCGACTGGGCGTGATATCCGACCTGATCAGCCTCTGCGTAGGGATACCCCTTGCCTTTCGTGGTGATCACGTGAACAAGGACTGGACCGCCGATGCGGTGCGCTGCCTGGAACGTACGGGTCATTTCCGCGATGTCATGGCCGTCGACCGGGCCCATGTAGGTGAATCCCAGTTCTTCGAACACGGCGCCGACCTTCGGCACTGCTAGTCGGCGCATGCTTTCTTTCAGGCGATTCAGCTCCGGTGGTAAATCGCCTCCCATAAACGGAAGATGACGCATGCTTTCCTCCACACTTCCGGAGAGGAATTGCAGGGGTGGACTCAGTCGCATGCGATTGAGGTGGCTCGACAAGGCACCCACAGGGGGTGAGATCGACATGTCGTTGTCATTGAGCACCACCAGCAACGGTGTGTCGGGCATGTGACCGGCATGGTTGATGGCTTCAAGGGCCATTCCGCCCGTCAGTGCACCATCACCGATCACTGCGACGCACTTGTGGTCAAGTCCCTGCCGATCACGGGCCATCGCCATCCCGAGTGCAGCTGAGATGGAGGTGCTGGCATGACCAGCGCCGAAATGATCGAATTCACTTTCACAGCGCTTGAGATAACCGGCGACGCCACCCTGCTGACGCAGGGAGTCAAAGGTGCCGTATCTGCCAGTGATCAACTTATGCGGATATGCCTGATGACCGACATCCCAAACCACCCGGTCCTTGTCCAGATCAAGGGTTTGATACAAGGCAAGGGTCAGTTCAACAACGCCCAGACCAGGGCCGAGATGCCCGCCGCTGTTGGAAACAACCTCGAGATGGCGTTCTCTGATCTGTTTCGCAACGTCCTGGAGCTCTGCAACAGAGAGCCCATGCAGCTCATTGGGATGGGCTAAGTCGCTCAGGTGCATGGGCCCGCTTCTGATTCAGGCAATCTACGGGCCCTCCTCACCAGTCGCGAAAGACACCTGGTTGTCAGACTGGGTTGATGGATGACTATCTCCAGAGAATTCTTCGTGCGCGGGTCTACGACGTCGCCCGTGAAACTCCCCTGGATGAAGCCAAGAATCTCAGTCGACGGCTCTCCAACACCATCCGGCTCAAGCGAGAGGATCTACAGCCTGTTTTTTCGTTCAAGCTGCGAGGGGCATATAACCGCATGGCCCAGCTGTCCCAGGAGGAGTTGAGTCGCGGGGTGATCGCCTCCAGTGCTGGCAACCATGCGCAGGGAGTCGCGCTCAGCGCTTCCCATCTCAACTGTCGTGCGGTGATTGTGATGCCAGTCACAACCCCGAGTGTGAAAGTCGAGGCTGTGAAGCAACTGGGGGGCGAGGTTCTTCTTCATGGCGAGACCTACGACGAGGCCTATGCCGAGGCGTGCCGACGAAGTGAAATCGAAAACCTCTGCTTCATCCATCCCTTTGACGACCCGGATGTGATCGCCGGACAGGGGACCGTTGGGATGGAGGTCCTTCGCCAGAGTCCCCGTCCCCCGTATGCCATTTACGTCGCCATCGGTGGCGGAGGGCTGATCGGTGGAATTGCCGCTTATGTGAAAAGTCTGTGGCCCGACGTGCAGATCATCGGAGTTGAACCACACGATGCTGCTGCCATGACCCTCTCACTGGAAGCCGGGGAGCGCATACGGCTTCCTCAGGTCGGGTTATTCGCTGATGGTGTGGCCGTGCGCGAAGTCGGTGAGCACACCTTCCGGCTTGTCCAGCGCTATGTCGATTCCATCGTCACAGTCAGTACGGATGAAATCTGTGCGGCGATCAAGGATGTCTTTGAAGACACCCGGTCCATTCTCGAACCGGCCGGTGCTTTAGCTGTCGCCGGTCTGAAAGCAGATGTCGCTCGGCGTGGCCTGAATGGTCAGGAGCTTGTGGCCGTTGCCTGCGGAGCCAACATGAACTTCGATCGTCTTCGCTTCGTTGCGGAGCGCGCTGAACTGGGTGAAGAACGGGAGGCCATGTTGGCTGTGGAGATTCCCGAGGAGCCCGGAAGCCTTAGGAAACTGTGTGGGCTTCTCGAGAAACGCAGCCTGACGGAATTCAGTTACCGCATGGGTGCTGGCGAACGCGCCCACATTTTCATGGGTATCCAAGTGGCCGATCTGCAGGACCGATCGGATCTTCTCGCTTACCTGCGTAGTTATGGCTACGACTGTCTCGATCTCAGTGACGATGAACTCTCGAAGGTCCATCTGCGCCACATGGTTGGAGGGCGTCTGCCAAGTCGCACTGATACAGGATCCCCGCAACCGCATGAATTGCTGTATCGCTTTGAATTTCCTGAGCGCCCGGGGGCGCTGATGCGCTTTGTCAGCGCTCTACATGAGCACTGGTCCATCAGCATCTTCCACTATCGAAACCATGGAGCAGATGTGGGTCGAATCGTTGTCGGAGTGCTTGTGAGACCAGAAGAACTCAAGGACTGGCAGGGAGTTCTCAGAGAACTTGGCTATGCCAGCTGGGAGGAAACCTCCAATCCTGCCTATCGCATCTTCCTGGGTGAGTGATGGCTCTCCAGCGTGTGGACGTTACCTTGAATCATCAGCTTGAGAGATGGGGACTTGAGTGACGACGTCTTGCCACTGGTGCCGAGTCATGGGCATCCATTGGAACAGTCCCTGTCGTTGCCGGCCCGTCTTGAGGCGATTCTCTATCTGAAGGGCCGTCCACTCACGCTCCAGGAACTGGCCGAACTCTCGGGAGTTTCACGATCCGAAGCGGAACAGGGTCTGCTTGTCCTGGTGGCAAGTTACGCCCAGAGAGACACTGCGCTTGAAATCAACCATGGCAATGGCCGTTACAGCCTTCAACTGCGACCAGGGTTGGGGGATCTCGTTCGGGATCTCCTCCCCGTTGACCTTTCAACAGCTGCCTTGAGAACCCTGGCCACAATCGCCTTGAAAAAGCGCATCCTGCAGTCCGACCTGGTGGATCTGCGTGGCTCTGGTGCTTATGACCACATCAAGGAACTGATCAACCAGAATTTCATTGAACGCAAACGACAGAGTGACGGTCGGTCGTATTGGATCTCGCTCACAGAGAAGTTTCATCGAACCTTTTCAGTCCTTCCTGAAATCGGCGGCACCGAACAGTCGCAGGCTGCATAGAGTTCATTCAGTCAATCCGCTTCCATGGCTTTCGAGTTGGTGGCCACCACATTCCAGGTGCTTGCTCAGACCCTGCAGATCTACTCACTCGTGCTGATCGTGCGTGTGCTGCTGAGCTGGTTCCCCAACATCGATTGGAGCAATCCGGTTCTGAGCACAGTGAGTTCGATCACAGACCCCTATCTGAATGCCTTTCGTGGCTTGATTCCCCCACTCGGCGGTCTCGACCTGTCAGCGATTCTTGCTTTCTTCGCACTCAGCCTCATGCAGCGTCTGCTGATCTCAGCAAGCTTTTCATTCGCTGGCGGGTTCGGAAGCTTCGGCTGATCCTGTCAACGATGGTCTCCTTCACCGTGCAAGGTTCCCCGTTGTGAGCGGCTGTTGAGTTTCTGAAGGTTCAACTGGCCCACATCGTCAAGGGTCATTCCCAGTTCCGTGGCCAGTTGAGCGAGATACCAAAGCACGTCTCCCAGTTCAAGTGCGAGTTCGTGCTTGAACGCTTCATCCACCAGGCCATTGTGGTCACGGATCAGTTTCTTGACTTTCTCAGCGACTTCACCCGCTTCCCCCGCGAGCCCCAGAGTCGGATAGATGAGATTGCTGCCGAGGTCTGGATAGCGAGCCGTCGCTCTGGAATCCCTCTGATAGTCACTGAGTTGCACGGTGCTGAGGCATCAATGGGCTTGACGGTAGATTCCGACTGTTTGTGGCGCCAAGGATGGCCGATCTCGATCTGAACCGTAGAACCAAGATCGTTGCCACGATCGGCCCAGCAACCGAAAGCTCGGAACGCATCCGAGAGCTCATTCAGGCTGGTGCCACGACATTCCGTTTGAATTTCTCCCACGGCGATCACAGCGAGCACGCCGCTCGGATGGCCACCATCCGTCAGGTTGCCCATGAGATGGGAGTGCATATCGGCATCCTTCAGGATCTTCAGGGTCCGAAGATCCGGCTGGGTCGTTTTGAAGAAGGACCCATCACCCTTGCAAAAGGTGATCACTTCTCTCTCACCTCGAAAGAAGTGCGCTGCAACCAAACGGTCGCCACCGTGACCTACGACAAACTTGCGGATGAGGTCACCGCAGGCAGCCGCATTC
Source organism: Synechococcus sp. CO36386bin_29 (assembly GCA_011523835.1). GTDB lineage: Bacteria > Cyanobacteriota > Cyanobacteriia > PCC-6307 > Cyanobiaceae > Synechococcus_C. The sequence goes on along the minus strand of WTFZ01000051.1, from coordinate 49,248 downwards.
TTCTTGATGACGGGCGGGTTGAAATGCGAGTCGACAGGGTCGACATCGCTGATCAAACCCTTCATTGCGTGGTCACGGTGGGTGGTGTGCTCTCCAATAACAAGGGAGTCAATTTCCCTGATGTGCAGCTCTCTGTCCGCGCACTCACCCAGAAGGACCGTCAGGATCTCGCCTTTGGTCTCCAACAGGGTGTCGACTGGGTGGCTCTGAGCTTTGTGCGCAATCCTTCGGATATGCAGGAGATCCGAGAACTGATCCGCAAGCACGGCTTCACCACTCCCGTGGTGGCAAAAATCGAGAAATTTGAAGCGATCGACCAGATCGACGCGATCCTGCCGCTGTGCGATGGGGTGATGGTGGCCCGGGGTGATCTCGGTGTTGAGATGCCTGCAGAAGAGGTTCCTCTGCTTCAGAAGGATTTGATCCACAAGGCCAACAGCCTGGGAATTCCGATCATCACGGCGACCCAGATGCTCGACTCCATGGCATCGAGCCCGAGACCGACCCGTGCCGAGGTGAGTGATGTGGCGAACGCGATCCTGGATGGAACCGACGCGGTGATGCTCTCCAACGAAACTGCTGTTGGGGACTTCCCCGTTGAAGCAGTCGAAACAATGGCCACCATTGCTCGTCGGATCGAACGCGATTATCCCCAGCGTCCGATTGATACCCACCTGCCCAGCACGATTCCCAATGCGATTAGTGGAGCAGTGAGCAGCATTGCTCGACAGCTCAATGCAGCAGCAATTCTCCCTCTCACCAAGAGTGGAGCCACAGCGCACAACGTGAGCAAATTCAGGCCATCCACACCGATCCTTGCGATCACGTCCGAAGTCGCGGTGGCACGCAAGCTCCAATTGGTCTGGGGAGTCACTCCATTGCTCATCGAAACGCAGAAGAGCACAACAGCAACTTTCACCCTGGCCATGGGTGTTGCTCAGGAGATAGGAGTCCTCAAGGACGGTGACCTTTGCGTTCAGACCGCCGGAACCCTCGCAGGGGTGAGCGGATCCACGGATCTGATCAAAGTGGGGATTGTCAGCGCCGTGCTGGGACGAGGAACCGGCATTGGCAGCGGATCGATCAGCGGCAAGGTACGCATCGCTCACACCTCCAGCGATTGCGCCCGATTGGAGCCCGGGGAGATCCTGGTGGCCAGTGACACCAATGCTGATTACCTCGATGCCTTCCGTGAGGCCGCCGCGATTATCACCGAATGTGGAGGTGAGGAGTCACACGCTGCTGTGATCGCACGCCGTCTCGGGCTCAACGCAATCACGGGCGTCGCCAATGCAACCCGAGATCTGCGGGAAGGCGAAGTGGTCACCTTGCACATCAAGGAAGGTGCCGTTCATCGCGGTACCGGCAGCAACATGTTGATGAAACTCGACACGATGCTCTAAGGAACGCAGAGATCAATGGCGAGCAACCTGCCCATCGCCGAAACCGTCGGGATGGCTCTCACCACGCTGAGAGCCAATCGTCTTCGCAGCGTGCTCACAATGCTTGGCATCGTGATCGGCAACGCGTCCGTGATCACCCTTGTGGGGGTGGGACGCGGTGCTCAAAACCTGGCGGAGAGTCAACTCAGCACCCTTGGGGCCAATGTGCTCTTCGTTGTGCCTGGCAACAATGACACCCGCCGTCAGGGTGTGGCGTTTCCGAAAACGCTTGTTCTGGAAGATGCCGAAGCGATTGAGGAACAGGTTCCGAGCGTGAAGCGGGTGGCACCACAGATCAACGCCAACGAAGTGGTGCAGGCTGGAGCCAGGAGCAATACCGCCGCAATCTTTGGGGTCACACCGGAATTCCTACCGGTGAGAAGTTTTGAAATCTCTAGAGGACGTTTTATTACGAATCAGGACGTCAAAGCGGCACGCACCGTTGTTGTCATCGGTCCTGATCTGCGCAACAAGCTCTTCCCGAATGGCAACTCCATTGGCCAGAGCCTGCGGATCCGTGATCAGAGCTTCACGGTGGTCGGCGTGATGGCCCCGAAGGGTGCTGTTTTCGGATCCAACCAGGACGAAAACGCTTACATCCCGATTTCCGCGATGGTGAGCCGTCTGACCGGTCGTGATCCCACCTATGGCGTCAGCCTGAGCTTCATCAGTGCGGAAGCCATTTCAGAACAGAGCACCAGCGCAGCGAAGTTTCAGATTTCCAATCTTCTCCGCCAGCGTCACAAAATTCTTCGCAGTGATGACTTCGCGGTGCGATCTCAGAAGGATGCCCTGACCATTGTCGGCACCATCACGGGAGGTCTCACACTCATGCTGGGTGCCATCGGTGGTGTTTCGCTGCTTGTGGGTGGGATCGGAATCATGAACATCATGCTGGTGTCCGTCAGCGAACGAACCGAGGAAATCGGATTGAGAAAGGCACTGGGAGCAAGGAGTTCCGATGTTCTGCGTCAGTTTCTGATCGAATCTCTTGTTCTGGCCAGCCTTGGTGGAGTGATCGGCACAGCTGCAGGTTATGGGGCGATTGCACTGGTCGCTGCCCTGACGCCTCTTCCGGCCGCTATTGGTGTGTCCACAGTTCTTGTCACTGTGGGGTTATCAGGGTCGATCGGTTTATTTTTCGGTGTTGTGCCAGCCAGACGGGCCGCACGACTGGATCCGATCACGGCATTGCGCAGCCTTTAGTGAGCTCTGCGTCTGCAGTTCAACACCTGTTGCTCTTACGATCGACGGATTGTTACGAGATCCATGAACCAACGCTGGCGACAGATTCTTCTTTGGGGTCTCCCCATCACGATCGCTCTCGTACTGGCCTGGCAAGTGCTTGGCAGCGGTGGTCTGAACGGTCTCAAGCCCGGTGGCCCAACGGTCGCGCCGAGAAACACGGCGGTCGCCCGCATGAGCTACGGACGGTTCCTGGATTACGTCGCAGCCGGACGCGTCACATCCGTCGATATCTATGACGGCGGTCGGGATGCCGTGGTTGAAGCCGTTGATCCAGATCTTGATAACAGAGTTCAGCGATTAAGAGTTGATCTTCCTGGGCTAGCCCCCGAGCTCATCAATACGCTCAAAGACGAGGGGATCAGTTTCGACATCCACCCACCGAAAACTGCCCCACCAGCGCTCGGACTGCTCGGAAATCTTCTGTTTCCCTTGCTGTTGATCGGGTCATTGATTTTTCTTGCCCGCCGGTCCAACAACATGCCAGGTGGTCCAGGGCAGGCCATGCAGTTCGGAAAAACCAAGGCCCGTTTCGCGATGGAAGCGGAAACCGGTGTGATGTTTGATGATGTCGCCGGAGTGAATGAAGCCAAGCAGGACCTCCAGGAGGTGGTGACATTCCTGAAGCAGCCTGAGAAGTTCACGTCTGTCGGCGCTCAAATCCCCAAAGGTGTTCTTCTTGTAGGTCCTCCAGGTACCGGTAAGACACTGTTGGCTAAGGCGATTGCTGGAGAAGCCGGTGTTCCCTTCTTCTCACTCTCCGGTTCGGAGTTTGTGGAGATGTTTGTTGGAGTGGGTGCGAGCAGAGTTCGAGATCTCTTCAAGCGTGCGAAAGAGAACAGTCCTTGCCTGATCTTCATCGATGAAATCGATGCGGTCGGTCGTCAGAGAGGTGCAGGGATCGGTGGCGGAAATGATGAACGTGAGCAGACACTTAACCAGCTGCTCACCGAAATGGATGGTTTCGAGGGCAACAGCGGCATCATCATCATCGCTGCGACCAATCGGCCCGACGTTCTCGATTCAGCGCTGATGCGCCCAGGGCGTTTCGATCGTCAGGTCACTGTTGATGCCCCGGATATCAAGGGCCGTCTATCCATTCTGGAGGTGCATTCCAGAAACAAGAAACTGGATCCTGAGCTTTCACTCGACAGCATTGCCAGACGCACCCCTGGATTCACGGGTGCTGATCTGGCCAATCTTCTCAACGAAGCAGCCATCCTGACGGCACGTCGTCGCAAGGAGACCATCAGTCTTTCCGAGATCGACGATGCTGTCGACAGAATCATCGCCGGTATGGAGGGTCAACCTCTGACCGATGGCCGAAGCAAGCGCCTGATCGCTTATCACGAGGTGGGTCATGCCCTTGTCGGCACACTGGTGAAAGACCATGATCCAGTTCAGAAAGTCACCTTGATCCCCAGGGGACAAGCTCAGGGCCTGACCTGGTTCTCACCGGATGAAGAGCAGATGCTCGTGTCCCGTTCTCAGCTCAAGGCTCGGATTATGGGAGCTCTAGGAGGTCGCGCCGCGGAGGATGTGGTCTTCGGACACTCAGAGGTCACAACCGGTGCGGGTGGAGATATCCAACAAGTTGCGTCAATGGCCCGTCAGATGGTGACCCGTTTTGGCATGAGTAACCTGGGTCCGATGTCATTGGAAGGTGGCAGTCAGGAAGTTTTTCTTGGACGCGATTTGATGACAAGAAGCGATGTTTCTGAAGCCATTTCCAAGCAGGTCGATGATCAAGTACGTAGCATTGTGATGCAGTGCTATCAGGAAACACTTGAGCTTGTTGGCTCCCAGAGAGAAGTTATGGATGAATTGGTTGAATTGTTGATTGAGAAAGAGACACTCGACGGTGATGAATTCAGAGAAATCGTTGCCAAAGTGACAGATATCCCCGAGAAGGAGCGTTTCTCACCAGTGCTTAACTAAAGCTTAATTCACAGGATCCATGATTTCCTTTTATAGGGAACTCATGGATCTTGGAGAAGGTACTCATTCTCCACTGGAAAACTTCAGCAGTTATCGAGGAGATGATTGGTCTCCCGAACGTCTGGCTTTTCACCAAAATCTCGAACAGTTCGCTGATCGTGTTGGCCTGATCGTTGGTCTTCAAGCCAATGGCAAAGTCGGTCAAAACGAAGCTTACGCTGAGATCAAAGCCCTTTGGAATGATCTTCGTGCAAGCAAGAAAAATCTTTCAATCGAGTGATTTCAACCGTAGTGACGACTCTGTCAACAATAAAGTTGACAGAGTCGTTTTTCTTTAGACAGAATGAACCGGGCGTTTGTCAATCACACTGTCAATTAACCCGTAATCGACTGCTTCATTGGGTGACATGAAGAAGTCGCGATCGGTGTCTTCCTGAATTTTGCTCAGCGGTTGTGATGTCCTTTCGGACAATTCCTGATTCAGACGATTTTTCAGAAAGAGGATTTCATCAGCCTGAATTCTGATGTCACTCGCCTGCCCACGGGCGCCACCCAGGGGCTGGTGAATCATGATTCGGGAGTGTCTCAGGCTGCTTCGTTTTCCTTTTGTACCTGCACAAAGCAGAAATGCACCCATGCTTGCAGCAAGGCCGACGCAGACCGTTTGAACATCAGGCTTGATGTGCTGCATCGTATCGAAAATACCAAGACCGTCATAGACGGATCCACCCGGAGAATTGATGTAGAGGAAAATATCTTTCTCAGGATCCTCAGCTTCCAAAAATAAAAGCTGAGCAACGATACGATTCGCCGATTCGCTTGTGACAGCCTCACCCAGAAAAATAATCCGTTCCCTCAGCAAACGGGAATAGATGTCAAAGGCCCTTTCCCCGCGTCCGGATTCCTCGATCACGATGGGGATCATGCTGCTCCTGCACACTGGATGGATCCTAACGGCGGCATCGGCAGCGCTATGGTCATGCCTTGATTTAGCTGCAGAGAACCTTGACAGGGCTTCGGACGATCGCGGACAGCAAAAGAGCTTTTCATGCCGCTTTTCCGTACGTGATTCCATCGCTGTACCGACGCACTGCCGATGAGTTGCTGGTGGAATTGCATCTGCTGAGCCATCAGACCCATTTCACCTCGAATGCACTGTTCGCTGTCGGCCTCCAGCAGGTCTTCACGGCCTTCACCAAGGGGTATCAACCCACCAAGCACCTGTCTGAGTTGTTTGATGCGTTATGCAGCTGCAACGGATTCAATCCTGTGGAGCTGCAATCTCTCGCTAAGGGATCGGAGCAGGCGGTCTCGGGCCACAGCGTCGAAGAAGTGCAGGCTTGGTTGCAGGCCAAGGGTGATGGAGCACCTGAACCCCTGGCCTCCGGTCTAGCCAGCGTTGCAGGTGAGCAATTCCACTATTCACGGCTGATGGCCGTCGGTCTGTTCTCGCTTCTCTCTTCCGCCCAAGGCGTTGAATCACAGGATCCTGAAGATCTCTGCAAGACAGCCCACAGCATCGGTGAACAGATCGGACTGTCCCGGACTCGCCTTGAAAAGGACCTCAGTTTGTACAGAAACAACCTTGAAAAAATGGCCCAGGCGGTCGAATTGATGGAAGAGACCCTCGCAGCAGAGCGGCGCAAACGTGAGCGACAGGCCTCTGAGACAACTCAGACTCAAGACTGAGGCAGCGTGAGCTGCCCCTGCATCCTCCAGAGATCCTTGGATGGTCGTTGAGTTTCCAGAGCTCTGACGTGAAAGGTCATTGTTGAAGCCTTGGTCATCGGTCTGGGCCAGCGTCCACTCAGAAGGTTCATCGACGTCAGGGTGGATGGATCAGCCTCGACAACCAGGGACTCGCCTCCGGCATCGCTGAGATGACGGATGAACCCGGTGCCATGCGGTTCAATTCCGAATCCAATGCTCAGCAGTGAGTAGTCCTTCACGTCGAGCCAACGCCAACCACCAACGATCGTTTTCTTTGGATCATCCTCTTTGAACCAGAGTGCCTGGTTCTGAACCGGTTGATCTGCTGAGGGAGGAGGAGAAACGTATCCACGACTCTTCAACTTGTCACTGACGGCCGACAAAACCTTGAACCATGACGTTCGATCACTGGAGACTGGAATCTGCAGCTGAAGACCAGCCCGATAGAACCCTTCGGGCCTGGCGATCAGTCGCAGGGAAAACGGTGATGTGCTGATCTGCGATCTCAACACCTTGCTGATGCCGTAGTTCTGCTCCAGAGGAACCTGGATGATCTGACGACTCAACAGGGTTCCAAGGATCAAACGCAGAGCAGTTCCCTCCACGTGTAACAGGGTGGATCGATCGACTGGAGCCACTTCAACGGAAGCAGTTGTCCAAGCAGTCAGGTCCGCTTTGGCAGGATTGCTACGAAGAGGACGCTGTGAAATCACTCCATTCCATTGAAGAGAGCGTCCCTGGAGGCGTAATTGCATGCACCCTTCACGCCCTTGCTGAAGCAACGGAGCGAGGGATCCACTAATAGAGGCCAGTGCATCGGCAGTCCAATAGACACTGGGTTCCTTTACAAGGGATTGAAGGCACGACGCAAACAAACCACCTTCAATGAGTAATCCGGCTTGTGAACTCTCTGCCTTGATGCGTTGCGAAAGCTGCTCACGATGCAGTTGATCCGTGCCGAGCACTACCAGGTTTCCGTAGCGCTGGCTGTAGGGGGATTGTGCTTCTTCAGAAATCTGATGCGCAGGAACGATTAAATACGCCTCACCGTCCAGAGACCATGCCTGCCACCAGAGCATCCCTTCTTGGCGTCTCCAGAGTTCACTGGCGGGTTTGACTCCGAGACGCGCATTCCAGAGCGAAGGAACAGGACGGCGCGGATCACCCTGGAAACTCTGAATCAGAATGAACCCATCAGCCAATTCGGCGAGGGAACGAACCAGTCCCTCACGCTGATCGAAGTTGCGGGTTGACGTGATTCTCAAGCCAATCAATGACCCAAGAATGAGGAGAAGAATCCCGAGTGATGTGGCAGGAAACTTGAGACCCAGACGAATTGTCCGTTGAAAGAAGAAAGGGAACTCAGTCGTTACCACGTGATGAACGCCGACGACGACGATCTCTCCACTCAATGGTAGACAAATAAATCACTCCGCCACTAACAAAAACAAGAAGAGCAGTGGCTGTCACTGCCAAACCTTGATTCAGCAGTTGAGAGGGAACCGTTGCAAGCACCTCAGAAATTCAAGGTGCCGTCACCATTGCGTCCCCACACCACCATGGCGATCGAGAAGCTGAAAACAGCTGCGAGGGAAGCCCAGCCTAGGGTGAACAGCATGTCGGGATCAAAGCTCCGCTGACTTTACCTAAGGTGTTGGGCGAATCAGGTCAGTTGTTCACGAGCTCTCATGACTTCGTCATCACCGGGCACCTCTGCAGTCCTCGACAAGCAACGGCAATCCCTGCGCTACCCCCAAGCACGGGTGATTGTCCTCAACGATGACGTCAACACTTTTGAGCACGTGGTTGAGTGTCTCTGCAGGACTATTCCTGGAATGAACACTGATCAAGCCTGGAATCTGGCGCATCGAATCGATGGTGAGGGAGCCGCCGAGGTTTGGTGTGGTCCTCTTGAACCAGCGGAGCTCTACCACCAGCAGCTGGGTGGTGATGGCCTGACCATGGCACCCATTGAACGCTGTTAGCGATCGTAGGGTTCACCGATCAATCCTTCATCCACGTGGGTTCGGCACGTTTTTTTCTCCTTGCCATTCGCCTGGGACTCTTTCAAGCGTGTCTTGGAGCCCTGTCCGTACTCACCCTGGGGATCTTCAACAGACTCCTAATCGAAGAGTTTGCTGTTCCTGCAGCGTTAACAGCCCTCGCTCTCGGCTGCCAGCAGCTCGTCGCCTTCACACGCGTTTGGTTTGGCCAACAATCGGATCGCTCTCGATGGCATGGGCTTCGCCGAACTCCCTTCATCTTGGGAGGTGCCGCAGCGTTCTGTGCTCTTACCTGGATCGCTGGAAAGCTGGTGCTGTGGATCGCTGCCGCCTCCATGCTCGACGACAGCGCAGCCGTCATCGGACGTGGTCTGATCCTGGCCGTCGTTTTTTTGCTGTATGGCGTGGCGATTTCAGCCAGTTCAACGCCATTCGCCGCGCTGTTGGTTGATGTCAGCACTGAGAAGCAACGACCTGCTCTCGTCTCCATCGTCTGGTCGATGCTGATGATCGGAATCGTGGCAGGCGCAATCCTCCTGAGCTCTTTTCTCGGATCCGCCTGCGCAAGCGAGGAACTGACTGACGTCATGGAGGGGGTTGGACGTCTGATCGCAATCGCACCCTTCGTGATCTTTGGCCTCGTGCTGGTCGCCATCACCGGCGTCGAGCCCCGCATCAGAAGCACCACCCGCATGGGGCAGGGTCATGGCAACCACAGTGACCAGGAGATCTCTTTGCCAGCTGCCTGGAGAATCCTCAGAGCTTCTCCGCAGGTGGGCTATTTCTTTGTCGTTCTGTCGCTTTTCACCTTCTCCCTTTTCCTTCAGGAGGCTGTCCTTGAGCCCTACGGAGGCGCGATCTTCGCCATGAATGTCTGTGCCACCACGAGACTCAATGCCATCTGGGGTGTCGGGACATTGCTCGGGATTGCCACGACAGGGTTTTTATTCGTACCCAGGCTCGGTGCCCAACGCACAGCTCTGGTGGGTGGATTTCTGTCGGCGATTTTCGTGCTGCTCATGGTTTTGGCAGGAGGCATCAGCTCCGAACCACTGTTCCGAGGAGCACTCTTTTTCTTCGGTACGGCTGCGGGGATCAGCACCAATGCCAGCCTCACGCTCATGCTTGGTCTGACCTCCCCCTTGATGGCAGGAACATTCATCGGTGTCTGGGGACTTGCTCAGGCTTACGCCCGGGGACTCGCCACCATCGGAGGTGGGGCGCTCCTCAGCTTCTTCGGTCAGTTCAGTGGCTCTCAGAACAGTTTCAGTGCCTATGCAGGCGTCTTCATCGTGCAAGCCATCGGTCTTCTCATCGCTGGAATGATGCTGCTGAAGGTCGACACCAATCTGTTCCAGCGCAAGGTCGAGCAGGCACTGGCTTCCGTGCTGACCAACGAACTTGATTGATCAAACATCAGGCCGCTGGTTGCCGACTGGCTCGGGTGAGTTTCAGCAGTTCCGTGGTCTTGAGTTTTTGATTCTGGGCAACCAGCACGTAACGCATCACTGTTCCAGGGCAGAAGGCGAGCCCCCTGACTTCATCTCCATGCAGCTCCGCTGTTAAGACGCGGGCTTGTGGACCGCAGCGATCTCGCAGAGGAGCGGTTACTTCGCAACGAAGTCTGTCAACGGATCGAAGCATGGAAGGACAGCATCGCTGTCTTCTCTGTAGCCAAGATCCACTAGCTTCGACCAGCTTGTTTCATTGTTACGGTCTGATCGTGGGACGCCTGGTGATCACGCACAACACCTACGTGGAGGGTCTGATCCCATGGCTCAGAGAGCTTGTGACAGATCCGGCCATTCAGACCATCACTCCAGGTGTGATCTCCCGCGTGAAGGGGCGCTGCGTTGGATTGCAACTTCGCATTTCAACGCCTGTGACCGGCGGCTACAAGGTGATGGCCCGCAGAGGCACAACAGCTCAGGAAGTCTTTGTGGTGACGAAGCTCGACAGAGAGGAATTAAGGAAACGAATTCTCTCGTCGAGTCCTTGAAAGAGGGTGAACCACCCAGCCGTGCAAGCCCCAGTGATCGACCTGGAGTTACCAGAAGGGGCGACAAAGTGAGGATTCGTTTCCGGCTACAAGGCCGGTCTACGGCACCACCACGACAGCAGCCCCAAGTCGAAAGAGAGTCAGATCAGAGCACTAGAAGAAGGCTGTCACCAACGGGGTAGTTCAAAGTCAATCTAGGGGATTCGGCCACACATCCCGAATCTGCTGCAGCACTGTCATCGCCGCCTGTCGTCGTATCTCCGCTTTTGGCTCCTGCAACACGACGGTGACATGGCCGACTTTGCGACCGGGAAGTTCCTGCTTTCCATACCAATGCACATTCGCATTCGGGATCGATCGGAGCCTCGACAGGCGATCCTTGAGGTTTTCATCGCTTCCGGCTGCTGCTGCATCATGCAAGCCAAGAAGGTTGACCATCAACGCACCTTCCACCACAAGCTCTGTCGAGGGCACAGGCAGCCCAGCCGTGATACAGAGCTGCTGATCAAACTGGCTGCTGGAGCAGGCTTCGATAGAAAAGTGACCAGAGTTATGGGTGCGCGGAGCGATTTCGTTCACAAAAAGACCTTCTGGGCCATAGAAGAACTCCAGTGCCATCACTCCCACGTATCCCAAGCGTGTCAACAGGGATGCTGCGATGTTGTAAGCGGTGGCTTCAAGCAAAGGGTCCGCTTCAGCTGGAGCGAGAACCCAATCGCAGATTTGGTGATTCTGATGAGTTTCCGCCAATGGAAGATGGCGGATGCGCCCCTGGCGATCGCGGCTCACCACGAGGGCCAGTTCACGATCGAATCGAACCCAGGCCTCAAGCAACCATTCCTGAGCGCGAACATTTCGCATGAGATGAGCCAGATCATTGAGATCCTTGAGGATCTGCGTGCCCTTGCCGTCGTATCCACCGGACGCAGCCTTGGCCATCACCGGGAAGGTCCATCCAGTCGGCAGGGCAGGCGATCCCGGGTTGATCTCAGCCAGACAGATCCAGCGAGGACTGGGGAGGGAAAGATCGTCGAGAAGCTTGCGCTGTGAAAGTTTATTGACGAGAGGAACGAGACTGGCAAGTGATGGAACAAAGGTCACACCCTGGCGTTCCAGAGGCATCAAGGCGTCCACCGTCACCCACTCATTCTCAAAGGTGATGCCACAGCAATCACGCGCCAGCTCGCGAGTCGCGGTCTGATCAGAGGGTGAGGCTTGCACCCATCGTGTGGATGCAGCAACAGCACAATCCGCTTCGGATGTGGATTGAACCCACACATCAACGCCTCGAGAAGCAGCGGCTTCGGACAACATGAGAGCAAGCTGTCCGCCACCGATCACTCCGATTGCGCCGTCAGCGCTACCCATTTCAGCCCCTATCTCATCCTGAAGCTTGCCATCCAGGCCGAAATCGGACAGCAGATTGGTTCAAACGAATGGTTCAGATGAGAGATCGCTCATCACTGAAGGCCAGTCGCACCGCTGTGAGGAGCAGGACAATCAGAAAAAGAGCCAGGCCAACGGTGCAGGCGTAGCTGATTTCCAACTCTGCAAAGGCCTGGTCATACACGTAGTAAACCAGTGTGCGTGTGGAATCAGCGGGTCCACCCTGGGTCATCAAAAACACCTCTTCAAACACCTTTGTGGCAGCAATTGCCGAGATCACGGCCACCAAAGTGAGATAAGGGCGCAACAACGGCAGCGTGATGTCGAGATGCTTTCTCCATCCTTCACTGCCATCGAGTTCGGCCGCTTCGTACAGCTCACCTGGAATGCCTTGAAGACCGCCAAGGAAAATGACCATGTAGTAGCCCAGTCCTTTCCAGAGGGTGACCAACATCACCGAAGGGAGTGCCAACAGGGGGTTGGAGAGGAAATCGATCGGGAGGAAACCGGAACCGATCAAAGCTCCGAGCCAGCCATTGATCAATCCGTTTTCGGCATAAAGCCATCGAAAGGCAATTGCTGCAACAACAATCGAAACGAGAACAGGTGTATAAAAAGCGGCTCTGACCACATGAATTCCAGGGATCGTTCGGTTCACGAGGACAGCCAGGCTGAGTGCACCGAGAACGATTGGCGGCACGACACCGAAGAGATACAGCAGTGTCGTTCCCAGAACTTTGTAGAACATGGCATCACCTGCCAACCGACGCAGATTGGCGAAACCGATGAAACGCAAGGGTTCGGAGACATCGAGCCCTGTCTGGGTGAAGCTCATGACCAGCGCCATTGCTGCTGGAATCAGCACCGACAAACCAAGAAGGATGAGTGCAGGAGTCAGAAAGCCCCAAGCTGCAAGGGTTCTGCTGCGATCAACCTCGGATTTCATCACCAGCCAACCCGAAACGATTCGAGCTGAGGATAGGGTCAGTGTCCACGACCACAGTGACAACGACGGCAATGGAACCACAGGCCAGGATCCGTGTTGCCCTCGAACGCAACCCCTACGACGTGATCATTGGTTCGGGACAGCTCACGGATGTTGGTGAATCCATCTCTGAGTTACCCGTGCGAGAGGGAACACGGGTTCTTGTGGTGAGCAACCCGGATGTGGCCGAACACTACGCCGACCAATGCCTCACCAGTCTTGAAACAGCAGGTTTCAGACCTGTGCTCCTTGAGATCGATGCAGGCGAGGAGCAGAAAACCCTTGAGACTTTTCGGATCATTCTCGACGCCGCCCAACAAAACGGCCTGGAACGCACCTCCCTGATGCTGGCCCTCGGTGGCGGAGTGGTGGGGGACATGACCGGATTCGCTGCAGCCTGCTGGCTTCGAGGCATCCGGGTGATTCAGGTCCCCACAACTCTTCTGGCGATGGTGGATGCCTCGATCGGAGGCAAAACCGGCGTCAATCATCCCTATGGAAAAAACCTGATTGGGGCGTTTCATCAACCATCACTGGTGATGATCGATCCGCTCACATTGCGAACACTCCCAGCCAGGGAGTTCCGTGCCGGTATGGCGGAAGTTATCAAATATGGAGTGATCGGCGATCCTGAGTTGTTTGAACGTCTGGAACAGGCTGAGGATCTCAGCGACCCTGGCCTTATGAAGGCGGAGTTGCTCCAGACCATTCTCGAGAGATCCGCTCAGGCCAAAGCCACTGTGGTCGCCGCCGATGAACGTGAAGGAGGTCGCCGGGCGATTCTCAACTACGGCCATACCTTCGGTCATGTCGTGGAGACACTCACGGGGTACGGCACTTGGCTGCATGGGGAGGCCGTTGCCATCGGCATGGCGGCTGTCGGTCATCTGGCTGTGATCAAGGGCCTCTGGACGGAGACCGATCAGCAACGTCAGTTAGCGCTGATCCGTAAGGCCGGGCTTCCTACAGAGTGGCCATCCCTGTCGATCGACAGGGTTCTCGACACCCTCCGATCCGACAAGAAGGTCCGCCACGGTCAATTGCGCTTTGTCATGCCGAATGCCATCGGATCAGTACTGATCAGTGATCAGATCAGTGATGGTGACGTCAGGCAGTGTCTGACGAACCAGCACTGACCGCTGGCGGATCCCGGAGCAAACGGCTGCATTGCTCTGGGAAATCCTCCTGATGGCAGTTTTGGCGGTGGAACACCATCCAACGCAGATCACCGAGACAGGAAGGATCCACCAACCGCAAAAGGGTTTCTCGGCGCCGCAAAGCTTCTCCGAGTTGATCAGCGGGAAGCGACTGAAGTGCACTGAAACGATCAGCTAATCCGAGGGCGAGAAGTGCCTCACCTTGACGGCGTTGTCCTTCAAATCTCCAGCCGTTCATCTCAGCAGAAGCCACCACACCTTCCACACAGAGATGGGCCGTGATGTCCTGAGTGCCGGCATTGCGAAGGACCTCATTGGTCGCAATCTGTTCTTGATAAGCCAGCAAGGTTCCATCGCTGCGCTGGCAGGAGTAATAGCGATCAGCCTCCAGCGCGTAGTCCACCACCAGCAGCACTCCCTGTTTCACAGCTGCAGCGGCGTCCCGCATCCAAGGGGCGACGCACGCATGCCATTCCGTGGTCCAGCCATCCTCTGCGCCGTTGGGTGGAATCACCATCCCTGCGCGTTCACATTCACTCTGAAACTGTGTCCTCAGCTCTCCATCAAACGTCGCTTCAGCCAGGTGGATCTGTGCTGAAGAACTCCTGTCCCGGAGTCGGACCATCTGACGCTGCATGCGCCCTGTTCTGAGCACCAGCCGCTCAACAGCGAGAGCATCCAGCAGCTCATGGGCCACCACAACACCAATCAACGGATTGCGCTTCAGGTCTTCAAGTGACGTCCAGCGACAGGGAATCGGAGGGCAAGCGCCAATACGCCGCTTCTGCCGCAATTCCATGCCTGGATTGCACTCCACAAGAACACAGTCCAGAGAATCGACCCAAGCCGGTGCCTTGCGACGCAGCAAGGAGATGAGCTGAGCCGTGAGCGTGCCTTCACCGGGTCCCACGTCCACCAAAGACAATCGTTCTCCAGGGAAGAGCCTGGCCAAGGCTCCGAGCCAGTCCAGCAGCTGATCAACAAGCAGGTCGGCGAAATCCTCCCCAAGCGATGGTGATGTTGCGAAGTCGCCTTGAGGACCGACCGCAAGATGACCTGATCCATAGGCTCCATGGTCTGGGTCGTGCAAAGCCCATTGCATGAACTGAGAGAAGGGAACCTCTCCACCGTTTTGTCGAAGTCGATCCAGCAACCAGGCTGGGCAGCACACATCCGAGACCATCAGTTGGTGAGAATGGCGGGCAGATGTAGATGATCATGGGCTTCCGCCGAACACTCTGTCGCTGGGCGGCACTCCTGAGCCTGCCTCTGTTGCTACTGCTGGCATCCCCCGTCCAGGCCAGCGACAACCCTGAACTGCTTCCGGATCACCCAACCCCCGTGATTGATCTGGCCAGGGTTTTCAGTACGAAGGAGCTGCAGTCTCTTGAAGTGTCTTTGGATGCCTTCGAACAACGCAGCGGCTGGAAGATCAGAGTGCTGACCCAGTACGAACGCACTCCCGGGCTGGCCGTGAAGGACTTCTGGGGACTCGATGAGCGCAGCTTGCTGATGGTGGGAGACCCTCGGGGAGGCAACCTCCTCAATTTCAACGTGGGCGATGCGTTCTTCGCGCTGATGCCCCGCACCTGGTGGGTCGAATTGCAGACCCGCTACGGCAATCAGTATTACGTGCGCGACCATGGAGAGGATGGCGCACTGCTTGCTGCGATTGATGCGGTGGAGCTCTGTCTGGATCGCGGCGGTTGCCAGGTGGTTCCAGGTCTGCCCACCGAGCAATGGCTCTGGACCCTCAGCACTTCTGTGCTTGGCGGGTTGATTGCAGGCTTTGCTGCCTATCCACGCAAGGAGGGGGAGCGCGTCGCTTGGGCTTGGTTACTGCTTCTGTCTCCTCTTTGGATCATGCTGTTTGGTGTGTTCGGGATTGCTCCCGTTGTGACACGTACCAGCGAACTCCTGCCGCTGATTCGCAACGGCATGGGATTCATCGGAGGGGCCATTGGCGCCTATTTGATTGCGCAAGCGACAGTTGGGCGTCGCTTGAGCGAGTCAAACGAGTAGTCGATCAAAAGTGGGTCCCTGAGGTTGTTCCTCAGGGCATCCCACAAAGAATAGTGGGGCCTGTGCAAACAGGAGCCTTGGGCAGATCTGAAACAGCTTCAGGCGTTTCGTTCGAAAGAGAAGCTCTTTTTTCATCACGAATCTGGCGCAATTGAGCCAGGTTCAGGTTGTAAAAGCCCTTGAGGTTGGTGAAACGTTTGACAGGCTGTCCGTAATAGCTGCGCCCACGCAATGTCGGAAAAGATGCCCATTCAGGTGCCAATTTCGCGGCCAGGAGTGGGGTCATGACACCTTGATCGGTGAGGCCCAAGGCCTTACGGCGTTGAATCAGAAACAGAGCACCCTGATCCTGCACTTCGGGGCCGAAGCCGCGAACACCGAGACTGCGCTTCACCAGATCCCAGGTGAAGGGCATGAATTGATAGGCACCCGCTGCTGCGCTGGCGTAACGAGAGGAATAAATCACTCGATTGGGATGGCGGTCCATCGATTGCATCAGGCCACCACCGAACATCACCCGATAACCAAGATCTAGACCTCCTTTCCAGGTTCCTTCGGCAAAGCGGATGGTGTTGAGCATCGCCCGACGCTCTGGCGTAATGATGTAGGGCAGAGCAGTTATCTGGGCTTCCTCAGGAAGCATCACAAGACGAGAACGATCATTCCCTACCGGTGGAAGAACAGCCTCAGCAGGTGCAGACAGGGAGACAAGGGGGACCACACTTGCAGCGACCGCCGGAAGAATTCGACAGAAAGAACAAGCAAGTGAAGTCATACAAATGCAGTCGCGGAACAGGAAGTTATGAATCGCTTAAGGCGAGACTTAGAACTCCAACGTTGAAAACAACACGCACAGACTGTGTCGAACAGAGGTCAGGCCCAAGAGAGCCCCTGTGACACACCGAAAATCGTCCAGCGTCGAGCCAGCTCCTCTTGCCAGGGTCAGGGCCAGATCAGGCCAGCGATCGAGGACGACATAAGCCAGGCCAATGGAAATGATCAGACCTGCTGAAGTGAATCCATCGCGACGTTGACCACGGCATTGGCCGCCTGCAGAGCTCCTGTGACACCGAGCTTGCCTTGCGTGGGGCGCTGCAGGGATTGATCCAACGCCCATCGGCCTGATTCAAGATCCTCACGCCGGAGAATGCGGTGGGATCCGTGCTGTCTTAGCCCCTGCATCAAGGCGTCGGCCTCAGCAAATCCCTGTCGTTCCACGACATGCAGGCCAAGATCCGCCGCCATGGCCTCACAGAAACTGCTGAAACCCGGTTTTCCGAGATGGCGACTGCAATAAGGCATGACGTCCAGTGGACGCACATCGTCAGGAAGCAGGGTCACATTGCTGATCAACGCAAGATTCTCCCTGAGATCAGGATTCCGCGGACTGTTGAGCAGGAAGCGATGGTGAGGCCAGCGAGCAAACAACCCAGGGTCGAGGCCAAGACCCAGCCCTCCAAATCCCACCAGCACCTTCGCAGAGGGATCCTGCTGTAATGCATCCTTCAGATGGACGGGGATGGACCTGGGCTCAGCAGCGACCAGGTTCAAAATGATCTCCTGAAGATTCCAGTTCATCGCCAGGGAGAACGGACAACGCAACAGCAGAGACCCTTGCTCGTAACACACCCGCGCCCTTGAAACCCAGACCTCAAAGGCAGCTCCCAGGGGTTCGTAGATGTCGTCCCAGCCGAAATTCCCCATCCAGACCAGGGGAGCTTGCAGCCGCTCTGCGAGTTCAGCTGCCACAGGTGGAATGTCGCCGACAACAAGCACTGGCGACTCCTGCCTGCGAATCCAGGCCACTTCCTGATCCAGCCGCTGGGGAAGGGCGTCCTCTAGATCCTGCAATGCCACCAGGGTGGCGGCCGGGTCAGAACCGAGAGCGTCGGCCTGCAGCATCCCCACATCCCACTGAACAGGACGCAGCACGACGGGTAAATCCTTGAAAACGAGATCAAGGAAGCGTCGATCCACCAGCGTGCTGATCACCAGAGTCCAGTCGGGACGCAGTGCGTGCAGCTCCCTCAACATCGCGGCCTGACGGGCGGCATGGCCGAAGCCATGACTGCTAATGCAGACATAGATCAGCATCAAATGGGTCCCGGAGCGGCGAGGCGGTGAAGCGTCTGCTCATAGGCGAGGTCGCCCTTCGGCCGGTACCACCGATGGCTCACCAGGGTTGGCACGGTGCCATCGAATTCAACCCAGGTGAAGTGATGAAGGGGGAACCCCGATGCATCAACGCCCGTGCGTGGAACACAGGCAGCATTGACATACAGCGTGCCGCCGCGGTCACGGTGAAAGGTGATGCGTTCGCCCTGCCCCCCGCGCAAGTGGTGATGCATGTGCCCAAACACCACGAGATCGGCACGCCGCGCATCCTTCATTCGATCCAAAGCCAGCGCAAGATCTCGATCACCCCAATCAATCGCAGGCTGTTTCCAATCACGGCCGCAGGGACTGGAGGCATCGGACCCCAAACCGGTGGGCCCGCAATGGGCCAGCACCACCAGCGGCCAATCGTCGGGAACACGGCGAGCGGCCTCAACAATGCGACGCGCAGATTCTTCTTCTGTCACCGGACCGAACACGGACTGAACTGCCTGAGAGAGGTAAAACCCTCCTCCAGCACTGCAAGGACGGGCACCAACGACACCCACAGCTGGAACGGTCCAGGAACGGAGCGACCACGAACAATCGAGAGAGCCCAACAGCTTCAACTGCTGCTGGAGACGATCACCGCTGCGGTCTTTCCCCCTGTCATGGTTGCCGAGAATGACGGCCACAGGGCAGGTCAACTGGGTGATCCGTTTGACAAGACGCAGATCGCCATCGCTGAGATCACCGACAAACAGCAGGGCATCAGCGCCGAGTTGCTGCACAAGCTCAGCATCCCGGTCTCCCCAGTCACCGTGCAGATCTCCGGCAATGGCAAGACGGAGCGTCGTCAGAGCAACTGCCTAGGCTGAGTCCATCCTGCCCCAGAAGGCTCCGATGAGCGCTGACACCGCCCTTGTTGCGGCGATCAATCGACTCCGCAAGGAACGCAACGCTGTGATCCTTGCGCACTACTACCAGGAGCCTGCCATCCAGGACATCGCAGATTTCATCGGCGATTCCCTCGAGCTCTCACGCAAAGCGGCCAGCACCGACGCTGATGTGATCGTGTTCTGCGGCGTTCATTTCATGGCTGAAACCGCAAAAATCCTCAGCCCTGAGAAAACGGTGGTGCTGCCCGACCTCGACGCGGGATGTTCCCTGGCGGATGACTGTCCAGCCGATGAATTCGCCCGATTCCGCGCTGAACATCCGGATCACCTGGTGGTGAGTTACATCAATTGCACCGCGGCGGTGAAAGCACAGAGCGATCTGATCTGCACCAGCAGCAATGCTGTGGACCTGGTCAATCAGCTGCCGGCCGACCGGCCGATTCTGTTTGCTCCAGATCAGAATCTTGGCCGCTGGGTGCAGCGCCAGAGCGGCCGAGAGCTCACCCTTTGGCCTGGGCGTTGCATCGTGCATGAAACCTTCAGTGAGGAGGCGGTGTTGCGCCTGAAGCTTGAAAATCCCCAGGCTGAAGTGATCGCCCACCCGGAATGTCAAGAGAATCTCCTGGATCTGGCCGATTTCATCGGCTCCACCAGCAGACTGCTCAATTACAGCCAATCAAGTTCTTCTGACACGTTCATTGTGTTGACGGAACCCGGGATACTCCATCAGATGAAGCAGCGGGTTCCAGACAAAACCCTGATTGATGTGCCGGGCCTCGATGGCTGCAGCTGCAATGCCTGCCCCTACATGCGCCTGAACACCCTGGACAAACTCCGCGATTGTCTTGAAACCCTCTCGCCGCAGATTGCGATGGAAGAATCCCTCCGTTCCGAAGCGGAAGCACCGATCCGCCGCATGCTCGCGATGAGTCGTTGAACTCGTGCCTGGGGATGCCGCTACTTGAACACACCGACAGCGGTCTCTATTGCCGAGCTGCGGATGCCTGGATCGATCCCTCCAGACCTGTCAGGCGTGCACTGATTACGCATGCCCACGCTGATCACGCCAGACCGGGGTGCGACGAATACTGGGCAGTTGAATCCTCGGAAGGCGTGCTGAGACAGCGGCTGGGACGTGAGATCACACTCCATGCGATGCCTTACGGCCAGCAGTTCTGGCTCAACCAGGCCTGCGTGTCGTTTCACAGCGCCGGGCATGTGCTCGGCTCTGCCCAGATCCGACTGTGTGTTGAAGGCGAGGTGTGGGTGGTGACCGGTGATTACAAACGCTGTGCCGATCCGAGCTGTGAACCGTTTGAAGTGGTGCCTTGCGATGTGTTGATCACCGAGGCCACCTTCGGATTGCCGATCTACTCCTGGGAGCCGGGGGAACGTGTTGCTGAACAGATCCGAGCGTGGTGGAAAGGTGATCAGGAGCATCCCTCGCTGCTGTTCTGCTACTCCTTCGGCAAGGCCCAACGGTTGATGGCGGAGCTGCATGCCATCGGCGTTGAAGACGAAGTGCTGCTTCACGGTGCCGTGGAAACCGTGACCCGCAGCTACCGAGCAGCCGGAGTCCCCATGACGCCTAGCAGGCCGGTGAGCACCATTTCGAGCAAGGACCCCCTTGCCGGACGCTTGATCCTGGCTCCACCATCGGCCCATCGCTCCGCCTGGATGCGCCGGTTCCGTTCCCCGCAGACAGCCTTCGCCTCGGGCTGGATGGCTGTTCGAGGTGCTCGACGGCGCCGCGGCTACGAACGTGGCTTCGTGCTCAGTGACCATGCCGACTGGCAGGGATTGATCCGCACGGTTCTCGAATCCGGAGCCTCAACGATCTACGTGACCCATGGCCAGAACGATGTGCTGTCGAGGTTTCTGAGGGAGCGCCATGGGCTCGATGCACGCCCCCTTGATCAGCTCAGCTGACCTAAGGTCGAGGCACCGTTTCATCACGATGCTGCGAAGACGTCTTGCTCTGGTGGAGGCTGGTACCACTCTGGTTGTCCTGGGTTCACCGGTGGCGGCTCAGACTGCGACCGTCACGATTGAACAGATCAACAGTGTCGTGTTCCCCGCTCAAGGCAAGTCCGCAGCGACGGACATCTGCACGGGCCTGAATGAAGGTGTGCTCAGCAGAGATCAGATCGGAGAAGCGCTCGCGGAGGTCCAGCAGGCTCTCGAGCGCTTTGCCGATCGGAGCTATGTGAAGTCCTACGTGTCGGACTTCAACCGTGCTGCTTCGTCGATGCAGGGATGCAATGTGCAGGTGACTGGACCTGAGAACAGCAACCTCAATCGCTGGAGTTACTGAGCGGCTCGCAGGCTTTCCGCACGGTTATGGAGACCTTTGCCACGTTGATTGACAGCCTGGATCAATCCACAGGCACGACGCGCAAGGTTGACCTGATCGCCGAGCATCTGCACGCCGGCGACGCCCACGACAACGCCTGGAGCACGTTGCTGCTCATGGGCGAAAAGCGAAGGCGATTGATGACCGGTCGCCGACTTCGGGACGTTCTTCAGGCCTGCGACGCCATCCCCGACTGGCTCTTCGAGGATTGCCAGAGTCATGTCGGTGATTCCGCTGAAACGCTGGCCCTGCTTTGGCCGCAGCTCAAGGGGGCGATCCCGCCACAGTCGGTTGATCCCACGCTGAAGCAATGGATCAGCACAATTGAGACCCATCCACCACTGCATTGGTGGATGGAACAACTGCTACCAGCGCTGGCTGCACTTGAACCCCAGCTCCAGAGCGCCGCTCTGCTCACGATCTGGAGCACCCTTCCCGACGAGCGCCATTTTCTGTTCAACAAGCTGCTTACCGGAGGCTTCCGCATCGGAGTTGCCAGAGGTCTGGTGGTCAAAGCGATCGCCAAGGGGTTTGCGCTCGAGGAGGCTTTAGTCCTGGAACGGTTGATGGCACCCCAGGAGCCGTCGCAGTGCTGGTTTGAAGGACTGACGGCAGCACCTGCAGCGGAGCGGGTCAATCGTGGACCGGTCCCCTATCCCTTCTTTCTGGCCAGCCCCCTTCAGAGCGACACCCTTCGGGACACTCCAGCCCAGGACTGGTGGGTGGAACACAAATGGGATGGGATCCGGGGTCAGCTGATCAAGCGCGAATCCGGAACATATCTCTGGAGTCGTGGGGAGGAACTGATCAATGAACAGTTTCCTGAACTGATCGAGATGGCGGATTCCCTTCCGGATGACACTGTTCTCGATGGCGAAGTGATCTGCTGGAGAGTTGATGCGAATCGGCCCCAGCCCTTCAGTGATCTCCAGCGTCGTTTGGGACGCAAGAGTGTGAGCCGCAAACTGCGCGAGGAGTGCCCGATCTGCTTCGTGGCGTATGACCTGCTGGAAAGCCAAGGACAGGATCGTCGCAGCAGAACGCTTGAAGAGCGGTTGAACGCGATGAACGAACTCCTCTCCCCCATGATCACGCCACGATCCGCAGGACAGCTGCGCATCAGCGCCGGGGCGAGACTGAGCGCATGGGAGACCCTTGACACTCTCCGGCATCAGGCCGTCCAGGAGGGTGCTGAAGGACTGATGCTGAAACAGATGCAGTCCCCCTACTTGAGTGGGCGCAAACGCGGTCCCTGGTGGAAACACAAGCGAGATCCCATGACCCTGGATGCGGTATTGATCTACGCGCAGGCGGGACGTGGACGCCGGGCCAATCTGTTCACGGATTACACCTTTGCACTGTGGGACCGTCGATCGTCAGATCCTGAACACCATCAACTCGTGACCTTTGCCAAGGCTTACTCCGGCCTGAACGACCGGGAGATTCTCGAACTCGATCGCTGGATTCGTTCAAACACGCGGGAGCGATTCGGACCCACCCGCGCTGTGCACCCGGAGCTGGTGTTTGAAATCGGTTTCGAAGGAATTCAGCCATCCAAAAGACATAAATGTGGACTGGCAGTTCGATTTCCCAGAATCCTGCGATGGCGCCAGGACCGTTCGGCTGAAAGTGCCAACGCGATTACCGACGCAATGATCTTGTGCGACGAAGATCATTCACCTCAGCGGTAGACATTGCGTCCATCTCCTGGAAGCAAGGTGAGGGATTCCGGAGTGATGCGAACTCCGACGCACAATTCGAGCTCACCGTCATCGGCTCGAGATCCGGTCGCAGAGTAAATCTCGACGCTGAGAACACGATCAACAGGTGCAACATAGTCGTAAAAACGACAGGGACCTTCTTGCTGACTGCCGAGCGATGTTTTGCGATAGTTGGCAAAACCATTTTCGACAAGTCGATAACGAATTCCCTTGTAAACAAGCTCATTTTGCAAGGGGGGCAAAACGGGTACATCTCCCGGGGGGACTTCGTGCATCCAAGAGAGTTCGATCCGATCGTCATCAACAACGACAAGCCAGACGCCCTCATCACCATCCCTCAGGTAATACTCCTGCCACTGGAAGTTTCCCTGGTCAAAAACGAGCGTGTTTTCAACAATCCAATCACGCGAATCATGTTGAACAACATCGCCCACCTGAAGATTGAACAAGGTGCGCTGTTCGGGCAAACCACCAGACCGAGGCCGATGCCGTCGACCCATACTGTGGCGAGACAACAACCAGAGTACGAAGGCAATTACGACGAAGAGAAAAATCAAAAACGCCATCAGAAGCTTGTAAACGGAGGAGTTACTGGACTGGATTGTTGCAACCGGCGCCGACGATCGTCCCGCAGATAGTCAAGCAGAATCGGACGAGTCATTCGATTGGCCTGAACTGACTCCGACGCGTCCGGCCTTAAATCACGAGAGAAAATGAACAGTGCCGAGAGCTGATCTGCATCCAACCAGCGGGTTGAAAACGGAATCGTTCGGAAGAGATTGGTCCATGGATTCTCCCGGGCGATCACAAATCCCCAGGGACCAAAACTGGGTATGGCCACAGAGTAAGGACGCGTATGAAACCCAACACCGCGCAGTCCGGCTTCAATCGAAGCAAGAACACGGGGTGCAAGAAAGGGCGTACTGGCTTGCGTGATCACGACTGCCTCCGGATTGAGCCGCTGACGCAAGATTCGGTAGAAACCAATGCTGTAGAGGCGAGCGACAGGCAACGTATCCGGATCAGGAAAGTCGGCAATCACAACGTCGTAACGACTGTGATGGCTTCGCAGATGGGCATAGGCATCACCAAAATGAAGCTGAACCCTTGGATCTCTCAGGCTGTCGGCATTGAGTCGACGCAGCAAGGGCTGGCGGCGGGCAAGCTTGATGACCTCTGGATCAAGTTCCACCACATCAACGGTTTCGACGTCAGGCCAACGCAGAACTTCCCTCAAGGCCAGACCATCACCGGCGCCCATCAGAAGGATGCGTCTCGGTGCAGGGTGCAATGCCATCGCTGGATGCACCAACGCTTCGTGATAGCGGTATTCATCGAGACTTGAAAACTGCAAATCTCCATCGAGAAAAAGCCGAAGATCGGCCCCTCTGCGGGTCATCACGATGCGTTGAAACCGCGACTGCTTCCTCTCAATTACACGAGCTCCATAAAAACGATCCTCGATGCGATCGCCCATAGGTGCGATCAGCACACCTGCCACCGTGGCCATGGGGAACAGTGCCAGTAGGGGTTTGCGCCACCGACGCAGGCTCGGGAAAACCAGAGCCAGCGACAGACTGCATCCAACGGGAACAATCGCCAGGACTGAAGCTGTTGGAAGCAGGCCCAACCAGGGCAGCAAGACCAGAGGAAAGGCAAGTGCGCCGATGAGAGAGCCGAAGTAATCAAGAGCCAGGACCCTGGCAAGAGCACGACGCAACTGATCCTGGGTTTCGAGCATGCGTGTGATCAGCGGTAGCTCCATGCCGCCGAGAACCCCAACCAGCACAGTGAGCAGAACGGTCGCCAACCAGAGCGGCGCATTGATCGAGAACAGCCAGAACAGAGCCAGTGGACCCAGCAGGCAGATCGGGAAGAGGCTGATCTCCACAAGCATCAGGGCCCTTAGCAATCGCACCAGTGGTTGCCCCTTCAAACCGATGAATTCGGTCAACCAGGCGCCCACTCCCATGGACGCCAGAAACGTGCCGACAACCACGCCGGTGGCGAGGGTTGCATCACCCATCAGGTAGCTGGCCTGGGCAACCAGAAGCAGCTCCAGGGTCAGACCCGCCGCAGAGGACACCATGGCTGTGACCAGCAGGACCCGAACCTGAACGGGACTGAGATCAGCAGCGGTTACTTGCCGCTCCATCCACCACCGCCATAGCCACCGCCGCCATAGCCACCGCCATAAGACGAACCGCTATGGCCTCCGTAATAGAGAAGTCGGTTCGTTTCCAACCGGGAGCTGCGGTTGACCCAGCGCCCACCGACAAAAGCACCGCGATACTCACCGTCGATCGATGGCAACAAGCCTGAACCCAGCTGTGGTGAGCTGTCGTTGGTCAGCGCTGCACAGATGGCCAGCAAAGCGATTCCTCCATTCAGTGCCAGCAAAAGATGCTTGATCATGGATTCAACCTGGCACGTACGCTCTTCATCCAGGGAAGAACAATCTCATCGCAGGTCTGAATGCAGACACTCTCAGGATTGCGATCAGTGAGGATTGTCGGAAGACTCATTTCGAACCGCAAATAACTGTCTTGCACGAGATGGAAAAGCTGTGGTTCAGCACGCAAAGTGAAAACATCTGAATCTTCATCATCCCGTGTGACACGACAGGGAACAATTCCTTGAAAAACTAAGCGCCCTGATCCGTTCAGAATCTCCAGTTTTGCCGCCTGGAATTCCGGTGAATAAAGCTGGCTTGAAAATTCAAACCTTGCCATCAAGCGAACTCTAAGCAGCCCGCTTCTGTACTCTCCACGGGTCAGGCGCCTCGCTTCGGCTTCACTGTTACACCATCCTGACGCTTGGAGTGTTCCACGGAAATAAACCCGTGAAAGATACAAAAAACTAACGATGAACGACGCCAGGAAGCCGCTGAAGAGCATTCCAGCATCAAAGGGATCATTGGTGATCACACTTTTGACAACAACAGGCGCATTAAGATTCGCGGGCTGTCCCTGCAGATCCCTGGGCAGATAAGCCTCATAACGTAATCGATAAAGTCCGGCTTTACTGGGCCGAAACGCGAGAAATTCTGAATTACTAGAGGGAGCAATACCCTCCTTGTCGTAGTGCAGTTGAACGACTCCCTGATGATCAATCAACTCTGTAGACAGAAAAACAACCCTGTCCCGAGGAACGGAAAATTCCGTCGAGATCGAAACACGATCATTAACGCTTGGAAGCTGAAACGGTTTAGACACCACTGGCTGTCCAGCACTGGTGAGTGGCATCGTCAGCTTCGTGACTGTGGAGCTCCGATCGAAAAAAGAAGCCACGAAGAGACCGATCGGAATGATCAGAACCAGTAAGGGCCAGCAAGTTAGCGATGCATCTGGTGCCTTTAACTGAGAAACCTCTGACGAACGATGCGTCACTGTCTGCTGCATGGATTTCAGACAGACTGCGTCGCATTAAGTTACTCCGACACCCCTCTCTCCACGACCGATGCAGGGACCGATCGCCCAGCTCATGCTCAGTCTGCTGTGGACTGTTGCTGGGGTGTTGCTGATTGCTGGAGGGGTCTGGTTGTTTGACCGCTTGACGCCTCTTGATTACCGAGGCGAAATTCGTAAAGGGAACGTTGCTGCGGGCATCGTTGTCGCAGCTGTTGTTCTGGCCGTGACTGCTGTTGTCGTCACCGTGATTCTGATCTGACTGATTCCCTGATCCCCATTGAGAGCTGGTTCGCGCTTCAAGGCTGGACGCCCATGCCGTTCCAGCGAAGGGCCTGGAACGCTCACCTGAACGGTCAAAGTGGACTAATCCAGGTCCCCACCGGGTCTGGCAAGACCTATGCCGCCGTGATGGGCTCAATCGCCCGCATGCTTCAGACACCCTCTGCGCAGAAGGGCGTTCGGATGCTCTACATCACGCCCCTACGCGCCCTGAGCCGTGATCTCGCGCTGGCGATTCAACAACCGATTGCCGCCATGCAATGGCCTTTGAGGGTCGCCATCCGCAATGGAGACACGCCAACGGCTGAACGCTCACGCCAGATCAAATCGCCCCCGGAAATTCTGATCACCACGCCCGAGTCGCTCTGCGTGCTTCTGGCTGGTCGCCACTGCGAGCACCTGTTTCAGACCCTCGACACTGTCATCCTCGATGAATGGCACGAACTGATCGGCAGCAAGCGAGGGATTCAGGCAGAGCTGGCACTCAGTTGGTTGCGACAACAACGCCCCGGGCTACAGACCTGGGCGATCAGCGCCACCATCGGCAATCTGGAGGAATCGGCACGGCATGCCCTTGGAGGCCGTTGTGAACCCTGTCTGATCACCGGTGCCCCGAAGCGGGGACTAAGCGTGAGCAGCATCCTCCCTGACAGCATTGACGGCTTTCCCTGGGGAGGGCATCTCGGCCTCAGGCGCTACGAAGACCTGGTGGGATCTTTGATTCCCACCACCAGCACGCTGCTGTTCACCAACACCCGCAACCAGGCGGAACGCTGGTTTCAGTGCCTGCGCTATGCCTGCCCTGAGATGGAGGGACTGCTGGCTCTCCATCACAGCGCTTTGGATCGGAGCGAACGCGAGGCGATTGAAGCCTCCGTGAAATCTGGGACCATGCTTTGGGTCGTCTGCACCAGCTCCCTGGATCTGGGAGTTGATTTCCAGCCAGTTGAACAGGTGGTGCAGATCGGCTCTCCCAAGAATCTGGCCCGCCTGCTACAGAGAGCCGGGCGCTCGGCCCACCTTCCGGGAGGCACCTCAAAAGTGCTGTTCATGCCGACCAACGCCCTGGAACTACTTGAACTCAGTGCCGTACGCCGCGGACTGGACGACGGTCTGGTGGAGGAACGACGCCCGCCCCGGGCACCCCTGGATGTGCTGTTGCAGCACCTCACGACCCTCGCCTGCGGACCTGGCTTCAAGCCTGAATCAACCTTGGAGGCAATTCGCACCACGGCCAGCTACCGACAACTCAGCGACAGCGATTGGCAGTGGTGCCTTCGCTTTCTCGAGAAAGGAGGCGATTGCCTCGGGGCGTATCCCCGCTACCGGAAATTGGAAGCTACCGACGACGGTCGTTTTGTGGTTCGTGAAAGCGCCATAGCCAGGCTGCACCGCTTCAACATCGGCACGATCACCTCCGCTCCATCAATCCGCGTGCGCTTTGTGCGCGGTTCGGTGCTCGGCCATGTCGAAGAAAATTTCATCAGCCAGCTGAAACCCAAGGATGTGTTTTTCTTTGCCGGACGCCAGCTGGAGTTTGTGCGTCTGCGGGAAATGACGGCTTATGTGAAAAACACCACCAAAAAGAGCACCGCAGTGCCCGCCTGGGCCGGCGGGCAGATGTCGCTGTCCGATCTACTGACCCATCATCTCCGAGAAGAGGTCGCCCGAGCCGGGCGGGGAGAGCTCGACACCCCGGAACTCAAGGCTCTTGAACCTCTCTTTGCACGGCAAATGGATCTCTCCACTCTTCCGGAAAGCAACCAGCTGCTGATTGAAACGTGCCGAACGCGGGAGGGCATGCATCTTTACGCCTATCCCTTTGAAGGCCGGTTCGTGCATGAAGGTCTCGGCTTTCTCTGGGCGACGCGACTGACACGGGTGCAACGGGGAACGATCACCGTGTCAGTGAACGATTACGGATTTGAACTGCTGGCACCCAGGGGGTACCCCATGGACCAGCTTCTGGAGGACCATCTCGATGAGCTGCTGGATGACGCAGCGCTGGAGAGGGATCTCGAGCAGGCGTTGAACCTCTCGGAACTCTGCAAACGCCGGTTTCGCAGCATTGCCCAGGTGGCCGGCCTGTTGGTGCAGGGATTCCCTGGGCAGAACAAATCCACCGGCCAACTGCAGATCAGCGGTTCTCTTCTTTGGGACGTGTTCAGCAAGCACGAGCCCAACAACCTTCTGCTTCGGCAGGCTAGAGACGAAGTAATGCAGGAGCAGCTCGAGCTCCCTCGCCTGCGATCCGCTTTACAACGAATACGCAATGGCGACACCCTGCATTGCCCCACGCCGCGTCCAGGGCCACTTGCCTTTCCCCTACTGGTGGAACGCTTGAACAACCGGATGACCAACGAATCCGTGCAGGAACGAGTCGAGCGAATGATGCGTGAAGCGCTGAACCAAGAGCAGTAGCAACTATTCACTCAGCCAAAACCATTGTTGTTCGACTGTTTTCCATCGTCAAAGGAAAGACAAGTGACCCAAAAACCTGCATTTCAACAGATCGCCTGAGCGATTACCGCATCAAACAAGTGCCGCAAAGACGCTATCAGCACTATGAGCGTGCACTCAAAAACACTTCATTTTAAGGATTTCGGGACGAAAAACAAAGGCGATCACCAAAAGCACACAAAACAGTATTCACCGAAAGTGCATCATTATTTACTGAACAAGAAATAAGGCTCGCTAGGATTAGTTAGTAATAACCAAAGTCGTATGCTGAGCACAAAACAACGACTAAAGCTAGAGTCAATTTGCAATCGAATAGCAAAAGCTGCTGAAGTTGAACTTGAGGAAATGATTTGGGTGTCAAAACTTGCTAAAGCCAATGGCTCAGCAGGAGAGATGCTGCGCAAGGCAAGGCGAAGTGCCGCCAAACCAACTATGCAACCCGGTGACTTTGATGATTTTTTGAATCAGATGGACATCGGCTTTGTCGACCCACGAAATCATCGCAACAATTTTCGAGGAGCCGATGACATTGCCGATTTCTTCAGCCAAGACAAACCGGATGATTGGCGACAACGAGACTGAGACGAAGTCGTTGAAAAAAGAATGGCATTCGAAGATGCTTAATTCTTGAACTATGTGTAGATGAATACAAAGTCAGCAAAGATCTGTCGATTCAAAGGATCCTTGCTACGACAGGAACCCTTCTAAGTAGCCCTGCAAAACCGAACGAAAAAAGAGTTGTCAGCACGATTGCATTGAGTGCAGTCAGCCAAGGATTGAGTCCAATGAAACCGACCGCCATCAAAACCAACACCAATACCATTGGATGAATCACATAGGCCCCGTAGCTGTTCGATCCTGCAACTGACAACCATTGCCCAAAGCAGCCTTCATGTCTGTGAAACCACATGATTAGATACGACAAGATTCCCCATGCGATCGCAGGATAAATAAACTGTCCAAACAAAATAAGTGATACTGGGTTTTTGAAAATGTCGGTATTGAAAGTCAGCGTCATATTCAGAAGCACCATCGAAACACCGAATTGGCTAAGAAGCAGAAACATCGACAATCGGAACCACTTTATGACCAGATGCGGATCAAGCCGCTCAAACCAGCGATGAAACGACGCTTTGCATCCAATAAAGAATAAAAATGCATAGGTCAATACATGCATTCCCTGAAAGCCCAGTCCATTCAAAGGCGTGCTGCGTAAAAAAGCCCAGAGATCAGTTTGTATTGACATAACCACCTCAATGCATCCTAAAACGACAGCACTGATTACCCATGAACGCATTGTGGGCGCTGGACTATCTATATCAACGACATTGCAATCACCCCGCAACTTCACCCAAGCACAATAGATCAAATCAAATACGAGCAGAACCATCAAAAACCACAAGACACCGATTCTGTTGAATGGAATATCGCTCAGAGACAAAAACTCCAGTGGACTCGAAGGGGAGATCCTACCGATCAAAAGCGACAAATTATTAATAATGAATAAACCAAAAATAAATGGTAAACCGAGGCGGATCAGTCGAGCTTTCAAATACTGCACAACTCCCTTCTTGTGCACTGATCGAGGAACAAAATAACCCGAAATTAAAAACATCATTGGCATGATGAAAGAATTAATGGCATAGATATACCAATTGAAGAATCCTATAAATCCTGCCCCCACCACTCCTTCAATGGGAATACGGACCCCACTCCAGCCCGTCGGAAAAAAGGCAATTGGAACATGGAGCGCAATAACCAGAGCAACCATGAAGGCTTTAATGTGGTCCAGATAAAGCAAACGTTGATGAGACATTAATAATCGAACAACCGTCGAGCATATTTCAACAAAACTAGCAAATTGCATGGCCGTGCCATGGAAACGAAGCAAAACTGAAATGCCAGAGCGTTCAAGGATCAATATCAATACTTAAGTGGTACTGCTTCGCGCTAAAACATCACAAACATGCAGAGCGAAGTGATGACAATACATACACTTACTCATGGCCATTATTTGTCAATATTGCCAGCTGTCATTGATCAATAGAGTTTTTTCTTTCAGTCCCCAGGGCCATCAGGATCAAGCTGATTTGAGAGAGCTCAATTATGTTACAATCATATTTTGACATATCGAGAGGACAGTCAAGCCTTTCAATTGCCATCGAATTTAATCATCAAGTCGTTTTACCAAAAAGCTTGCATGCATCGATCTCTACTCACGCTCACAGCACTTTTCCTCAGTGGTGCATCTGCCATGGCCCAGGGCGTCGACCCCAAGATCCATGCAATGTGTCTTGAAGCCAAGGACTACGTTGGATGCGTCAAGGCGATGACCACTGACGTAAGTCAACAAAAAGTCATGCAGGTTGATCAAACCAACCGGCCTGGCCTGCAAAACGAAATGGGAAATTCGTGTCCTGCTGGTTACGCCTATTCAGGTGCAGGTCAATGCAGATCAATCGTCTGTCAATATCAAGGAATTTTTGGTCAAAATGAGCCTCAATTGGCTGGGAAGGGGCATACCTGCAAAGGCGCAAATCGGCGCTATGGCCTGTTAACCGGTCGTGCCACATTGTTGTGGGGTAACCAATACATGCGTGCTGTCAATAATCCGAATTGCCCAAATAGGGAACCTTCCATTGGTGGTCGATCAAGCTGTAGCTCAACCAGCCTGAATGATCGACTTCCAAAAACCGACTCAATGAACAACGATGATTGGGACTCCGATGAATAAAATGGATCTAGATTTTGATTAATTTGTACGCAGCAGAGCTTTTCGAATGGCGTTCTTCCATTGATCGACAGCCATCTGGATAGCCTTGGACCACAGCGCTTTAATCGATGTCACGATGGAGTCTTGCGGCTCATTTGATTCCTATCGTTGACAAGTCAGACAGTCATCAATGAATCGCACTGCAATCCCCGCAGTCATCATCGCCTTGAGTACACCCGTAATGGCTCAACCAGTCATTGACCCTGTCGCAGTTGCAGACAAAACCTGCGCTGCTTTCAAGGATCCCACCATGCCTCAGTCTTACAAAGACCAAATGCGGGACAGAATTTACATCAGTATGGCTGGAGATCCGCCAGCTGGTGCGAATGACGCTTTTCGATCGATGTGGGAGGGCTACGCCATCGTTCGGCAGCGAGGTTGCGGAAGGTAACCCTTACAACACATCGCTGGACGTGAAACATCAAGGGTCGTTCATGGCAGACGTGATCGATGTATTCCGTCAATTCCTGGTGCTCGGATGCTCGTCATTCGGCGGTCCGATCGCACACATCGGATATTTCCGTGAACGATTTGTGCAACGGGAGCAGTGGCTCTCAGACGCAGCCTATGCCGACCTTTTGGCTCTCTGCCAGTTTCTGCCAGGTCCCGTCAGTTCCCAGGTAGGGATGGGCCTTGGCCTGATGCGTGCGGGTTGGCCGGGAGCAGTGGCGGCCTGGATTGGATTCACATTTCCATCGGCGATTCTGCTGGTGTTGGCTTCAGCTGTGGTCTCTGCCAATCCGGACTGGTTGGCCGAAGGTTGGTTTCAGGGCCTGAAAGTGGCGGCCGTTGCCGTGGTAGCTCAGGCCGTGCTTGGCATGCAGCGCAAGCTGGCACCTGATCGGGGCCGAGCGAGCCTGATGGCTTTTGCAGCTGTGTTGGTGCTGCTGGTACCTCTGGCCTGGGTGCAGCTTCTGGCGCTGGTGATCGGAGCGGTCGCAGGTCTCACCCTGTTGCCTCCCCCCGACGATCACTCCATGAGCCATGAAAGGCTCAAGGTGCCCGTGCACAAAGGAGTGTCCCTTCTTCTTCTGGTGGCGTTGGTCGGCATGCTTGTAGCTCTGCCATGGCTTGCCGCAGAAGCCAGACCGGTGGCCATCCAGCAGCTGGCAGGATTTCTTCAGGCTGGATCGCTGGTGTTCGGCGGAGGTCACGTCGTGCTCCCCCTGCTCGAGCAATCTTTGGTACCCCCTGGGTGGATCAGCCTTGATCAGTTTCTGGCCGGCTATGGAGCAGCTCAGGCTGTACCCGGTCCCATGTTCAGCTTTGCCGGTTTCCTCGGCTTTGATCTGAGCGGCGGGTTGCAGGGCATCGGCGGCGCCCTGCTTGCCCTGCTTGCTCTGTTTCTTCCAGCCTTTCTGCTGGTGGGAGGCGCCCTACCGTTCTGGAGTGTCCTCGGGAAGCGAGCAACGATGCGACGCGCTCTCAGAGGCATCAATGCTGCAGTGGTGGGTGTTCTGCTGGCAGCCCTGTTTCAGCCGGTCTGGCTGGCTGGCATCAAGAACAGTGCCGATTTCAGTCTGGCGATGGTGGCCTTTCTGCTGCTGGTGGGCTGGAAGCAACCGGCCTGGCGGGTTGTTGTGGTTTGCGGCCTGGTCGGTGGCTTCACCCTGTCGTCATGAGCACTCAAGCGACCCTCTTCCTCGTGGTGCTCGGCGGTCGAACGGCGACGTGTCATATGGAACTCCACGATGTGCGCTGGGTGGTCGGAACGTCGATTGATGACACCATTCCAACGCTGAAGCGCGAATGGTTCGGCTTGCAGAAGGGTCTGCATGTCGACAGCTACAAAGCCATCACTCATGTGGATGGCTTTGCGGTGCGGCCGCTGCCGGCAGCAGCGATGCCAGACAAGCTCATCACCTCAAGGACTGCGCAACCCATCGATCGGCTTTGGTTCGTCAATCTCGGTGGTTACAAATGTGAGTCGCTTCAGGAACAGCATCAATTCGGCCTGGTGGTGGCCAGAACCCAGCAGGCCGCCAAGGCTCGGGCCAAAGCCCGTTGGTTGAAAGGATCCCTGCAGGTGCACAAGGATGATCTCCATGGGATCGAGACCATGGGCGACGTCGATGACTGTCTGCCGATCGACGGCATCGGCGGATGGCGAATCAGCTTGCAGTCAGTTCCCAATCCACCGGAGACGGATCTGAAGCCTGACTGGTTCGGTTACTGGCGCATTGATGGCCGATTGCCGAAGCCAAGGCCGGAAGCAGTGATCTGATGCAACGTCAACCCAGAACAAACCTCCACCAGGACTGAACGCGCTCAGGACTTCCGTACCAGCACGTACCGAACAGACCACCATGGGCGGTGGTGTTCAGCACGAGAGGACGCGCATCCTTCAATAGAGCTGAACTGACCGGCACGAGGCCATCCCCTGCCACTGCAGCATCCCCGACGATGCTCTTGTAACTGCCGGAAGCACTGCGTCGACTGAACGCTGATGCTGTCGAATCACTGAGATCCAACGCGCCGGCGACTGCTACGTAATCCACGCCGGTGTGATGGCACCCGGGGAAGCGGCGATCCACCATGGCGCGCAGGGGTGTCGCTCGGATGGCCTGATGAGGACTCCCCAGAGTGACCAGTCTGTTGCAACGTTCTGAACCGCCATAGCGGCGTGCCTGGAACAGCTCGTCACTGAGATAAAGGCGCAACATCACACCGCCTGAGCTGTGGCCCACCAACGTGACCTGACCACTTTCCGAGAGGGGCTGCAACGCATCAACAGCGGCAGCGACACGATCCAGAACACGTCGCCAGCCGAATCCCCAGCTGGTGAGCAACCAGTCGAAGCGGCTGACCGGAACTACGACCACGTGCTCCACCCCCGAGAGCCGCAGGGCTTCGGCCATCGGCTGATAGGCCTCCTCAGTGATGAGAAATCCACCAAGGATCACCACCGGCTGGTGGGGGTCGACAGATCGCATCACTCCGGTGCAGCTGAGACAGCGCCATCATCAGATCAAACGATGACGACGCCATGGCACCGGAAAGGGTCGCCGACTATCCCCGACCACCACGACTGGAACCCACCGACGATCACGTGCTGATCAAGGTCAGCGATGAGATTCTCTTCGATGGCAGAGGGTGCCAACGCGTGCTGGAGACCTATCACCCTCCCACCTACTACCTGCCGCCATCCGGGATGGCCATGGCGCTGTTGTCCCCCGCAGCGGGACGAAGTTTCTGCGAGTGGAAAGGAGTAGCGGAGTACTTCGATGTGGTGACATCACAGGGAAGGATTCATCGTGCTGTTTGGCGTTATCCATCGCCCACGCCATCGTTTCAGGCCATCGCTGGATGGTTTGCTCTGTATCCGGGTTTGATGCAGGGATGCTGGGTCAATGCTGAACCGGTGATCCCCCAACCAGGAGGTTTTTACGGTGGTTGGATCACATCAGCCGTTGAAGGACCATTCAAGGGGGATCCAATGCACCCGGAGCTGATCTGATCCGATGGACCAACTGATTCA
The DNA here is from genome assembly GCA_011523835.1 of Synechococcus sp. CO36386bin_29. Lineage (GTDB taxonomy): Bacteria > Cyanobacteriota > Cyanobacteriia > PCC-6307 > Cyanobiaceae > Synechococcus_C. Next base: position 13,894 of record WTFZ01000051.1, on the reverse strand, counting down.
GCTCCTTAGAGACCATCCCAACGACCCGTCCATCCCGGACTTGATCAAGGGGGCAGAAGCTGCGGCTGACGTGAACCTCCTTCAGCAGAGCAAACAACTCAGCGGTGTCTGGGAATTGCGCTGGAGCAGTGCAAGCCAACCCTGGCTGAAGCAAGCGCCATGGTTGGACAACTTACAGATCTTGGATCCCGATCACAGCCGAGGCCTGAACCTGCTGAGACTCAATGGTCCACTCGGACGATTTGCGGCGATCACTGTTGAGGCAGAACTATCGATCAAAACGGCCACCCGGGTTTCGGTCCGTTTCCGCAAGGGAGGCTGGGTCGGTCCTGAAGTGCCAGGAGGTGGCCGCTTGGCTTGGATGAAAACGGTGAATCAATCGTTCCCCGCCTGGCTTGAAATCACAGCTCTGGATGACATCCTGCGCATCTGCAGGGGAAATGCAGGCACGACCTTCGCTCTTCTGCGCCGCCAAGAGATGAGCATTGATTCTTTTCTACGACCAGAAGACATTTGATCTCATCGTTGACATTCACCGATAGAGCCTGAACACATGATTGAAGGCACCTGCGTCAATGATTGCCTGTGATCTGGACCCCGAGCAAATCAATTTCCTGTTAATTTCAGCCCGTTTTCACCCCTGCCCAATTCATGAAAAAGCTGATCTGGCTGGCGGCACTCGCTCCCCTGTTGAGTCCAGCGTCAGCGCTGGCGCAGAAAGAGATCCCCAAGGCTCCCGGCTATGAGGAGTGTCCGCTGGGTTACGTCAACACCCTGGGAACAACCTGCGTGTCGCCGATCTACTACGAAGTGGCTCCCACTAACGGAAAAGCCTGCCTGTCCGGCTGGATGAACATCGGCGCCGGTTATTGCAAGAAGAAGAAGCTCGGCATCTTCTGAGCACCCGATGCCATTCGATGTCTCCATTGCAATGCTCCGACGTCAGGGACGTTGGTTGCTTCAGCTTCGTGATGACATTGATGGCATCGCTGCCCCTGGATGTTGGGGCCTGTTCGGAGGACACCTCGAATCAGGGGAGACCGCTGAACAGGCCCTTCAAAGGGAGCTGATCGAAGAAATAGGTTGGTGCCCCGCCGGGATGAGGCTGTGGATGAGACACAGCACCTCCGAACGCACTGCCCATGTGTTCCTGGGCGAGCTTCAGAGAGATCTTCACCTGCTTGAACTGAATGAAGGGCAGGACATGGTTCTTGCTTCCGTTGCAGAGCTGCGAACTGGACAGATTCTGAGCCCCAGACTCAATGAGCTCCGTCCCCTGGCGCCAACCCTGAAGCTGCTCACCGGCAGACTTCAGGACATTCAGAGCGACTGAACAACCAAAACGAGCACAAGTGCCATCAGGGCCAGAATCACCCAGACCCGGACACCTTTACGTCGCGGGACGACCGAGGTGCGGCGCGCGCTTCGCACGTGTTGGCCAGCAGGTGTCCCGCAATGGGAGCAGACAAGACGACCTCCGAGAGACCGATCGGCACGGAAACTAGTGGAACCGCATCGGCTGCAGCGGTTGGTCATCGGGATCGCATCGGCTCAGCAGCCACAATCACTCCATGCACCTTCAGCACGCAAGCCATCGAAACGCACCATGGCTGGACCTTCAGGGCATCGAAGCCTGGGCCGGAGGTCATCGCATCGTGCAGGATCTGTCACTGCGTCTCTGGCTCGGTGAGTCCACAGCGATTCTGGGGCCAAACGGGGCCGGCAAAAGCACGCTCGTCAAGCTCATCAGTCGCTGCCTTCATCCTGTGGTTCAACCGCAGTCCCACCTGCGCCTTTTCGGCGAGGAACGAATCAATCTCTGGTCCTTGCGCGAGCATCTCGGAGTGGTGGATTCGGAGCTGCAGCAACGCATCCCCGATGCGATGACCTGCCGAGAACTGATGCACTCCGCCTTCTTCGGAGCCATCGGTCTGAGACGCGGACTTCAGCCAACGCCTCAGCAGATTCAACATTCCGCTGATGTTTTGAAGCAATTCAGCCTGTCAGACCTGGCTGCCAGTCGGTTCGGAAGCCTGTCCGACGGTCAGAAACGCAGAGTGCTGATTGCCAGGGCCATGGTGCATCAGCCGCAGGTGTTGGTGCTCGATGAGCCGACCAATGCTCTTGACCTGCGGGCCCGTCACAGATTGCTGGACCAACTCCGAGAGCTCTGCCGAATGGGGACCACACTGATCCTGATCACCCACCAGATCGATGCAATCATCCCTGAAATCACGCGCGTGGTGGGGATGCGCAGGGGCAATATCGTTGTCGATGGTGCATCTGCAGAGGTCCTGAGTGATGAGGTGCTGTCAGACCTTTACGACACACCATTGAAGGTTGTGGAAGGCGGCGGCTACCGGCAGGTGCTGCCGGCCTAACTCTCGATGTCATAACCTCGCCACGCGCATGCACTGACATCTTGAACAGCAACGCAAGAATCGATGCTCTTCAGCTGATGCTGACCGATCTGCGCACACGCAACGAACCGATCCGTCATAAAGCGGCATTTCGGGGATGTCAGCCTGAATTTCAGGCTTTGGTCACGCAGCTGATCGAACAGTTGGAAGCTGAATTACTGGAGGAAAAACAGCGCTTTCGCGCTGCTCAGCGCGACTGATTGCGATAAGCAATTGGTGCGATCAAGAGAAAGAGAAACCACCAGCTCGCCACAGCAAGCGCCGCTGAACCGGTGATCCAGATTCGGTGCATCAGCACCCAACTGCCAACAACCACAACAAGGCCGGTGAGAATGATGGACCAAGGCTGACACCACCATGGTTTCTGCGACCAGAGACCAGTGTCTGTGGACTCACTCATCGCAGAGCATCAATCTGTCCATTCTGATGCAGCTGAAGGAGTGCGCTGTAATCACCGAAATAGTCACCATTCAGGAAGATCTGCGGGAATAGGCGGAGACCACTGCGCTCAAAGCAGGTTGCAAAGACGTGATCACTGTCGACCGAAATAATGTTGTGAGGAATGTTCTGACGATCCAGGAGCTGTCGGGCGCGATGGCACCAGGGACAACCGGGGAGAACCGCCAGTTCAATCCGCTCTTGGGGTGACGGATTCTGGTCTGGAAGCCCACTCAGCCCAAGTAAGAGCTGCACACCCTTCAAGACAGTGCTTCCGGGTTCAAGATGACCACCCCAGACCTGACAGGCTCCATCGGACAGGCTCAGATGAAGATGAACACCATCAGGTGACACGGTGCCATTCAGGGTGATCACTTCCAGAACGCCCTGCATCCTGGTGGGCTGAGGTTGACCAGGGCACTGAAAACAGGCCTCTGAGAGGTCGCCGACAACTCCCAGGACGAACCCTTTGAGCTGTTGCTCGACAGCGAGTTGATGGAGGGACTGGAGGAGATCCTGACCGGGATTCAACTTGAGGGTCAGAGTCTCCATCCAGACAACAAGAAAGCGATGCCAGAATACCCCCAGACGATATTGAAAATACGGTACGTTGACGTTACTAATCAGGTACGCAAACGTGTCTTTTTTGCAGAATCTGCTCCAAGAGCTGCAGGAGCAACTTCAATCGGACCATCAGGAGGAGATCACTGCCGCTCAGGTCGCCGAGAACGCTGATTCTGAACGCGTCAATGTAACGCTCCCCTCCGGTGTGATGAATCGGCTCAAGCAACAGGCTCTGGCCGAGGGCCGCAGTTGCAGCAGCCTGGCCACGTTTCTGATCGAAGATGGTTTACGCAGACACGGTCCCCTGCGCTGAAAACCACCGTTTTTCAATCAGTTTTTCGATCAGATCATTGCAACAGGTCATCTGTGATCTGTTTCACCTCTCCTTTGCGTTGCATGCCAAGCAGCACCACATCAATCGGCGTTCGCATCGGACTGTCGATGGGAAGGACGAAGCCATAGGTCTGATTGGCCAGACTGAACGGAGCCATCTTGTAAGGCGCTCCAGGGTTCTGCTGGAGGTAGTAACGCAGAGGCGCTCCATCGAAGATCACGCCATCGACCTTGCTCATACCGAGAAGATCGATGGCTTCCTTCAGTGTTGAAGCCGTCAGAGCCCGGGCGCCATAGATCTTTGCCCAGGTCTGGCTGGTCGTTCCATCCACCACAGCAACGGTCTTTCCACGCAGATCTGTGATGTCGCGGATCCCCGCGGGGTCCAGCCGTGTCAGTGAAACGGTGAAGGCTGAGGCCAGACCGGCGGTAATGGAGGAGAGCGCCAGAAGCGACATCACCATCCAAACCCCCGCAATGGCTCGACCGGTTTTGGAGAGTGGAGCCCGATCGCCATAGCCAACGGTGGTGAGAGTCACCAGGGCAAACCACATGCCGTTACCGACGCCCTTCAGGTACTGACGCGGGAACTGGTCAGCATTCCGACGGCGTTCAGCCAGCCAGATCAGATTCCCGACCAGGAAGAGGAGAAGAAGCAATCCACCAGCAGATGACAAAGCAGCCCAACCGAAAAAGGGGCGCAGTCGAGCCAGCAAGCCGGGTGTTCGTAACGGCAGCAACAGATCTTCAGTGCCGTGGAAATAAGGCTGGGTGAAGTCGATCTTTGGGTTGGCCAGACGATCCGGGGTGATGCTGATCGGCCCAATAGCCAGATCCACCTGACCATTCACCACAGCATCGAGATTTGCCTCCGTCGTCGGGAACGGAACCAGCTCGTACGGCCGGTTGAGACTGTCAGCCGTTTGATCCCAGATCTGCAGACTGATTCCGCGCAAGGCGTCGTCTTCCTTCATCACGAAAGGAGGAGCACCGCTGACGCCAACGCGGAGCGTTTGAGCCAAAGCATCAGTCGGACCAGCAAGCGCTGTGAAACACGCCAGAAGAAATGCAACCTTCACGCTCGCACCCCTCAACCATTGCTCTCAAGCCGTTTCACAATGAAGCCCATGGCAACCAGCGAACCGAGCAAAGCCAACAGCAGTGCGAGTGTCATTGAGGCTCGATAAAGCGGGGAACTCTGAGGTTGCCATCTTCAGCACCAAGAATCCACTCCGCCACCTCCATCCTCAGGGCGTAGGCACATTCAAAACGCTCCTGTCGCTCGAGAGACAGAAGGCGCCTCTTCAGCCAATACAAGGTTTCACCAGCAGGAGCAAGGGATTGGGAAGCGCGAGACATTCAACCGATCCAGAATGGGATGAAAATGATTGATGGAGGGGTTGATTGGCTGCCATCAGCGCTACAGAAGCGGATTCAGGGATCCCGGCGGGAGGGTTCAGCTGGCGTTGGCGTGAAGAACAGCTGGTGCTCCTACCGGAAAAGGGCATCTGGAGACAAGCAAGCGAGGATCTTCTGGTGGCGGATCTCCATCTCGGCAAAGCCGAGGTGTTTCAGTCCTTCGGCATTCCTCTACCGAGCGATGAAGACCGAGGCACGTTGCAACGGCTGGAACGGATCTGCACCCGTTACAGGCCAAGGCGTCTGATCATCCTCGGTGATCTGATCCACGGTCGACAGGGACTCACTCCCCGGTTGATGCATGACCTCGACACTCTGTCCGAACGTCTGAAGACCGATGTCCTCCTGGTTGGAGGCAACCACGACAGAGATCTTCGATTGGCAGTGCTTCCCCGACAGGCTTCATTCCGTCTGGGTGGTCTCTGGTTAAGCCACGAACCGGAAAACGGCCCAACCGCTGTCGATCTACTCAATCTTTGCGGCCATATTCATCCTGCAGCAACCCTTCGCCAAGGCTCCGATCGCTTGCGGCTTCCCTGTTTCGCCTACGACGATCACGAGCAGCGAATGCTGATTCCTGCCTTCGGAGAGTTGACGGGAGGGCATGACTGCGGTCACCGTTACCGCAAATGGCTGGTGGCCGAGGGCGCCATTGTTCCGTGGCTCATTCCCGAACCCCAACCAGAACAGCGACGCCAAGCCCGGTGAAGAGGAAGCCTGCGCCCGCGACCGGCCAGGGGCGTCGGAAGCGTCCACGGCGACGAAAAGGTTCGGGCTTGCGCAAACGCTGGTTGGTTCTGGGATTTCCAGTCGTCGTCTTTGCAGGATTGCTGGTGCTCGCACCGGGAACACCAGAGCCTGAAGCCAAACCCCCGACAGAGCAGGAACTCGAGGGTGATGCGCTCGGGACCTTCAGGTACGAACCCGATGATGAGGTCTACGCCCTTGATTTCGACCCGCGCAAAGTGAGGTTGGGGCTGCTCGAGGGATGGGATCGCGAACAGGATGCCTATGAGGATTCATCTGCTCTGGCTTATGTCTCCGGACCGATGTACGAGAGACATGTCGACAACGCCGGGAAGGAAATCACCGTACCCCTTGGGGATCTGAAATTCGGCCAACGCATCTGGCGTGGTCGCAACCGCACCGCTGCCAGGCAAAGGGCCTTTGTGGGGATCCGAAGCGACGGACTTGTTGATTTCGGCTTCGGGGAACTCACCCCTGAACGCGAGTCGACCTACGACATGTTCGTCGGTGGTCTGCACAGCATTTACAACGACCTCGAGCGTCCTCCCGAGACTTACAAGGGTGCTTACAGCATCAGCATGGGGCAGAGAATTCGGTATTACCTGCCGCGGATCCGGATGATCTACGGGCTGCGCAGTGATGGACGGTTGGAAATGCTGATGAGCAAGGACGGCCTCACCCTCGAGCAGACCAAGGAACTGGCGCGACGGCGGGGACTCGTTGCGGCCTACATGCCGGACCATGCCTCGAAAAGCCGCTTGATCATCCCTGGAATCAAGGGTTTCACTGAGGAAGATGCCAACTGGATCAGCGGGGGAGCCACAAGTTTTGTGCACGTCCCTTATCTCCTACGCCTGAGTGAGCGACGGAACCAGCTGCGGGGAGGTCTGACCGCCAACCTGTCTGAGCGACTGCAGTTTCAGGCATCCTGCAAAGGTCCGTTGGACTGCGTCCAGATGTTTGGCACACGTCTTGCCGACAGGGCACTCGCTGGACTCAACCGGGTGATGGAGCAAGGTGTCGAACCCATTGCCCGGATGATCTGGCCCCCAAAACCGTTGATCAGGGACAACACCCCTGAATCACCCGACAGTCCGGAACTCCGGGATCGGGCTCCACTCCCTGAGCCGCCGATCACCGCCGACCCGCTGGTTCTGCTCGAACAACCCGCTGGAGACGATCTCACAGTGCCGCAAGACCCAGCACTTCCTCCGTTTGAGCCCACCTTGCCTCCGGATCTGGCTCCATCGGAAGTGATCCTCCCCCCCATGGAGCCAATCGTTGAAGCTGTCGACCCGGAGCCGCCCGACGAACCCGAACGTCTGTTGATCGGAGCACCGCCCCCGCCGTTTCTTCCCCCTCCTCTGCCCTGAGATCAGCGACGGAAGATGGCGTTGCAGTCGCCGCGTGGGGGCTTGGAGAAGCACACATTGTCTGGCGACCAGTAGCCGATCGCAGGGAAACGCAGTCCTTGGCGCCGAGCTTCGGCATTCACCGCCTCCACACCTTTGGCAGTGATCAGAACGTGACCGGGACTTTCGACCTGATCGAGAAATTTCTGCTCTGGCATTTCACGCATCGGGGAGGCCAGGGTCATCGACGTGGCAAAGGCAACCAGTGCCGCGACACAGACGGAGGGAGACAAACGCTTGAACATGACTGAATAGCTGACGTTCAGTTGGCGGTAACAACGACGGGAGTGCCGACATCCACTTGCTTGAAAAGCGTGACAACGTCCTTGTTAAGCATGCGGATGCATCCCAGGCTGACGGCGGCCCTCAGCTTGACCCAGCTCGGCCAGGCTGTGCCGTGAATCGCATATTCGCCGGATCCGATCTGGAAGTAGGCCATGTAGCGAACGCCAACCGGATTCTTAGGACCGGGTGCGATGACCTTTCCGCCCTTGTGATAGACGGGAGCTTCTTCTTTGCGTGTGATCGCGTAACTGCCAGCGGGGGTTGGTGATTCCGGAGCCCCGATGGCAACGGGGAAGCGCTCCACGACTTTGCCGTTGTCGAGAAGCGTGAGATACCTCTGCTTGAGACTGATCTCAATGGTTTTTTCCGCCCGAGCCTGCATCGGAGCCAATCCCAACGACAACAGGGCCAATCCCGCCGGCAGGGCGATACGCCAGGAAGGGATGGACATGACGGAACACGCGTTTGCGCGTCATTGTGACCCAGATCGGGTCGGGCTAGCGTCACCCCACTTACCACCGCCTTCCGTGTCCCCCACTTCCGCTCTCCGATCTCTGCTCCGCTGCGGACCCTTGCGGGGTGTGATTGGTGCCAGCCTTGGACTCACGGCTTTGATCGCTCCCGGAGCCTACGCGGGGTTCTCACCCGAAGAGCTGGCTGCGTTTGAAGTCACAGAAATGCGGGCCACGGTCACAACGGCGCTGCCCGCAGAAAAAGTGATCGAAGTGATCGATCCTCATGGTCACAAAGAGATTCTGACGGTGGGCATGGATCTCGCGCCCCTAGGTCTGAAGGCGGGGGATGAAGTCAGCCTCTCCATCCTCGATGGCCTTGTCGTTGAGCTGGAACCCAGTTCCAGCAGAGATTTGAGCTTCAACCGCGAAGACATCATCCTGCCCATGGACATGGGCAAGCTCAAACAGGGAATGCGCGTGGCCCTGGCTTCGGGGACCGGCCGGGTGATCCGCATTGATGCCAAGGACAACTCCATCGATTTGATGGGACCTCTCGGCGGGATCAACAACCTCGATGTGGTTCCCACACCAGGAGTGAATCCCTTCGACCGCCTCAAGGTTGGAGACACCGTGAACTTCCGGCTGATCCAGCCCCTGGCCATCGATGTGCGCAAACTTCCTGCGTCGCAAGCCGCGGCCCAGAGTTACAGAGTGAACGGTCAGGCGCCGATGGTCAGCACCGTGATCGATGACGGCGCGGCCCTCAAGAGCGAACTGCTAGAAGCCTTCGAACTGGCTCAGCTGCAGGCCACGATTCAAAGAATCATTCCGGGACAGAAAGTACTCGAGGTGAAGGGCGCCCAGGGTCACACCAGCCTGCTCACCAGTGCCATCGATCCCACAGCAGCGGGCCTCAAACCTGGAGATCAGGTCTCCATCGATCTTCTCCAGGGTCTGGTGGTGGATCTCAGGCCCTCGAACCAGACCACGCTCAGCTTCCAGCGGGAAGACCGCCGTCTCGGCGATGGCTTCGGTCCACTCCCCTCAGGGACTCGGGTCGCCATGGCAACCGGAACCGCAGAAGTCGTTCGGCTGTCGCGCACCGATCACAAAGTCACTCTGCGCGGCCCACTCGGAAAGATTCACAAACTCGATATCCGTCCTGAACTCGAAGAGGACGTGTTCGCTGACCTGAGGGTTGGCGACATGGTGGAGTTCAGGCTGATCAAGCCGATTGCCATCCGCATCCAGCCCCTGGCCAAGCGCTAGGGCTGGGCGGACGCCAAGGCTCTCACCACATCACCGCGGGTGAGCATGCCAACGGGCCGGCGCTCGTCATCGATCACGATCAATCGCTGCGTTCCTTTCTCGTGGAGCATCGACGCCGCCTTCGGTAGAGCCAGGGACTGTGCACAGGAATGGCTATCACGACTCATGAGATCAGCCACCGTGTTACCCAGAACCTGGTGAACCTGCTTGTCCCAGTTGAGCGGATTGCGCAGGTAGATCACGCTGTCGAGAAGCATCACGTAGGGCCCGGCATCCACTCCGCTCTCCCGCACCATCAGGTTCTGTTCGGTGAGTTCACCCACAAGCGTGCCGTCGTCTCCGACGACGGGCACGCCACTGATGTGGTGATCGCTCAACAGGGTCACGGCATCCTTCAGAGGCGTATCTGGAGTGACGGTCAGCACCGGAGCGGACATCACCTCCCCGACCGTCTGCTGGAGCACCATGGGACCTGATCAACTGCACGCATTCTGAGCCTTGGTCTCTCCCTGGCGATCCTGGGCGGATCGACTCACCCTCCTCCGTGCCGTTCTCGGAGCCCCCGTGCTGCTGGCTCTTGCCTGCGAACAGTTCTCCACGGCATGGATCCTGCTCCTCCTCGGTGCCTTCACCGACTGGGCTGATGGCTGGATGGCCCGCAAAGCTGACGGTGGCAGCAGCTGGGGAGCCAGGCTCGATCCCCTGGCGGACAAACTGCTGATCAGTGCCCCCTTGATCTGGTTGGCCACCGAGCAGGTGCTGCCCCTTTGGTCGGTCTGGCTACTGCTGGCCAGGGAACTACTGATTTCCGGTTGGCGCTCAGCAAGTCAGAGCGGAGCTCCGGCATCCTGGCTTGGCAAAACAAAAACCACCCTGCAGTTCCTGAGCCTGTTTCTACTGATCTGGCCACCAACTTGGGGGGCCGGTTCAGTGGTTGTGGGCTTGCATCAGCTGGGCTGGAGCCTGTATTGGCCAGCCCTTGGGCTGGCCCTCTGGTCTGGGCTGGCTTACATCAACCCTGGGAAAACAGTGCCTCGTCAGCGCTGAAATCGGGATTGGGCGTGGGGCTCAGCTGGTAATCCCGTTGAAAACTGTCCGCCATCGCCGTAGCAGCATCAAAACGGGGCATCCAGGCCAATTCGCGCTCAACCCTGGAGACATCGGTCAGAAAGTGACTGAGACGCAGGGGGAACGCCTTGCGAGCTTTCGGATCCAGACCACTGGGATCGAACGATCGCAGATCCAGGTCAGCGAGCTCGCGGCCACAGGCCTTGGCGGCTGCAGCAATCAGGCCTCGAAAAGTGATTCCGCGATGCGACGAACAGTTGTAGATGCGGTTGCAGGCGGCATCCACCTCAAGACTGCGGGCCATGGCCTCAGCCAGATCCTCCACATGGCCAACCTGGGTGATCGTGGTTCCATCGCCAGGGAGCGGAACCGGGCGCTCGTTCACGATGCGATCGAAGAACCAACGCTCTACTGGGTTGTAATTACCAGGTCCAACGATGTAGGTGGGCCTGAAACTCGTGAATGGAATCCCCTCACGCATCAGCCAAGCTTCGGTTTCAGCCTTGCCGGCATGACGACTCTGCGGATCCAGGGGGCTCTGCTCATCCAGTGGCCAGGTGTCGCTGCCGGCGTAAACCCCGGCAGAGCTGACATAGAGGAAACGATGGGAGGGAGCTCCGGTCCGTTCAATCACCTTTTGGCTATCAGCCAGTGTCCGACCGGAGCTGTCGATCACCACCTCGAAGCTGCGGCCCCGTAGCTGCTCCAGGGCGGAGTCGTCCTGGCGATCACCAACACAGGACTCGACTCCGTCCGGCAGGGGTTGCCGGCCACGGGTGAACAGGGTGAGCTGGTGACCCTGTTGCAGAAGGCGGCTCACGAGGGGTTTCCCAACGAAGCGGGTCCCACCCATCAACAGGATTTGCACAGTCAGTCCAGCGGATCGGCAGCCATTGAAGCGTGCTCAACCCAGACATGCAGGATGGGGGTTGTTCCCCACGTCGACCATGCAGATCATTCCCGCCATCGATCTGCTGGGGGGCAGCTGCGTCCGTCTTCACCAAGGTGATTACGACAAGGTCACACGCTTCAATGACGACCCTGTGGCCCAGGCCATGCAATGGCAGGACCAGGGTGCGGAGCGACTGCATCTGGTCGATCTTGATGGAGCCCGCAGTGGGGAACCAGCCAACGACAGTGCCATCCGTGCGATCACGTCCGCCCTCACGATTCCCGTGCAACTCGGTGGAGGTGTGCGCACGGCGGAACGGGCGGACACCTTGCTGTCCTGTGGTCTCGACAGGGTGATCCTCGGCACCGTGGCGCTGGAGCAGCCCCAGCTGGTGGTGGATCTGGCCGATCGCCATCCCGGAAGGGTTGTGGTGGGCATCGACGCTCGCCACGGCAAGGTGGCCACCAAGGGATGGCTCGAGGACAGCAACACGGAGGCCACCGCGCTGGCTCAGCGCTTCAGCGCATCGGCCATCGCGGCCATCATCAGCACCGACATCAGCACCGACGGCACCTTGGAGGGACCGAACCTCCAGGCCCTTCGGGACATGGCTGAAGCCAGTTCCGTTCCCGTGATTGCCTCCGGTGGTGTGGGATGCATGGCCGATCTTCTCGCCTTGCTGGCGTTGGAACCCCTTGGGGTGGAGGCCGTCATCGTCGGCCGTGCGCTCTACGACGGACGCATTGATCTGGGCGAAGCGCTCAGCGCTCTCCACAGCGAACGGCTTCAGGACCTTCCGTCGGACCTGCTTCAGGATCTCGCCTGATCCCATCCCATGCGCCCTTTACAGCATGGACTTAAAATGAAATTATTTCGACTGCAGCAGTGGAGTCTGCCTTCGTGTCACCCCTCATTGATGACGGAGGCAGACACAGGAGCCTTCAACAAGCGTTCGAGCAATGTCGAACGCTTGGCATGCGCTTGAGCCGTCAGCGACGGATGGTGCTGGACTTGCTCTGGAGCGAAGGAAGCCATCTCAGTGCGAGAGACATCTTCGAAAAACTGAATCAAAGGGGGCGGAGCATCGGCCACACCTCGGTTTATCAGAATCTTGAAGCTCTTCAGAGCGCCGGGGTGATCGAGTGTCTCGATCGTGCCAGTGGTCGGCTCTATGGCTACCGCAACGACCCCCACAGCCACATCACGTGCCTGGACAGTGGCGCTATTGAAGATCTCGACGTTGAACTTCCCCTCGGCCTGCTGCAGGAGATTGAACAGCGCACCGGGTACCGAATCGAGTCCTACACGCTGCAGATCAGTGGTCGTCGTGCAGAACCCACTGGAGGAAGCTGAAGAGGGCCGTTACCTTGACCCCGTAGGCAATCGAGCTGAGCACCGTGAACCCTCAGGCCAGGGAGATTCTCCTATTCGCTCCCGACCTCCTCGGTGAAAGCCTCGCTGCCGAGCTCTCCACCGGTGAGCCACCTCTCAGCATCCGTCGCAGCCGTAATGCTCTCAAAGGTCACCCCGATCTGGTGATCTGGTCCCTGCCGAGCCGCAGCCAGCCACTCCTTCTCGATCGTGAGATTCTCCAACTGCAACAGCGCTGGACACCTGCTCCAATCCTTCTTCTGCTGCCAGCGGATTTCAACCGGGATCCCCAGGAACTTCTCGCTCTGAACTGTGAGGGGATTCTTCAGGATCCAGATCTTGAGAGTCTGCGTTCCGCCATCCATCGCCTCCTGCAGGGGGGCCGGGTGCTCACCATCGAATCCCATGGATCGACAACTAATCGCCCAGGCCAGACCGTTGGTGCGGCCAGTTGGTTGTTGCTGAGCGGTCTTCAGCAGATCAGTGCCGACCTGCAGGTCATCGAAGCCCTCTTGAATCCTCCACCCGACCAGTCGCTTCTGCGCCTGCTGCTGGAGGGTCGCCGACGGGAACTGCGCAGTGCCCGCAATCTGCTGCTGTGGCTCTGGGGGCCTCTCCAGGTGGGACTTGATGACGCCGTTGCCCTCTCGGAGCCGGGAGAAACCCTCAGTCTCAGCCTCAGGGACCGCAATAGCGAAGCGGTCTGGGAGACCATTGAAGAGCGACTGCAAACCGCCGTATGCGGAGGGCTGGGCAACAGCACCGGTCAATTGCTCGCCATCGAGGGACTGCTTCCGGAGCGGCGTCGCGATCTGCTCCTGGCTCTTCTCAAACAACTGCACGCTGTGCTGCTGCGCCTGCGCCAGGAGGCCCCCTCAGCTCAGTTGAGTCAGCAGGATCTGAGATCGCGCTGGAACGCCATGCAACCGGAAGTGCGCCAGCAAGCCTTGCGCTGTGTGGCTGGCAGCTATGTGCGCTTGCCTCTGGGGGAAACGATGCAACCGGTCGCGGAAGAGCTGCTGGAGCGGACCGACCTGTTTCGAAGCGACGAGGAACTTCCCGATCCCATGACCATGCTTGCAGCGTTGGTGCAGGATCAACCCGTTCTTGTGGACGGACAGCTGCTTCCTGCTGACGATCCCAGAGCCCTGCTCCAGCTCGAGGCTCTCATCAGCAACTGGCTTGTGCGCACAGCGGAGATGATCGGGGGCGAATTGCTGG
>WTFZ01000166.1 GCA_011523835.1 Synechococcus sp. CO36386bin_29 | reverse complement strand
GCCATCGCTCCCCACGTCGATTCTTTTTTCGAAGCGGTCGGGATTGAGCTTCTCGTGGGGTACGGCCTGACGGAAACCAGCCCGGTGGTGAGTTGCCGGCGTCCCTGGCGCAACATTCGAGGCAGCTCGGGGTTGCCGATGCCGGAAACGGAATTTCGGATTGTCGATCCCGAAACCCGTGTGCCTCTCGGCTATCGCCAGCGGGGTGTCGTTCAGGTGCGTGGCCCCCAGGTGATGGGTGGGTATCTCGGCAAGCCTGAGGCGACGGCCAAGGTGCTTGATGCAGAGGGTTGGTTTGATACCGGTGATCTGGGTTTGCTGCTTCCGGATGGGTCGGTGGTGCTCACCGGCCGTGCCAAGGACACGATTGTTCTCAGCAGTGGCGAGAACATCGAACCGGGTCCCCTTGAGGAAACCCTGGTGGCCAGTCCTTTGATCGAGCAGGTGATGCTGGTCGGACAGGACGAACGGCAACTGGGAGCCCTTGTGGTGCCTAAATCGGAATCCATGCGCGCCTGGGCGTCTCAGCAGAGTGCCGATCCCGGTGAGGACCTGGGCGGCAGCCCTGGTGATGTCGGTTTGAGGCGGCTGCTCCGCGGAGAGCTCAACCGCTTGCTGAGCGAACGGGTGGGAGCTCGGGGGGATGAGCGGCTTGTAGGTGTGGCTTTCGTCGAACCATTCACGATCGAGAATGGATTGCTGACACAGACGCTCAAGCAGCGACGGGACCGGATCACTGAGCGGGATTGTGCGGCGATCGAGGCGCTGTATGGGCGCTGAGTGTTGGGTCGGTCATCTGGGTTGACCAGATGACGTCGAGCTGAGACGCTTGGCGCTTCTTCCTGGCTCTCAATGTCCGACGGCACCACCCTGTCGATCAAGCGCTCCATCACCGTTCGTGCCGTGGTGACTCCGGCTTGGAAAGAGGAGGCCGAGCGTGAGCTGAGTTCCGCGATCGCCACCACCGATCAGCAGCTTGCCCAGTTGGAGCAGGAGGGTCAGCAGGTGGTTGATGACGTGCGTCGTCAGAGTGCCAATCCTCTGGATCCCAGGGTTCAGGAGCAGGTGGCTCAGGTCCAACAGCAGGTGGCGGCGAAGCGAGCTGAGCTTGAGGAGCAGAAGCGCAACCTGCTGCAGCAGCAGGCTCAGGTGCGGGAGCTCGAGATGGAACAGATCGTCGAGCAAGGCCAGCTGGAAAGCTTCTGCGATGTGCAGGTTGGCGACAATCTCGTCAGCAAAATGCAGGTATCTGTAGTGGTTCGCGACGGGGTGATTGAGGCGATCGAACAAGGTTGATTCTTCTGACGACTGCAGTCGAAGGTTCGAGAGATCGCTGTTAATTTCATAATGCAGTGAAGTCTTTTGCTGATTGTCGCTCAAAGAGAGATCGCCAATCTCGAATTTTTTTCTGGATTTTTAAGATGTGGCCAATGGATTGTATTTGCTATCTATTAAAGACTGCTTTTTCGAGTCAGCAGCAAACCTTGATTATGAGTTAAAATGGTGATTAAATTTAGCTTTTATTTCTTGTAGTGACAATGATACATGAGAGATGTTTATTTCGATTTGATAGACTTTAGTTTTAATTCAAGTCTTCTTTTGTTCTCCCATAAGTTTTCGATCACTTGCTCGTATATTTCTGGTTTAATTTTTATGTTTTCCAGGTTAATCTTGTCTGTGGCCAGTTTGGTCTGGCTTTCGAATAAATATCTTTCTTCAGGAAAATAGCGTGAGCGCACTTTTTCGTTTGGTTCGGCAAAGTAGTCTTCATAGAGCTTGAATTCTTCTTCGCAGGGTAAAAATTCACTGCCGTCATCAGTATTTTTCTCTACAAATTCTACGATAGTTTTTCTTATTGGATTGGGTTTGTTGTCGGTAAATCGGGGGAATTTAAAGTTTAATCTTCGAAGTAGTGCCATTCCTGTCAAAGAAAGTGTTGCATTTGTGGGCTTAAAAAATGTGTAGTCATTTTTTTGAAAGTTAGCGGCAATTTGAGAACAGAAATCCGATACAATGTCGCCGTCTATTAATCGAGATTTCTCGAATCGTCTGACTGTTATCTTTGCTTCTGGGAAATTCTTTTCCCACTGGTTGATTGTCTTGTAATGATTGCCTTCAAGGTCTTGGCTTGAGGGCGTGTTGAGTGTGCTGTCTATTCCTCCTGCTTTGATGGTCGTTGAAAGCGATGAAACTGCCATTTTCAAAGGATCTCGAATGTAGAGAATAATTTCTATCTCTTCGAAAATTGGATTCAGTGTCGAGTAAAGTCTTTGAATTTCTTCTTGGCTTTGGAGTCTGGAATGGAATTGTTCAGAGCTGAGAATCATTGTATTGCAAGTCGCCTTAGCCTCTTGGCATTCGGATAAGAACTGATCTTTGCGTTTGCGTATTTTTTCGCTTCGCTCTTGATTGTTCTTGAATTGCTGGCCAATGATTAAGTCGTCGATGCGAGAAGCGTTGTACGCAAAGACTGCGACCCATCTGTGATTGCCTTTTGCAACCATCGGGGATTGTGGGATATAGATTTTGTTTTCAAGCAATTTTTCTCTGTTCTGTTTCAAAAAATGTTGTATGGAAGTGGTGCCAGTCTTTTTTGTGCCGATATGTAAAAGTAGCTTCATCGAGATTTGAGCATGATCTGTATTTTACCTTGGCGTCTGAAGTTTTTCTGTTGAACTTGACTTTGATTGTCTAGGTGCAGGCTTTTGTTCATGATCAAGACGGCGGGTGTGTGGAGCTCAATCGTCTGATCTCCTTGCTTCGAATTGCTGTTATCTAAGACAATTTGTGATGCATCGAGAAAGCATCATGAGCTGCGGAGTTTTTATATCTTGATTTTTGGCTAATCGGCGTATCATGTTCAATCGTTATGGATGTTGGATTTATTTGATTCTGTTTGTTTTTTTAATCGAGGTTTCCTTGGCGGGCCTTTCTGGGTCAGAAGCTCTAGGTATCCAGTCGATGGCATCGACCCGGCGGCATTCGGAACCGACTGAGCGATTAGGGATTCTTCGCTTGTGATTCCGTTAAGGAGCGGGTGTCTCAGGCGGAACTCGGATGTTCTAGGGGTGAATTGCCAGTTTAAAGTTAGGGAAATTGTTGGATCTAGGTCAATACCTGATTCGACACTGCCCCAAGACACCAGTCAGGAGAACGCAGTTGGCGACCCACGACATCTTCATGCCTGCCCTCAGCTCCACCATGACGGAGGGCAAGATTGTGGAGTGGCTTAAGCAGCCCGGCGACAAGGTCGCCCGTGGGGAGTCGGTGCTCGTGGTCGAGTCGGACAAAGCCGATATGGATGTGGAGTCGTTCAACGACGGGTTTCTGGCAGCTGTTCTGATGCCTGCAGGCAGCACGGCACCTGTGGGTGAAACGATCGGATTAATCGTGGAGTCAGAGGCGGAGATCGCCGAAGCCCAGGCCAAATCCCCCGCTGGAGGTGCAGCCGCAGCCCCAGCCAGCGCACCAACGGCCCCTGCTCCTGCCTCGGGGTCCGCTCCAGCTGTCTCGGTTCCTTCCCCTCCGCCCGCTCCGACAACGCCGGCCCCAGCGCCCTTGTCCGCACCACCGGTCGCACCTGCGCCGGCAGGGACCGGGCGTCTGATCGTCAGTCCTCGCGCCAAAAAACTTGCCGCTCAGATGGGTGTGGATCTCTCTGCGGTGCGCGGCAGTGGTCCGAATGGCCGTATTCAGGCGGAGGATGTTGAGCGAGCCGCTGGCCGGCCAGTGTCTGTTCCCAAGGTGGGTGAGGGGACGGCACCGGCAGAGTTGTCCGGTGGAGCCGTGCCGGCCCCACCCAGTGCCCCTGCCGGAAACAGCTTCGGCCGGCCTGGGGAGACAGTCCCGTTCAACACCTTGCAGGCCGCAGTGAACCGCAACATGGAGGCCAGCCTGGCTGTGCCCAGTTTCCGGGTGGGTTACACCATCACTACAGACAAACTGGACGCCTTCTACAAAAAGGTGAAACCTAAAGGGGTCACGATGACGGCTCTGCTGGCCAAGGCGGTGGCCGTGACCCTTGCGCGACATCCCCAGGTGAACGCTGCGACGACAGCGGCAGGGATGGCCTATCCCGCCGATGTGAATGTGGCCGTCGCTGTGGCGATGGAGGATGGTGGACTGATCACGCCGGTGTTACGTCAGGCTGATCGCATCGACCTCTATGAGCTCTCTCGTCAATGGGGTGATCTGGTGAAGCGGTCCCGCTCGAAGCAGCTGCAGCCTGAGGAGTACAGCACCGGTACGTTCACCCTTTCGAATCTTGGGATGTTCGGCGTGGATCGCTTTGATGCGATTCTCCCTCCCGGCACCGGCGCGATCCTGGCTGTTGCGGCCTCCCGCCCAACCGTGGTGGCAGGAAAAGATGGATCGATCTCTGTGAAGCGACAGATGCAGGTCAATCTCACTGCAGACCATCGAGTGATCTACGGAGCTGATGGAGCGGCCTTCCTCAAGGATCTTGCCGAGCTGATCGAGACCCGCCCGGAAAGTCTGGCCCTCTGACCAGGGCAAAGGCGTTTCCTCCTCTTTTATTCAGTCGGTCTGAAACGAGGAGTTTTGCCAATCTTTGGGGGACTTCGATGGGGCCGTGTCCGTTTCGATTTTCTCCCGTCTCTTCGGTCGTCCGCTGCCCCGCTCGAGCAGTGCAGCGGAACGCCTGCCCAATCTTCAGGCGCTGCCGATTCTTTCCTCGGACGCGCTGTCTTCCGTGGCTTATGCCACTGAAGCCGCTCTCGGCATCCTGATCCTTGGCGGTAGTGCAGCCCTGCGCCTATCGGTGCCTATCACCCTGGCGATCGTTGCTCTGATCGCGATCGTGGTGCTGTCGTACCGACAGGCCATTGCTGCTTACCCCAACGGTGGTGGGTCCTACGTGGTGGCACGTGACAACCTCGGTCGCAATGTGGGGCTGGTGGCCGCAGCAGCCCTGCTGATCGACTACACCCTCACAGCGGCCGTGAGTTTGATGGCTGGCACCCAGGCACTGTCCTCCCTTGACCCAAGCCTTCTGCCTTACGAAGTGCCGATTGCACTGATTCTGCTGGTGGCGGTGGGTTGGGCGAATCTGCGCGGTGTGAAGGAGGCCGGCCGCGTGTTTGCGGTGCCCACGTACGTGTTTGTGGTGATGATCGCGCTGCTCACGATTGGAGGCTTAAGGGACCTCACGTTTCATCACGGCTGGACACCCGATGCCCCTCCACTCACAGCGGGTCTGCAGCCCATCGGCTTGTTCCTGATCCTGCGGGCCTTCAGTTCCGGATGTTCGGCAATGACCGGTATCGAAGCCATCGCCAATGGCGTGAAGGTGTTCCGGGAGCCAGCTTCTCAGAATGCGCGCAAAACGCTCCTGGTCATGGGCATCTTGCTGTCTGCGATGTTCTTCGCGGTGAGCGGGATGGGATTCATGTATGGAATCGCACCGAATCCCGAGATCACGGTTCTTGCGCAGATCGGTCAGCGGGTGTTTGGGAACGGCAGTGTCCTCTTTTGGGTTTTACAGATCGCCACCCTGCTGATTCTCGTGCTTGCTGCCAATACTGCATTCGCCGGATTCCCCCGACTCGCAGCCATGTTGGCGGAAGATCGTTGCCTGCCTCTGCAGATGAGCTGGCTTGGCGATCGTCTGGTTTATCAGAACGGAATCGGCGTTCTGCTGGGGATCACTGCTGTGATCATCCTTGTTTGCCGCGGTGACACCACGGTTGCCGTGAACCTCTATGCCCTCGGGGTGTTCAGCGCGTTCACGCTCTCGCAGATGGGACTGGTGCGCCGCTGGTGGCGTCTGCGTGGTGAGGGTTGGCAGGGACGCATGGCGATGAACGCTTTGGGTTCGTTCACCACCTTCGTGGTGCTGCTGGTCATTGTGGTGAGCAAATTCGATGAGGGGGCTTGGACGATTGTGATCGCCATCCCCTTGCTGGTTTGGGGCTTGGCTGGGATCCGACGCCGTTACCGGGAGGTCTATGAGGCCATTGCACCGGATGAGTCCATGAGCCCACTCCGGTTGATCCCTAGGGACCCTCCTCTCGGTCACCACGCCATCGTCTGGATGGCCGCATTGAGCCGCCCATCCTTTGAAGCCGTGCGCTACGCCTGCTCTTTTGCGGATTCGGTCACGGCCGTGATTGTGCTGGAGAACCCTGAGCAGGCCGGTCCGATCAGTTCAGCCTGGGATCGCTATGCGGGGCCAGAGACCGGAGCCCTGGACCTGGTTCTTCTGGAGAGTCCATTCAGTTCGCTGCTGGATCCCTTCTGCGACTTTGTGATCGAAACGGAACGATTGCGATCGGATTGCACCACCACGGTGGTGATGCCGGTGGCCATCCCGCGCGACCGACTGGATGTGATGTTGCTGAACCAGCGAGCGCACAACCTCTTTGCCGCACTGTCCAGTGATTACAGCAGGGTGTTTTCGATTGTGCGCTACTTCATCCCGAAGACGCCATCCGCTTGACAGTGCTTCCCTCAGGCACGATGGAAGGCTGAATCATCCAGAGCGTGACTGATTCCAGGGATCTTCAGTTGAGTGCGTATGACTACCGGCTTCCTGATGAGCGCATTGCTCAGAGGCCGGTTCAGCCGCGCCATGCCGCAAGATTGCTGATAGTTCCCGCCCTGGAGGAGTCATCGTCTCAGGTGCGTCATGCAACGGTCTGGGACTGGCAGCACGAATTGCAGCCTGGTGATCTGCTGGTGGTCAATGACACCCGAGTCCTGCAGGCCCGTTTGCGTGTGCGGCGCTCCGGAGGCGGACTGGGTGAATTGCTGGTCTTGGAACCCAGGGGTGAAGGACGTTGGTTGTGCCTGGCACGTCCCGCGAAGAAGTTGAGGCCGGGTGATCAGGTTTGGCTGGAAGCTCTGGAACAGGAGCCGCTGCCCCTGCAAGTGCTGGCGAGCGATAGTGCCAGTGGCGGACGCATTGTGCAGTTCCCAGCTGCTTATGAGGACGCCATTGCCATCGAAGCTTTGCTGCAGCGTTATGGCGAGGTGCCCTTACCTCCCTACATCACTTCTCATGACGACTCAGACCAGGAGCGGTATCAAACGCGTTATGCCTCACGACCAGGAGCGGTTGCTGCACCGACGGCAGGTCTGCATCTCAGTGATGACCTGCTTCAGGCGATCCGCGCCCGTGGGGTCACGATTGCTTCAGTGACTCTCCATGTGGGGCTGGGCACCTTCCGGCCAGTGGAAACCGAAGATCTGCGGGGCCTCAGTCTTCACAGCGAGTGGGTTGAGGTCACCTCTGAGCTTGTGGATGCCGTTGAGGACTGTCACAGGCGTGGAGGGCGCGTTATCGCCGTCGGTACTACAAGTGTTCGAGCGCTGGAAGGGGCTGCTCAAGCAGGTGGAGGCCAACTCAAGCCGCTGAAGGGCCCTGTTGATCTGGTGATTCAGCCTGGATATCGCTTTTCAGTGGTGCAGGGGCTCCTGACGAATTTTCATTTGCCGAAGAGCTCACTATTGCTGCTAGTCAGTGCTCTGATCGGGCGGGAGAGGTTGTTGACTCTGTATGAAACAGCTGTTGAGAATCACTATCGGTTTTATTCATACGGTGATGCGATGTGGATTGCCCCTCAGGCGTGGTTGGAAGGATCGAAGCCTGTATTTCGTCGGGTTTGAATCATGATTTTTGCGCAGGTTTCAACCACATTTTGATCGATTCTGATTAATGTACTGTTGACTATATTTTGGGCGGTTTTTGACTTCTCGACGGTTTATGAGGAGGCTTTGGTTGTCGAAGTTGAGTGAGACAGCTTCAATTTATGAATCCGGGATGGCTTCGGGGAAGGTGATCAATGAGGCTTAAGCCCGCTTTAAGTGCCTTTTAATCGAATCTTGCTTTTCGTGATTTCGGTCGACAATATTCTGAAAGTGCCCAGGTTTTTTCTTATGGCACTTTTTTCCGTTTCCAACGAAGCTGAGCTTCGGCTTGCTTTCGAAGCTGCAAGTGTGTTTGGTATCCAAAATACAATCGTCTTTGAAGAAGACATTGTTTTGACCGAGGGCTTGGAATACACAGGAGAAGGCAAGCTTACGCTTCAAGGCAACGGGGCAGCGTTAATTGCTGGCGAAGAGTTCCAATCTTACGAGGGAGTTGGTGCAGGGCTCGATGGTTTCGGTGTTGCGCTTATCACGTCGCGCAGTTCGGCAACATTTAGGGCTTTTGATCTTGAGTTAGACGGTAACGAAGGCAGGGCTCAACATGGATTCGAGCTGGATGTTCCAGCGGATGCTGATGGAGTCATCAAGACGTATTTTGATGGCGTTGAGGTTACCGGTTTCTGGGATCACGGAATCCACCTCGATGATCAGGCAGGTGCTGCAGGTGGTGGGGGAACTACCCAGGGTGGAAAAGATGATTTAACGGGAGCTAATTCTGATGCGAGCTTATTTGTCAAAATCATAGATTCAGAATTTGCTCTTAATGGAATCTATGCCGATAGAGGCAGCGTCAGTGATAATGATGGCGTTCGCATCGACGAAGGTGGAAATGGTTATGCAGATGTGATTATCAGAGATAGTGAATTTGTGGCGAACGGTGCTGATGGCTTTGAGCTTGATGAGACCGGTCGAGGCTTTGCAGGGGTCGATGTTGACTCCTCCGTATTCAATGACAATGGCCCATTCGATCTCAACGACACTGATGATGGTCTAGACGTTGATGAGGCTGGTCGAGGCAGGCTTGAGGTCTCGGTTCGTAACAGTGAAATAAACGGCAACTTTGATGAGGGTCTTGATCTCGACGAGGCTGGCAAAGGCAGTATTTTTGTTGAGGTTGTAAATACAGTTGCTAACAACAACGGTAATGCGAAGCTGAATGGTCTGGCTACCGATCCTGGTGGTACTGGAATTAAGTTGAGTGAAGAAGATCAGGGTGACATTTTTGCTGAATTCATTAATTCTCAGGCTAATGGTAATGACGACTATGGTTTCCGTTTAGAGCAGTTTGGCGGCGGTGAGATTGATGCACTGTTCGAATCAGTTTGGGCTCTTGATAATCGTAATGACGTTCCTGGTGAAGGTGGTCGTAACGGAATTCGACTCGAAAGTTTCGCAACGGGTGATGGAGAGGAGCCTGAGGTTCTGAATCCTGTTTTTGCTGAGTTCAATACTGTCGTTGCTACAGGTAACGGCCGTGAGGGTTTACGCGTCGATGCCGAGCCCTTTACTGCCATGTTCAGAGGTGAAAACATCTTTGACTTTGTGGATTTCAGTTCTACAACCATCCTCGTTTGATTCGCCTTGCTTTTGACAGGCTTCATCGACAGGTGAAGCCTTGTTCAAATCTTGGTCAGATCATGAAAAAAGCCCCGGGTTGATCCGGGGCTTTTCTTTTTGTTTGGGATGGAAACTTGCAGCGATCAGGCAGGAACAGGCTGCTCAATGATTCCAGCGGGGACTTCAGCAAACATCACCGATGACAAGTAACGCTCGGCTAGATCAGGCAGCACCACCACGATGGTTTTGCCGGCGTAGTCGTCTTGCTGAGCCAGGCGAATCGCAGCGGCTGCGGCGGCACCGCAGGAGATGCCGACAAGAAGACCTTCTTCTTTGGCCAGGCGAAGGGCCATCTCTACAGATTCCTCGTTGGTGACCTGCTCCACTTTGTCGACGATGGAGAGATCGAGGTTTTTAGGGATGAAGCCGGCACCGATGCCCTGAATCTTGTGAGGTCCAGGCTTGATCGGCTCACCATTGAGCGTCTGGGTGATTACGGGGCTGTGGGTGGGCTCCACTGCCACGGATTCAATTGCTTTGCCAGCCTCGTTTTTGATGTAACGGGAAACGCCAGTGATCGTCCCGCCGGTGCCGACTCCGGACACCAGCACGTCGATGGCTCCGTCGCAGTCGTTCCAGATTTCAGGACCTGTGGTTTTGAAGTGGATGTCCGGGTTAGCTGGATTGTCGAACTGTCCTGGCATGAAGTACTTGCCTGGATCGCTGTCAGCGATCTCTTTGGCCTTGGCAATGGCGCCAGGCATTCCCTTGGCGGCTTCGGTGAGCACAATCTCAGCGCCGAGAACGGCCATCACACGGCGTCGCTCGATTGACATTGACTCAGGCATCGTGAGCACGAGCTTGTAGCCGCGCGCTGCTGCCGTGAAGGCGAGCGCGATGCCGGTATTGCCGGAGGTGGGCTCCACGATCACCTTGCCTTCGGTGAGATCCCCACGCTTTTCAGCGTCCCAGATCATGTTGGCGCCGATGCGGCACTTCACGCTGTAGGCAGGGTTACGGCCTTCGACTTTGGCGAGAACGGTGGCTTTGCAGCCCTTGGTGA
>WTFZ01000016.1 GCA_011523835.1 Synechococcus sp. CO36386bin_29 | reverse complement strand
AGACTGCTCTGCCGCGTGTTTCATCCCACCAGCAGCCTGGCCACCGCCTGCGGACTGCAGACCCTGATCGATCAGGTGGGTCCGACCCGGGTTTTGCTGGCCTGGCTGGTCGGCTCCCTGCTCAAACCGCTTGGACAGCGGGGCTGGTTCTATCGCCTCGCCGGAGACCAGGCCCGTCTGATCGATGACATCACTGGCACGACCCCTCCCTATGACCAGACGATCGTGCTTGGGCCCCAGGATCCGGAACGCCTCTGTGATGAGGCGGCTGCAGCCCTTGGCGTTTCGGTGGCCATCGTTGACGTGAACGACCTCGGACGCGTCAAGGTGCTGGCATCCAGCCGAGGGTGCGATGAGGCCCTTTTGCACCGCGCACTGAAGCCGAATCCGGCAGGCAATGCCAATGAGCGCACGCCACTGGTGCTGGTGCGCCCCGCATGAGCACGGAGTGAGAACGGCGGAGATACATTTATAGGCATCGGGGGTCCTGCAGTGGGACAGTCAGCGGCATTCCGGCTTCGGGTCGAACCACTGAAGGCGGGTCACTTCGCCGGCAACTCCCATGAAGGAGTGAGTGGAGGATTGCTGTCCTCCGCAACGCTCCAGTCCTTGCTGTTGCAGACCTGGATCAGTGGCCTGGGAGGTCTGTTCCACTCATCTCTGACCACCCGCACAACTCGGGTGCTCACGCTGCTTGAGACAGCCTCCACCGATCAGGACCGACTGCTGGCGATGGCACTACTTCGCCCCGGCAACCGCCGCTCAAGCTGTTGGCATCTGGATCTTCTTCAGGCTCAGAGTCCCGAGCGTTTCAGCCGCTCCCAGGCACTTCGGCTTCTCATTCAAGGGGCCATGAAGGATCCGGTGGCGCAATCACCCAGCTGGCTGGTGCGCTGTGATCCCCTGGACCAGGTGACGCTGGATGTTCTGCGCGAGTCTGGTTTCCAACCATTGCTCCTGCGTCGCATCTGGACGGCCCCTCAGAAGCAGGCAGCACCGGTGATGGGGCAAACCCAGGGCTCAGCCGACGATCTCCAGTGGAGTTCGATCTCGCAGAACAATGTGAAGGCCTTGCTCTCGGTCGAGCAGAGCAGCATCAGTCCTCAACACCGCCAGATCATTGACAGACAATGCATTGACCTCCTCGATCGCCGGCAGGGATCACTGGTGCTGATGGCGGGAGTTGACAGGGAACCGGTCGCCATCGCCGGGCTCCTCAACCGACCGTGGGGCCTGGAGTCATTTCGTTTCGAATTCGTACGCGGCCCTGCATGGGATGCTCGCATCGGCTCAGCATTCAAAAACCATCTCCACCGTTGGGTGGTGCGAGGCCGCACCCCTGAACTTCTCGTCAATGAAGACGATCACAGGATGCAAATCCTTCTGGAAAGCCTCGGCTGGACATCCGAGAAATCGGAACTTCTTCTGGGCCGCAGCCTCTGGAGACGCGTGAGCCAGAGGGAACCCACAGGCCTCCGCCCCCTGGAGACCATGCTGGGACATCTGCAACCCCAGCATCCTCCATTGCCCACGCCAACCCTGGCACCAAGGCGTTGAAACCAAGGCCTACTCCCCGCTCCATGCTCAGCCTCGATGTCGGCCGGCGCCGCATCGGACTCGCCGGTTGCGATGCCCTCGGACTGACGGTCTCGCCCCTTCAGGCTCTTCACCGTGGCTCCCATGCGCGGAATCTGCAGTACCTCCAGACCCTCTGCGATCAGCGCAACGTGCAGGGACTGGTGGTGGGTGTTCCTCTGGATGATCAGGGACAGCTGACGGACCAGGCCCACCACTGCCGGCGTTATGGACGACGACTTGCCCGAGATCTTCGTCTTCCTCTGGCCTTTGTGAATGAACACAGCAGCAGCTGGGCGGCTGCTGATCGGCATGGACTTCAGGGAGATCGCAGCGGTCGACTCGACAGTGCCGCCGCCGCATTGCTGCTGGAACAGTGGTTGGCCGAAGGCCCGGATGTCGAGCCGGTCAACACGGCGCCCGATGATCGTGGCGGGAATGAGGTTGATGAAGGATCCTGTTCACATCAACCCACGACCTCATGAGTTCAAGCGGCCCGTCGTCCAGCGGTGACGTTCCCACCGTTCTGGTCAAAGACAGCGAGGGACGTGACCTGCTCTGTTTCCTTGAGCAACTCATCCCTCTGGATGGCCATGACTACGCCCTGCTCACCCCGGTGGACACGCCGGTGTGCCTGTTCAAGCTCCGTGATGGAGACGACCCCCAGCTGATCGACAGTATTGCCAGCAGTGAGCCGATCCTCTCGGTTGCCGATGTGGTGCTGCAGGAACATGACCTCACCCTGGTGCGTTCAGCCGTCACCCTCACCGTGAACGGTGAACTGGACGAACCCGAACCGGAAGATCCTGAGGATGAGGAAGGGGACGACGAATCTGAAACCTACGAGCTCCTGGTCAGTTTCCTCGTTGAGAACCAGGAATACGGTCTCTATATCCCTCTGGACCCCTTTTTCGTTGTGGCAAAGATGGAGGATGGCTGCGCCGTTCTCGTCGAAGGAGAGGACTTCGACAGGATCCAGCCCAGAATCGAGGCTGAACTCGACGAGCGTGATCTTCCGGAGTGATGCAGCGTCACTGGTTGCGGCCTGACTGGGACCCCGGTCTCACCCTGGCTCATCTGCCTCTGGAACCTCTCCTGGGCCGAGGAATCAAGGTCCTGCTCCTCGATGTGGATCGCACCTTGTTGCCCGGAAAGGATGTGGAACTGCCACCGGCGATGCGTCGCTGGCTGGATCACGCCTCCCGGCAACTGCATCTTCACCTTGTCAGCAACAACCCTTCCCGCCAGAGGGTCAAAGCCGTTGCCGATCAGATCGGAGTCGACTTCACCTGCGGAGCATCCAAGCCCCGAAGGCGGGCGATGCTCCGCATCATCCAGCAACTCCCCACGCCGCCCACGCAGATCGCCATGGTTGGCGATCGGGTCTTTACCGATGTTCTGGCAGGCAATCGCCTGGGACTGTTCACGGTCCTAGTCAGGCCACCGAATGCGGAGGGATTCCCCTGTCGAAACGATCGCGTTCAACGGCTGGAACGCAACCTGGCACTCCTTCTCGGGAGCTCCTCCTCATGAAGGTCAGGGTTGTGAAAGTCGGGACCAGCCTCCTCAGGGATCGTCCGGATGCAACGACGGGAGATGCGATTGCACGTCTCGCCAGCAGCCTGGCGGAGAGCATTCACAACGGAGACCAGGTTGTTCTGGTTACCTCGGGTGCCGTCGGTCTGGGATGTCAGCGCCTGGGGATGACCAACCGGCCCACAAGTGTTTCGGGCCTGCAGGCGGCTGCAGCCATCGGCCAGGGCCATCTGATGAGCCTGTACGAAAAAAACCTGTCGCATCATTCGATTCCTGTCGCTCAGGTGCTCCTGACGCGCTCGGATCTGGCCGACCGCCGGAGTTACCACAACGCCTCAGCGACCCTGCACCAGTTGCTGCAGTGGGGTGTGCTCCCGGTGGTGAACGAAAACGACACGGTGTCCTCCGCCGAGCTGCGCTTCGGCGATAACGACACCTTGTCGGCGCTTGTCGCTGCGGCTGTGGATGCCGATGAACTAATCCTGCTCACCGATGTGGACCGCCTCTATACCGCTGATCCACGCAGCAACACGGAAGCAGCACCGATCACTGATGTGCACCATCCCTCTGAAATTGCCGAACTGGAAGAGGGAGCCGGTGACGGCGGCCGTTGGGGAACTGGCGGGATGACGACCAAACTGGCAGCCGCACGCATCGCCACCGCCAGCGGCATCACCGTTCATCTCGGCGACGGACGGGACCCTGAGGGACTGCGCCAGATCCTTCAGGGAGGTCGGGGCGGCACGGTCTTCCATCCCCACCCCGAACCCCTTGGCAACCGCAAGAGCTGGCTGGCACACGCCCTCAAGCCCACCGGAAGTCTGTCGATCGACAGCGGCGCCTGCAGGGCCGTGAAACAACGTGGTGCATCGCTTCTCCTTGTAGGCATCACGGACGTTGACGGCCAGTTCAGCGCCAATCAGGCCGTGCGTGTGCTGGACCCCGATGGCCAAGAGATTGCCCGTGGGCTGACATCCATGGACAGTGAGCAACTTGTGTTTCGCCTGAACCAAGCCTCCAAATCAGGAACCATCGGAAGCTCTCCCGTTGTGATCCATCGCGACGCCATGGTGCTGATCACACCTACGATCCGCCAGCCAGCCTCCTGAACCCATGCGATTCAGTCACTTGATCGCCGTGCTCAAGAACGGTGATGCGGGCATTCTCTCCATGTCCGAAGGCCATGACCCCGAGCTGCACGGTGCTGCCTCCCTGGAGCGTGCGACGGCGCATCAGCTCAGTTTCCTTGAAAAAGGAAACGCACTCGTTGGCAGTCTGGAAAACAGTGCGGCTGGCGCTGTTTTAATTCCGGATCAACAGGAACTCAGGGAGCTCGCCGAGCGCCTTCAGCTGGCTTGGGCGGTCTGTCGTGATCCTCGACTGGCCTTCGCCGAAGCTCTCGAACAGCTTCACCCCCGACCGACCCCTCTGGCCGGTATCCACGCCAGCGCGGTCATCGCCGACCGCGTGCAGCTCGGAGCCGGTGTCAGCATCGGCCCACGGGTTTGCATCGGCGATGACACCCGAATCGGTCCTCGGACCGTGATTCATCCGGGTGTTGTGATCTACGGGGATGTGGAGATCGGTGAGGGCTGCGAGCTCCATGCCAACGCCGTTCTCCATCCCGGCAGCCGAATCGGTGACCGCTGTGTGGTGCATTCCAATGCTGTTGTTGGATCCGAGGGCTTCGGGTTTGTGCCGACTGCCAACGGCTGGCGCAAGATGCCCCAGACCGGTCTTGTTGTGCTCGAAGACGGTGTGGAAGTGGGCTGCGGCAGCACCATCGACCGTCCTTCCGTCGGCGAAACCCGGATCGGTAGCGGCACCAAGATCGACAATCTGGTCCAGATCGGTCACGGCGTGGTGACGGGGCGCGGCTGCGCCCTGGCATCTCAGGTCGGCATTGCCGGTGGTGCCCAGTTTGGCAACGGCGTGATCCTTGCCGGTCAGGTGGGCGTTGCCAACAGAGCCGTGATCGGTGATCGAGCGATCGCTAGCTCCAAAAGCGGGATTCATGGAGAGGTGGCCGCAGGCGAGGTGGTCAGCGGTTATCCAGCCATTCCCAATCGCCTCTGGCTGCGCTGCTCCGCGGCGTTCTCCAAATTGCCTGAAATGGCCAAACAGTTGCGAGAGCTCAAAAAACAGATCTCCTCTGAGCAGTCCCGAGGTTCGATCGAAGCCAATCAGTAATCTCAGCACGATTGTTACCGGCCGATTCCATGACTCACCATCGCGTCGTCCTGCTTCCGGGAGATGGCATCGGCCCTGAAATCACGGCAGTGACGCGCCAGTTGCTCGACGTCGTGGCCAATCGCCATGGCTTCCAGCTTGACTTTGACGAACAACTGATCGGTGGTGCCGCCATCGATGCCACCGGCGATCCTCTCCCCGACAAAACACTGGACGCCTGCCGATCAGCGGATGCGGTGCTGATGGCCGCAATCGGCAGTCCGCGCTTTGACACCCTTCCCAGGGAGAAGCGTCCTGAAAGCGGTCTTCTGGCGTTGCGATCCGGCATGAGCCTGTTCGCAAATCTCCGCCCTGTGAAGATCGTGCCAGCCCTAATCGACGCCAGCAGCCTGAAGCCGGAGGTGATCGACGGAGTGGATCTGATGGTGGTGCGGGAACTCACCGGAGGCATCTACTTCGGCAAGCCCAAAGGAAGGGTCGAAACCGACGGTGATGAGCGCGGATTCAACACCATGACTTACTCGGCGTCAGAGGTGGATCGCATTGCCAGGGTGGCGTTTGAACTCGCCCGGGAGCGAAGCGGAAGGCTCTGCTCTGTGGACAAGGCCAATGTGTTGGATGTAAGCCAACTTTGGCGCGATCGTGTGGATGCCATGGCCCCCTCCTACGGCGATGTGGAGGTGAGTCATCTCTATGTCGACAACGCAGCTATGCAGCTGGTACGAGCCCCTCGGCAGTTTGATGTGCTGCTCACTGGCAACCTGTTCGGTGACATCCTCAGTGATGAGGCCGCCATGCTCACCGGCTCCATCGGCATGCTTCCCTCAGCGTCCCTCGGTAGCGATGGGCCGGGACTGTTTGAACCAGTCCATGGATCCGCTCCGGATATTGCCGGTGAAGACAAGGCCAATCCCATGGCCATGGTGTTATCCGCGGCCATGATGCTCAGGATCGGGCTCAAGCAGAAAGCTGCCGCTGACGCGCTCGAACAAGCCGTTGATCGTGTGCTGGCGGGCGGTTTCCGAACCGGTGATCTGATGGCCGAGGGATGCACAGCTCTGGGATGCCAGGCCATGGGTGAGGAGCTGCGCAAGGCGCTTTAAACAAAATCGCGCCATAAAAATTCGGATTCGGCCCTTCGACCTGCCAAACTCATCGGGCCTGATCTGCCTCCGTCGATGTCGAAGCGTCACCCTGTCGTGGCTGTCACGGGTTCCTCCGGTGCAGGAACCAGCACTGTGAAGCGTGCTTTCGAGCACATCTTCGCCCGTGAAAGCATCACTCCGGCAGTTGTTGAGGGTGACAGCTACCACCGCTTCGAGCGGATGGAGATGAAGAAGGCCATGGCCGAGGCTCTCTCCAAAGGTGAGAACTTCTCCCATTTCGGCCCTGAAGCCAACCTGTTCGACAAGCTCGAAGAGCTGTTCAAGGTTTACGGCGAAACCGGCGGCGGACAGAAGCGTTACTACCTGCACAGCCCCGAAGAGGCCGCTGAACATAACGCTCGTCTCGGCGTTGATCTCAACCCTGGCCAGTTCACGCCTTGGGAAGACATCCCCAGTGGAACTGACCTCCTGTTCTATGAGGGTCTCCACGGTGGCGTGGTGGGCGACAGTTATGACGTGGCTGCGCTGGCCGACCTGCTGGTGGGCGTGGTGCCCATCACCAACCTGGAGTGGATTCAGAAGATCCACCGCGACAACGCCGAGCGGGGCTATTCGGCTGAAGCCATCGTGGACACCATCCTGCGCAGGATGCCTGACTACATCAACCACATCTGCCCACAGTTCAGCCGCACGGACATCAATTTCCAGCGGGTGCCCACCGTCGACACCTCAAACCCCTTCATCTGCAGGAACATCCCCACTCCGGATGAAAGCTTCGTGATCATTCACTTCCGCAAGGGAGCACGTGAAAAGTGGGGTATCGATTTCACTTATCTGCTCAGCATGATTCACGATTCATTCATGTCGAGCCCGACGAGCATCGTGGTGAACGGAGGCAAGATGGGCTTTGCCATGGAGCTGATCCTCACGCCGATCATTCACAGAATGATTGAGGAGAAAAAGAAGCTGACCTGATTTCGTCTCTGTTCCGGTCAAGCAGAATCGATCTATCGTGGGTTCATCTGAACAATCAGGTGAACCCATTTCTTCATCTCGTCCATCCTTTGTGATTGCAGGTGCTGGCGGAAACGCTGGTCTGACACCACGCTGGGATCGGGTGGACAGCCGACGCCTGATCGCTGTTGCGCGCAGGGTTTACTTCAAGCACCTCACAACTAATGGTTACCAATTGGATCCATGTGGTGTGGTGATCAATGGTGAGCACGATGACGGTCGTGTTGTGTTTGAGATGCCGACCCTGCTGCCGGAGGAGCAGTTCATCAGCGCAGAGTTGATTGGCCTCAGAGTCAAACGCACAAGAAACCCGAGGGATCGTCAGAGAGGGGGGTTGTCGTGACTCCCTTGCTAATCGCAATCGTCCTTTTCGGTGCCTGCATTGGCAGTTTCACCAATGTTGTGGCGTGGCGACTGCCGAGGCAGGAGTCTCCGATCTGGCCCGGCAGTCACTGCCCGAGCTGCGGTCATCCCGTGCGCTGGCATGACAATGTTCCGGTCCTGGGGTGGTTGTGTCTGCGAGGGCGCTGTCGCGACTGCTCGACAACGATCTCACCCCGTTATCCGATCGTGGAAGCAGTCAGTGGCGGCCTGTGGCTCAGCGCGCTGATACCGGCCTTCGGCAACGGCGAGCCCACCATGGTGCTGATCACCCTGCTCACGGGGCTTGTTTTGATCAGCCTGCTGCTGCCACTAGTGCTGATCGATCTTGACCACCTCTGGCTGCCGGAACCGATCTGCCGAGCAGGGGTGATCTGCGGAGTGCTCGCCACAGTGCTTATTGCCTGGGGAGCCGGCAGCGACAACCCGATGGAGACACTCCTAAATCATTTGATCGCCAGTGCAACCGGCTTGCTCGTGATGGAGGGTCTGAGCGCCCTGGCCCAACGACTGCTTGGCCAACCGGCCCTTGGTCTCGGCGACGCCAAACTGGCTGCGATGGCTGGAGCCTGGCTCGGTCTGGGCGGCCTCGGAATCTCCATGGCTCTGGCTGTGTTCTCCGGAGCCGCAGTCGGAACGTTGGGTCGATGCACCGGCCGTCTCGGGCCAAGGCAACCCTTTCCCTTCGGTCCGTTCATCGCCTTCGGAATCTGGATGACCTGGCTGATGGGAGCCCCATGGTGGTGGCAACGCTGGCTTGCTCTGGTGGGAGGTGCCTGATGTCTCGTCTTAAATGGTTCCAGTGGAAGGCATTGCGTGTCGCTATTCGACTGGTTCGCTGATCGCCGCAAGGAACAGTCTGTGGTCAAGATTGCCCAGGAGACCGAAGAGGGGGACGGACTCTGGAGCAAATGTCCCGAGTGCGGACAGGTGGTGTATCGCAAAGATCTGCTTGCCAATGCCAGCGTCTGCAGCAACTGCGGACATCACCATCGGATCAACAGCGCTGAGCGCATCGCCGTGATCGCCGATGAAGGAAGTTTTGAACCCATTGACGAGGCGCTGGAACCCACCGATCCACTCGGTTTCAAGGACCGTCGCGCCTACGCCGACCGCTTGCGTGAGACCCAGGCCGGAACAGGCCTACGCGATGGAGTGATCACCGGACTGTGCCGAGTGGAGGACATCCCCATGGCCCTGGCGGTGATGGATTTCCGCTTCATGGGTGGATCCATGGGGTCTGTGGTGGGAGAGAAGCTCACCCGCTTGGTCGAAGCAGCCACGGCCAAGCGCCTGCCGCTGCTGATCGTGTGCGCGTCAGGAGGAGCACGCATGCAGGAGGGCATGCTCAGCCTGATGCAGATGGCGAAGATCTCGGGAGCCCTCGAACGGCATCGCCAGGCAGGCGTTCTCTACATGCCCCTGCTCACCCACCCCACAACCGGTGGCGTGACTGCCAGTTTCGCCATGCTCGGTGATCTGATCCTGGCAGAGCCGAAAGCACTGATCGGTTTCGCCGGCCGCCGGGTGATCGAGCAGACCCTGCGTGAAAAGTTGCCCGATAACTTTCAGACGGCGGAATACCTTCAGGACCACGGGTTCGTGGACACAATCGTTCCTCGCACCCAGCTGAAGTCCACGCTTGCCAACCTGATGAAGCTGCACGGTTGTAAGCCCAGCACTGCGACCGTTGGATGAAGGCAATGCCCCGTTTCAAAGCACCCTTATGGATCGGCATGGTGGTTGTCCCACTGCTGCTTCTCCTGCTTGAAGGTCCCGTCCAGGCCGGTCCGGTGGATTGGCGCGAGGTTCCATCCAGTTCCGAGGGCCAGCAGTGGTGGGACGCCGGCAGTGTTCGACGCACCCGGGAGGGCACCCTGTCTGTGCTCAGCCGTTACAGCCTGAGAACAGAGGATGAATCCCCGGCGCTGGGAACGCTGGTTGTGATGGAGATCGATTGCGACCAACGGCTCTACCGGGATACCCAGAAAAACGGGCTTCCCCGCTTTAAAGCCCCCTGGGAAGCGCCGGCAGACGATGAATTGATCTCCGAGGTGATCGAGGCTGTCTGCACCTCCGGACTGGCCTGATACCGCTTTGCTAACCAACAAACCTTCTTCACCATGGCATTGAGCACCCATCGAGAACCCATTGGTGTCGCCGTTGCCGGCCTTGGTTTCGGGGCTGCAGTTCACCTCCCCGCCCTGGACGCGAACCTTGATCTCGAGGCCGTTGCGCTGTGGCACCCCCGCAGAGAACGCCTGGATCAAGTGGGTGGAGACACGGGCCTGAAGGGTTATGTCGACTTCGATGCCCTGCTCGAGGATCCCAGGGTTCAGGCGATCATCATCGCCACTCCTCCGGGGCCGAGGTACGAGCTCGCACAGCGTGCTCTTGCCGCAGGGAAGCATCTTCTGCTCGAAAAGCCGGTGGCCTTGAATGCCGACCAGGTCACTGACCTACAGCGCACAGCCTTGGCAGCAGGCCTCTCTGTTGCTGTGGATTTCGAGTATCGGGCTGT
>WTFZ01000083.1 GCA_011523835.1 Synechococcus sp. CO36386bin_29 | reverse complement strand
GTGCTGGCTGATCTGGCCAGAAACGTGGCTGGTGATCGACTGAAGGTGGACTCAATCACCAAGCCTGGTGCAGAGATTCACGGCTATGAATTCACTCCCAGTGACATCGAACGGGCCTCACGGGCCGATCTGATTGTGGAGAACGGGCTGGGTCTTGAGCTCTGGGCTCGACGCTTCACGGCCGCGGCTGGAGATGTTCCCTCGGTCACGCTCTCGGAAGGCATCGAGCCGCTCCTCATTGAGGACGATGCCTATGCCGGCAAGCCGAATCCCCATGCCTGGATGTCGCCGCAGCGCACCGAACGTTATGTGGACCAGCTGGTGAAGGCCTTCTCGTCCCTTGATCCAGAGGGTGCGGAGACTTTCCAGGCCAATGGCGAGGCGTACAAGCTCAAACTCCGAGAGTTGGATGGCGAACTGCGGCAAGCCTTGCAATCACTTCCGAAGCAACAGCGTCTGCTGGTGACCTGTGAGGGGGCTTTCAGTTATCTCGCCCGCGACTACGGGCTGGAGGAGGCGTATCTCTGGCCGGTCAATGCTGAAAGTCAGATCACCCCTCGGCGCATGGCCCGGTTGATCGAACGGGTTCAGCGGGACAAGGTCCCGGCAGTCTTCTGTGAAACCACGGTCAGTGATCGGGCCCAGCGGGAGGTGGCCCGTGCCGCCGGCAGCCGCTTTGGCGGCAGTTTCTATGTGGATTCCTTGTCGGATCGCAACGGTCCGGCCTCCACCCTTCTCGATCTGCAGCGCCACAATGTGAAACTCATTCGAGAAGGGCTGGGGACATCAGGCGGACCAATGCCATGACGATGCGCATCGCTGCTGAGCAGCTCTGTGTGGATTACAACGGCACGGTGGCGCTGTATGACGCTTCGCTGAAGCTTCCATCCGGTTGCATCTGCGGGCTTGTCGGCATGAACGGTGCCGGAAAGTCCACATTGTTCAAGGCGTTGACCGGATTCATCCGTCCATCACGAGGCCGGATCCGGATCAATGGCTGCAGCATTGCTGAGGCCCAGCGCCAGCAGTCCGTGGCCTACGTCCCTCAGAGTGAGGCTGTGGACTGCCAATTCCCGGTGTCGGTCTGGGATGTGGTGATGATGGGACGATACGGATCGATGAATGCCCTGCGCATTCCAAGGAATTCCGATCGGGTGGCAGTTCGCGATGCCCTCGAACGGGTTGACCTTCTGGACTTGAGCTCTCGACCGATCGGCACGCTTTCCGGAGGCCAGCGCAAGCGTGCGTTCCTGGCTCGCGCCATCGCACAGCGTGCTGACGTGCTGCTTCTCGATGAACCGTTCAACGGCGTGGATGTGCGCACCGAGAAGTTGATGGCTGAGCTGTTTCTGCAGTTCCGTCGCGAGGGATGCACGATCCTGATTTCCACGCACGACCTCACCCATGTGCGGGATTTCTGTGATCTCGTGGTGCTCATCAACAAAACCGTGCTGGCCTACGGCGAAACGTCGGAAGTGTTCACACCGGAAAATCTGTCGTTGACGTTCGGCGGCGTGCCTCCAGATCTGCTCACAGGGAACAGCTCAATGGAGGATTCCATCTAGTCAGAGGTGGACTCTGTTTTCGATGGGTTGATGGGGAGCTGTAGGCCAGTGCTCACTTGCAGCTGTTTCAGCAGCGTGGCGATTGAAAGGGTGTTGCCGCCGTCCTTCTGGGCGACGAGGTTCACCTCCTCAACCTCCACGGGCTGAACCGTCTCGCTCAGCATGGTCAGCAGAGGTTCGAGTTTCTGTAGGAGGAAGAGCCGTTTGGCGTCATCACCGGAGCGTTTCAGGGAATCCACGAGTTCCTGAAGACCTTCGGCCTGTGATCGTCCCTGTTCGACGATCGTTGCGGCTTCACCTTTTGCTTCGGCCATCATCGTCTGGCACTCCGATTCCGCCGGGGCGACGATGTCGGCCTGCAGCTGTTCGGTGACCTGTTTGATCCGCTCCTGCTGGACCGGAACCTCCGCTTCGGCACGGGCGAGTTCCGCTCCCACC
>WTFZ01000046.1 GCA_011523835.1 Synechococcus sp. CO36386bin_29 | reverse complement strand
ACGCCGGCTGACGGCTCCTTCTTCTGACTGATCAATCGGTTCCGCGCCAGAGCGGACCCGGCGAGAGCCCCCGTTCGGATTCCGAGCGGGGGCATCGTTTTAGAGACGTTTGGAGCGCCGCGAAGGGGACTGCGGAAGGGGACGTTGCAGGATTGTTTCGAGTTCGGTGTTCAGAACCGGATGGTTGCGCCCATGGCGTTGCAGCACGACCACACCATCCCGGATGGCCTGAGGGGTGTAGGTCTGGCGGTTCTCTTCAATCCACACCAGGCTTTTTTTCAGTTGGCGCCAGTCTCTGCGGAACGCCACGCCGTAGCGCTCCAGGAGAGAAAGATCCACGGCGACCCATTCCACGCTCTGCGCTTTGCGGTTTTGATCCAGGTACTTGGTGTCATAGGGAAAGCGCACGATCGCCTGGCGTTGTGCCAGCAAGGGCACCAGGGGGGTGTTCGCTGCGACGGAGGCTGTTGCGGGGATCACCTTCAGGGCTTGTCGCGCCTCAACACCATGGAGCCACTGGGTCACAGGCGAGGCGTGGACCCAGGGGGAAATGCTGTCGGGCATCACCATCGACAGGCTGCGGTGGGGATTGCTGGTGACGGTGAGCAGCAGTGAGAGGGTCAGGGCTGTTCCCCAGGCAAGCCGCACCCGTGGTCCTGGTGATGGATCAGCCCGGCGCTCCCACCAGAACAGTGCACCCAGGGCAAACCCCGGCACCACGAGCCAGGTGTAGCGAATGGTGATTGACAGGGGATCGTTCGCCCCCTGGGCAAGAAACAGCCCCAACAAGCTGGGTCCTGCCAGCAGCCACGTGTCGGGACTGATCAGGGGGACGAAAAGGAACGGGAGGCTATGACCCAGCAAATACAGAAGAGTCTTGTCGGGTGGATCGACCAGCTGTTGCACTAGCAATGCCGGTTGGCTGAGCACACGCCCAATCACCCCAAGACTGCTGCTTCCCTTTTCCGGATCCGCTCCGAGGTACTGACCGAAGTTCTCCACCATGAAGCGTTTGCTGTTGTCGTCGGAGAACAGTGGCATCAGCACATTCGTGGAAACAATGGCCCATCCAGCACCCCAGGCGATGAGCGCCAAAGCCAAGCACCACCGTTGACGGGATCGAACCAGGAGCCACAGTCCGATGGCAACGAGAACCACTCCAGTGTCTTCACGGATGAGTGGCATGAGCACCGCAGCCACCCAGATGAGGCGGCGTCGGCGTTCCAGCAAGCCAAGCATCAGGCCGAACACCGCTAGAGGAAGCTGACAAAGATCGGAAAAGTTGCCGAGGGTGGGGCCAATTAAGGCATTTCCCGCGAAGTAGGCGTACACCAGCCAATTGGCCGTTCTTGCCGGGACACGCGATGAAGCCAGACGGTGCAGCACCAACCCAGCAGCCGTGATCAGGCCCACCTGCAGAACAGGAAGGGCAGCGGCACCGAAGACGGCAAGCAACGGTGCCCAGAGCAGCAGGGTGGGTGTGAAGTGCTGTCCGAGCCGTTCGTATCCCACGAACGGGAGCTGACCGGCATGAACAACGTTGGTGGAGAGCTGCGAGGAGAGGGAACTCTCAAACCAATGGCCATGCAGGCTGTTCCATGCCACCTGTTGGAAAATTCCCTGGTCGTATCCAGCGAGCAGGACCCAGGACTTCCACAGCTGCAATCCGAGCGTCACAAGGGCAAACAGGATCGCTGCCAGCACGGGGAGGTTGAATCGTCCGCGGCAATCGATTCGTTGACCGTGGTTTACGTCCAATGGATTGAATGCTTCGGCAACGTCTGACCGTCACTCTGCACTGGGCGCGTGTTAGGGCGCAACGCCCTTTTTTGTATCAACTAATGCGGTTAAGGGCGAAAAAAGGACCCTCTGAAAAGTATCCAAACCGCGTACCGTCACAGGCTCTCTGGTTAAGTTCCGGTTAGCGGCCAGATTTACCTCACGCCTTGTGCGTAAACCCTCTTTTTTGGTGTGAGGTTTTCATGAAATTGTTCCAACGCCTTTTGGTGGCTC
>WTFZ01000167.1 GCA_011523835.1 Synechococcus sp. CO36386bin_29 | reverse complement strand
TCCCTTACAAGGAGATTGTCGCTGGTTCGATCCCAGCATCGCCCACTTCGAGATCAGCGGTTGATCGGGTTTCAGCGCCTGTCCCGGCAGCTGTGACAGAGGCCGAAAAATTCCAGGGTGTGGAAGATCACTTCGAAATCCTTGGCTTCCGGAGCTTCCACGCTCAGGCCATGGATCGGGCATTGCTCAAGACGTTCTGTCTTGCCGCAGTCCACACAGGTGAGGTGGTGATGATCCCGCTCCACCGGTGCATAGAGGGCTTCACCTGTGGGCAGGTGACGACAGCGCACCTTCCCTTGGCGCTGCAGTTGGCGCAGGTTCCGATACACCGTGGCGAGTCCCATCGCGCCAGGCTTGTCCTGGAGGCAGCGATGAAGCTGCTGGCCCGTCATCTCTTGCTCGGAGCGTTTCAGTTCCTCCAGGAGTTGCAGTTGTCGATCGCGGCTCGCGTGTCTCCGTTCCATCGTCGTTGGTCTCACACTTCAGCTCTTTGGTGTTCAGTCAGTGATTCACTCAACGTCCAGAGGCGCTGACGCTGGCTTTGGTCCCTGGCGGCACGGGCCACAGGTTGTTGCTTGGGAGCACCGCGCAGCCCGCCCAGCTGGCTGGGGCCGTAATGCTCACCGCCCTGAGCGTCGCTCGCGGTGGCGGCATAGAGCTGGGGCAGGGCTCCTTGGGCAGCGCTCTGGAAGAGAGGATCCATCAGCCGGTAGGCCAGGGCCTCCTGCCAGGCTCCCGTCGCTGCCACCGACACCGGCTGCAGGTTGGTGCGGGCCAGTCCCGGGTGGGCGGCGAGGGATCGCACCGCATGTCCGGAAGCCTGCAATCGCTGATTCAGTTCCAAAGCGAACATCACATTGGCGAGCTTGCTTTGGGCGTAGGCCTTCCAGCGGTCGTAGCGCCGTTCTCCCTGGAGATCGTCCCAGGCCATCGCGCCGAAGTACTGGGCGCCGGAAGTGACGGTGACAACCCGCGCCTGCGGACGGTCGGTCATCAGCGGCAGCAGAGCCTTGGTCAACGCGAAGTGACCCAGATGATTCACCGCAAACTGAAGTTCATGGCCCTGGCGGCTGAGCATCCGTGGAGGCGCCATCAGCCCGGCATTGTTGATCAGAAGGTCCAGGCGTCCATAACGCTCAGCCACCTCCTGCGCGCAGAGCGCCACGCTGGTCAGATCCGAGAGATCCAGCTCAAGAAGATCCAGCCCAGCAGCCCCTGCCTCGAGCAGTTGGGCACGGGCTGCCTCAGCCTTGCGTGCGCTGCGGCAGGCCATCAGAACAGTGCAGCCACGGCTGATCAGTGCCCGCGTGGTTTCCAGCCCAAGGCCGCTGTTCGCTCCGGTGACCAGAGCAACCCGACCTTGCTGATCAGGCATGTCATCGATGGTCCAACCCATGGTGCGGGAATGTCAGCACTGGGTCAGTCTCGCCGGTTGAATCAGTCCTCGGGGAACAGCAGCCCGGCCAGTTCGTCGGCATCCACGTCGTAAACCCTTGCCAGGGAGGTCTCGATGGCACTGGTCACTTCACCGGGAAGAAAGCGCATCGCATTCAGAGCGTCTTCGGTGATCTCGTCTGTGAGCAGGGTGTCTTCACTGTCCAGTTTCTCGTCATTGATCACCGCCATCACCCAGCTCTGATAGGCGTACACCAGATCCGAGAATTCGAGTTCGGGGTCGTTGAGATCCAGGGTCATCGTCAGGCTCAGCGCACTGCACCAGTCTGACCTCCGGGGAGGAGGATGTCTTCAGCTGAGCATCAGGATGGGCCTACCAGATTCCGATCAGCTTCAGGGCACCCTTGTGGATTTCGCGCTGGGAGAGCTGATCCGACAGAACCGCGAGAGTTTTCAGCCCCTCTGGACGGTGGACAGTTGGGCCAAGCTCATGATCTGGCTTGCTCTCAACTGCGGTTTGTCCGGGGATACCGAAAGCCTGGAGCATTTCGCCGTTTCTCTTGGCGAACGGATCACATCGCGGTTACGGCGCACGTTTTTTGAACGGGAGCTTCCTGATCTGGAGCTTCAGGTTCTGGC
>WTFZ01000085.1 GCA_011523835.1 Synechococcus sp. CO36386bin_29 | reverse complement strand
GGGCCGATTCACGCACCGCCGCTTCGGTGGCCTGGGGAGCGGCGTAAGCGATGTTGTCCCGCACTGTTCCGTGAAACAGATAGATGTCTTGGCTCACGAGGGCGATCGCCCGCCGCAGGTCAGCGAGCTGCAATTGATCGATCGGAATGCCATCAAGAAGGATCTGCCCTCCGCTCAAGGGGTACAGGCGCAACAGAAGCTTCACGAGTGAACTTTTGCCTGATCCGGTCGCGCCGACGATTCCCAGGGTGCTGCCAGCCTGAATGGTGAGATCGAAGTGATTCAGGAGCGGTGGCCGCTCTCGGTAGCCAAAGTTCACGGCCTGATAGCGCACTTCACCCCGGATGTGGGCGTGCTCCAGGGTCCGGGTGCCCCCCGATATGTGGATCGGCGTGTCGATCAGATCCAGTACCCGGTGGGTGGAGGCCATGGAGCGCTGGTAGTCATCCAACGTGCGGCCGAGGGTGGTGAGTGGCCAGAGCAACCGCTGGGTGATGAACACGAGAAAGCTGTACGTGCCCACAGCGATCACGCCCTGCCAGGCCTGGAGACCTCCGATCAGAAGGATCGCTAGAAATGCGAACAGAATCGCGAAGCGAATCAGGGGAATGAAGGCTGCTGAGATGCGGATGGCACTGCGGTTGCAGTGTCGATAGGCGTTGCTCTCCTGCCGCAGCTGCTCCAGCTCCCAGGCTTCGTTGGCGAAGCTCTTGATTGTGAGCATGCCGCCGAGATTGTTGCTCAGTCGCGCTGCCAAGTTGCCGGCCCGTTCACGCACCTCCCGGTACCGCGGGGCCAGTTGGCGTTGAAAACGCAGAGACCCCCAAAGAATCACAGGAATGGGCAGAAAGCTGAAAAGCGCCACCCCTGGGGCCACAACGGTCATGGCTCCACCGACCAGCAACACGGTGGTTATCAGATGCAGGATTTCATTGGCACCGTGATCGAGAAAGCGTTCGAGCTGGTTGATGTCGTCGTTGAGAACGGTCAGCAAACGGCCAGTGCTGTCGCGCTCAAAAAAATCCATCTCCAACTTCTGGAGATGGTCGTAGGCCTCAAGGCGAAGGCTGTGCTGTGTGGACTGGGCCAAATTGCGCCACAACACTCCGTAGAGATATTCGAACAGGGATTCAGCTGTCCAGACGATGAACGAAAGGCCGGCCAGCACGGTGAGCTGGGTTGGCACGGTGGTGGCCCCCAAGTTGGCGAGCCAGGACGTGTCTTGTTGAACGACCACGTCCACCGCAAGGCCAATCAGCACAGGAGGGGCAAGGTCGAAGATCTTGTTGATCACCGAGCAGCTCGCTGCCAGCCAGACCCTGCGCCGGTAGGGCCTCAGGTGGAGAAGGAGTCGGCTGAGTGCGCCCGGACCGCGCGCGTGACCCACAGAGGACGGCATCAGCGGAATTTGCAGTACCTGTATTCAAGCGTTGTGTTGCGCTTGAACATTCGCTGCTTCACGGGCGGTGTAGACCTGTTGAAGAACGAGGAGGACTGATGACCCGTTCACGCGACAACACCCGCTTCAATCGCTATCTGGCTCGAAGACATCGTCAGGAGTTGAGGGGATCGATTCCTTCACTGCGGGCTGACACTGCCCAACCTGTTGATTTCAGCAAA
Source organism: Synechococcus sp. CO36386bin_29 (assembly GCA_011523835.1). Lineage (GTDB taxonomy): Bacteria > Cyanobacteriota > Cyanobacteriia > PCC-6307 > Cyanobiaceae > Synechococcus_C. The sequence goes on along the minus strand of WTFZ01000085.1, from coordinate 415 downwards.
CGCTTGATGGAGCGTGCCATCGTGCGTGATCAGCGACTGGATGTCCTGGCTGAGGAGGAGCCGGCGTTCTAAGCCGGCTCCGGTCACAATCACCAGCGGTTTCCACCACCGTTGTAACCACCGCCTTCTCGGCCGCCGCCGTAACCGCCCCGGCCGCCGCCGCCGCCGCCAGTGCGCTCACGAGGAGTGGCTTTGTTGACCCGGATCATCCGACCCATCCATTCAACGTTCTGAAGGTCATCGATGGCCTTCTGTTCGTCCTGATCGCTGTTCATTTCCACGAAACCGAAACCACGCTTGCGGCCGGTTTCACGATCAAGCGGAAGGCTGGCGCTCTTCACCTCGCCGTACTGGCTGAAGAGGTCGAGCAGATCTTCCTGCTCGGCCTGAAAGGAGAGGTTGCCGATGTAGATGG
>WTFZ01000194.1 GCA_011523835.1 Synechococcus sp. CO36386bin_29 | reverse complement strand
TGATCATCGCCAGTGGCAATCCACACAAAGTGGCGGAGATTGAAGCCATGCTCGGCCCGATTCCCGTGGACGTGAGCCGCCAGCCTGCGGATCTCGATGTGGAGGAAACAGGCAGCACCTATCTCGACAACGCTCGACTGAAAGCGCTTGCCGCAGCGCAACGCACAGGGTGCTGGGCTCTTGCCGACGACTCCGGACTGGAAGTCGACGCTCTCGACGGGGCTCCAGGGATCTACACAGCACGATTTGCCGCATCGGATCCCGAAAAGCTGAACAGCCTTCAGCAGGCGATGGCTGGCATTCCCTACCGGAGTGCGTGTTTCCGCAGTGCAATGGTGTTGTGTTCACCAGAGGGTGACTGTGCCGAGGAAGCCGAAGGATTCTGCTGGGGTGAACTGCTTGAGACCCCTGCCTATCCGGGTGGGGGCATTGAATCCCTCTTCTGGGTCCGGGAGGCAGGCTGCAGTTACGGGCAACTCAACGTCTCCCAGTTGTCGAAACTGGGCAGCCGAGGGAAAGCAGCACGGAGCCTTGCTCCTGGGCTGAGGCGACGACTTTTGTTGGACTGAATCAGCGCAATGCTGTACGCCGATTCACTTGGTCGATGGCGCGCATCGCGGCTGCTGCGGCCTCTTCAACATCCCCTTCTCGCCCCGCAAGTGTGAGACGCCCGAAGGCACCCACGGCTTTCACATCCACCAGAGTGATGTTGGACGCTTTTTCCGCTTCGTTGGCAGCAATCAGCACGTAGCCGGCCGGTTCGGTCTCCAGGATGAACATGCTCATCCCGGCTTCGATCATTGAGCCTCGTCGGTTCTGCCGGTTGATCAGCACAGCATGGTCGGGGGTGATCGCCCGGATCACTTCCGTCCAGCTCACCTCAGCTGGACTGCGTTGGTCGACGGAACTGCCGATCGCCTCGAGAACCACATCTCCGGAATGGAGCACAGTGCTCTGATCACGGTGATACAGGGCCATGGACCCGAAGGCTCTCTCGACCACCATCTGACCCAATCGCACATTGCTGGCCTTCAGGGCGATGTCGGTGACACGGTGGACGGCCATGCCAGGAGACACTTCCATCCACAGACAGGCATCGCCTGGGATCGGGAGAAAACCCTGACTAACAGACCCCATGTACGCCGCCAGTTGGGGCTGAAGCGAGTCGATGAACACATGGGTGCGCAGTTCGATCGACTGCACATGGCTGTTTCGACGGGTGAAGCGCGGCGATTCGGAGTCGGTGGTGACAACACAGCTTGCTCCGGTTGCAGAGGACTGGACCTCCGTACCGGTGACGAGGGCGCTGCCGCCGACCCGCCGCTCCCTGGCATCGAAGCCGGCGAAACGATTCATGGCGCGGATCTTACCGGAAGCCGAATGGGCCCAAACGCCATGCGCTTGCGTTGCTGAAACCAGCCGATACCTTCGGCCCATCTGCATCAGCACTGATGAGCTCTCCCGAGGAGTCCCGCCTAAACGAAGACAGTTCAGCAACTGAACTGAACGCCGAACAGGCCCTTGGACTTGTGAGCTACGGCCTAATGCAACGTCTGGCCGGGGAAGGGCATGTCGAACTGCCTTGGTTGCCATCCCAAAAAGAAGACAAATCCCAGACCCTGCATCAGCTGCGGCAACGCCTAGAGCTCACATCCCTGGCTCTTCAAACAGGAGCTCCCCTGAGCACAGCTGAGGTTACTTTTTTGCTTGGTGCCCGGCCAGGCACTGAGTCTGTGGAGCGTGGTGGGCTTTCCGCAAAGCGTATGAGCCGCAATGTCTGGCGACTCACGAAGATCGATGACTCTGAAGAGACGTCCAGCGGAAGCTTTGCCGATGACCGCTTCCGCCGTCGTCTTTGAAAACACTACGCGTTTAGGAGGGATCCTGATCGGCTCCCTTCTTTTCCATGGAACCGCCTTTGTTCATGGATTCGTCGGCTTTGGAGTCATCGTCCACAGACACGCAAACGGTGGTCGCAGCCAATTGTTCGCGAGCGGCGACCACTGGTTCAGCTTTGCCTTTCAACTGCTCGGCGGCTTCGGCGAGGGTGAGATCTTTGTTTTTGCTGACTTCGTCGACCGCTTGACGGAAGAGTTCAACTTGATCGCGGTACTCCTTCACTTCCGCCTTCACCAATTGATCTTCAGCCTTGTTGAGTGAAGACAGAGCTTGATTGAGCTTCTCTCCGGCTTTCTCAGCATCCGCGAGAGTTGATTCAGGTGTAAGGGCATTGATGGCGATCACAGCGTCATCAACGTCAGCCTGAGCGGCACAGACCGCTTCAACACCTTGTGCAACCTTCACTTCATCCATTGCCGCTTTCTTCTCAGGCGACTGGCAGGCCGTGATGGCCAGTCCGAGAGCCAGAACAGCAGAAAAAACACGCTTTGAAGGCATGGAATCGTCGGATCGGCGAACGAAATGTAGTCAGATTTCCAGAGACGGACCGTCACGATCCCAAAGAGTTTCAGGCAGTTGGTCCCTTTTGAGATTCCAGCGTCATTGTGAGAACAAGAACTCTGGACGCAGGCGAAATGAGCGCCAATCTTCTCAAGGAGTCAGGGCCTCGGGAGGTGTTCTGCGGCCTGACCTCGATCGTGTGGCTGCACCGCCGCATGCCCGATGCCTTCTTTCTCGTGGTGGGGTCCCGCACGTGTGCCCACCTGATTCAGAGCGCCGCCGGTGTGATGATTTTTGCCGAGCCTCGGTTCGGCACCGCCATTCTCAGTGAACGGGATCTCGCGGGCTTGGCTGATGCCCACGACGAGCTTGATCGCGTTGCCCGGGAGCTCTTGACACGGCGCCCAGAAATCCGAACCCTTTTCCTGGTGGGATCCTGTCCAAGCGAAGTCATCAAGCTGGATCTGGCCCGAGCGGCCGAGCGCCTCAATGAGGAACTCCAGGGGCGCGTCCGGGTTGTGAACTACTCCGGGAGCGGCATCGAAACCACCTTCACCCAGGGGGAAGACGGAGCACTAGCGGCTCTTGTGCCACTGCTTCCAGCCAGCGACGAGCGTCAGCTTCTCCTGGTGGGCACCCTGGCTGATGCCGTTGAAGATCGTCTGATCCATCTCTTCAACCGACTCGGCATCGGGAGTGTGCGCAGTCTTCCTCCTCGCCAGTCCTCCGAGCTGCCAGCGGTGGGATCCGGCACCACGGTGCTGCTGACGCAACCCTTCCTCACCGAGACGGCACGGTTGCTGCGCGACCGGGGCGCCACCATTCTCAAAGCCCCTTTTCCCTTGGGTGCCGAGGGCAGCCGGCGCTGGATGGAAGCTGCAGCAGACAACTTCCAGTGTCCGGAAGCCAAAGTCCGGGAGGTGCTCGATCCTCTTGAAGACCGGGCGCGGATCGCCCTCGCCCCCCACCGAGAGGTGCTGAAAGGAAAGCGCATCTTCTTGTTGCCGGAATCCCAACTTGAACTTCCCCTGGCCCGTTTTTTGCACAGGGAATGCGGCATGGAGTTGGTGGAAGTGGGGGTTCCTTATCTCAATCGCGAGCAGATGGCCGAAGAACTGCCCTTGCTTCCTGATGGAACAACCGTTGTGGAGGGGCAGCACGTGGAACGGCAATTGGATCGGGTGCGCGCCGGCCACCCGGATCTGGTGGTGTGTGGGATGGGGCTAGCCAATCCCCTGGAAGCGGAGGGAATCACGACCAAGTGGTCGATCGAACTGGTGTTCAGCCCAATCCACGGAATCGACCAGGCAGGCGATCTGGCCGAACTGTTCTCCCGCCCGTTGCGCAGGCGCCAGCTGATCCATTCGGCCTTGCATCCGCAACCGTCCGACCACCCTGTTCACGCCTGAATCGATGGAACTGACGCTCTGGACTTACGAAGGCCCCCCCCACGTGGGAGCCATGCGCATCGCCGCCTCCCTGCATGGCGTTCACTACGTGCTCCACGCCCCCCAGGGAGACACCTACGCCGATCTTCTGTTCACGATGATCGAGCGCCGCGGGCAGCGACCACCGGTGACCTACACCACCTTTCAGGCGCGGGATCTCGGAGGGGACACCGCGGAGTTGGTGAAACGGCATGTGCGCGAAGCGGTTGATCGCTTTCAACCCGATGCACTGCTGGTGGGAGAGAGCTGCACCGCCGAACTGATCCAGGACCAGCCCGGAGCCCTGGCGCAGGGAATGGGCTTGCCGATGCCCGTGGTCACCCTCGAGCTGCCTGCTTACAGCAAGAAGGAGAACTGGGGAGCGGCGGAAACCTTCTACCAACTGATCCGCGGGCTACTGAAACAGACCGTGCCTCCGCAGCCGAGCCATGACGTGATGGCCTGGAAGCAGGCCGGTCGCCGCCCTCGGGTGAATCTTCTCGGGCCGTCCTTGCTGGGGTTCCGTTGTCGAGACGATGTTCTTGAAGTGCAGCGACTGCTGTCCCTCCACGGCATTGATGTCAGTGTTGTCGCTCCGCTGGGAGCTGGTGTGAAGGACATCCTTCGACTCCCTCAGGCTGATCTGAATGTCTGTCTCTACCCGGAAGTGGCTGAATCCAGCTGCAGCTGGCTGGAACGCAACTTCGGCATTCCGTTCAGCAGAACGGTGCCGATCGGAATGGGAGCAACCCATGACTTTCTTGTCGAAGTGCATGCCCTGCTTGGAATGGACCCTCCGGAAACCGCAGAGGGATACCAGCGATCCCGCATGCCCTGGTATTCCGAGTCGGTGGATTCCACTTACCTGACGGGGAAGAGGGTGTTCATCTTTGGGGACGGCACGCATGCCATCGCCGCAGCAAGGATCTGCAGCGAGGAACTGGGGTTCAAGGTGGTGGGACTGGGGACGTACAGCAGGGAAATGGCCAGACCTGTTCGCGCCGCAGCCAAACAATTGGGTCTTGAGGCCCTGATCTGTGATGACTATCTGGCAGTTGAGGCCGCCATGGCCGAGGTGGCTCCTGAACTGGTCCTGGGCACCCAGATGGAACGGCACAGCGCCAAACGGCTGGGGATTCCCTGCGCCGTGATCAGTACGCCGATGCATGTTCAGGACGTTCCAGCACGCCATAGCCCTCAAATGGGCTGGGAAGGAGCGAATGTGATCTTCGATGCCTGGGTGCACCCTTTGATGATGGGCCTGGAGGAGCACCTGATCGGCATGTTCCGCCACGACTTCGAATTTGTGGATGGACACCAGAGTCATCTGGGTCATGCGGGCGGAGCAGGTGCAGCCAACGGCACAGAGGCCTCAAACGACGTTGACGACCATCAGCAACCCCCATCCAGCCAATTGGTCTGGACCGCCGATGGGGAAGAAGAACTGAAAAAAATTCCGTTTTTTGTGCGTGGAAAGGTACGCCGTAATGCAGAGTCGTACGCCAGGGAGGTGGGTTGCAGGGAGATCAGCAGCGAAACGCTGTATGACGCCAAAGCTCACTTCAAGGCATGAGCATTTTAACTCAATTATTTAACCGAATCAGGGAATAATTGAAGACCAAGCCCAAGCCTCCGAAAGCAGATCTTTCATTTCCCGTTGAATCACAGACAGAACACATCCGCTGCTGTTGAATGACATTGATCCATTGCGCGAAGGTCGCTGCATGACCACGACTCTGAAGCGTCCTGTTGATGGCGAAGGCAGTGTTCAGGTCCATCAGGACCCCTCGCTGAACATCGAAGAGGAAACGCTAGTGATTGCCGTGTACGGCAAGGGCGGAATCGGTAAGTCCACCACCTCCTCCAACCTTTCGGCCGCATTCTCGAAGCTTGGCAAGCGAGTGCTTCAGATCGGCTGCGACCCCAAGCACGACAGCACCTTCACCCTCACCCACAAAATGGTGCCGACGGTGATCGACATCCTTGAAGAAGTGGACTTCCACAGTGAGGAGCTGCGTCCGGAGGACTTCGTTTTCACAGGCTTCAACGGGGTGCAATGCGTTGAAAGCGGTGGCCCCCCTGCGGGCACAGGCTGCGGAGGTTACGTCACCGGCCAGACAGTGAAGTTGCTGAAGGAACATCACCTGCTTGAAGATACTGACGTGGTGATCTTCGATGTGCTCGGTGATGTGGTCTGCGGAGGCTTCGCGGCCCCCCTTCAGCACGCCAATTACTGCCTCATCGTCACGGCCAACGATTTCGACTCCATCTTTGCGATGAACCGAATCGTTCAGGCGATCCAGGCCAAAGCCAAGAATTACAAGGTGCGGCTCGGTGGTGTCGTTGCCAACCGCTCAGCTGACACCGATCAGATCGACAAATTCAACGAACGCACTGGTCTTCGCACCATGGCCCACTTCAAAGATGTCGACGCCATTCGCCGGTCGCGTCTCAAGAAGTGCACCATCTTTGAGATGGATGAAAACGACGAAGGCGTGCAAGCCGTGCGCCAGGAATATCTGAGGCTGGCGCAGAACATGCTTGAAAACGTGCAGCCCCTTGAAGCCACATCCTTGAAGGATCGTGAGATCTTTGACCTGCTGGGATTCGACTGACCCAGCAGGGAGCGACAGTAAACTCCCCCTAACTGTTCAGGCGGATGGAGAAATTATTTCTCAGCATTGGTGCCATGAAGGCCGGCACCACATGGCTGTATTCGCTGTTAGAAAGACATCCACAAATTCACTTCACCCCAGAAAAAGAAATTCACTTTCTGGCCCACTATTATTTTGACAAAAAACATCTAACAGAAGACCATCGGCGACACCGGGCGCAGACACGACTGAGCAACATCGCCAACCTCAGACTCGAACGACAGGATGCCATTCGGGCCTGGTACAACGATCAATACCTGAACGGGGCGCTCTCCCTAGCCTGGTATGAAAACCTCTTCAACAGCAGCAAGGGGCGACGTGGATGGAATGCGGATTTCAGCAATCTGTCGGCCCTGATTCAAGCTGAAGGCTGGAAACGGCTACGAGAAGACATCAGCAAAGAGATCAAAGCGATTTACATCCTCAGGGAACCCTGCGAGCGACTATGGAGCCAATACAAATTCTCAGGCCAATCACATAACAACATTAATCCATCAGACTTCGAGCAACAGATTGAGCAATTCCTGAGCAATTCTGCTGTGAATAGGCACAGTCAATATTGCAGCAACTTTGATGCGGTCTGTGAGGGACTGGGTCACCAAAATGTCAAAGCAATGGTTTTTGACGACATCCAAAATCAGCCCGAAGCGTTGCTGGCCAGCGTCGAACAGTTCCTCGAGATCACAGCACGAGACCACTCCAGTCACAACAACCTCAACCGCCGTATCAATACGACGGCGGCCCAAGCTCCCCCGGCTGTATTCCGAATGCACTGTGCCCCGATCGTGGAACGGGAGGTTGAAGGACTGAAGGAACGCGGGATTGCGGTTCCGCGTCGGTGGATGGAGATGATGCCGGCCTAAGCCGATTCAGCCCAGACCGACCAGAGCCATGGACAGCTCCCACACCCGGCGGGCCGTCACCGGATCGGTGGCTTTATCGGACAGCTCCTGACTGAACTGCTCACCGTCCTTCTTCTGGCGGTTGCCCCAGCTCCAGTGCACACCGGATTCGGCGAAGTCGGGATTGGCCACCACATCCGCCACCCGTTCTCCGGCCAAGACCTGGGAGACATAACCACCGGTGATGTTCTTCTGGAACCAAGGGAAAATGGTCTGAAACGCCTTGGGGGTGTTGCGGAACAGAGGCGTATCGGCAACGCAACCGGGATACAGGGATGTGAAGGTGATCCCCGTCTCTCCATGCAGACGGCGATGCAACTCCTGAGTGGTGATCATGTTGCAAAGCTTGCTGTCTTTGTAAGCCTTACCAGGCTTGAAAGCCTTTCCGCTGGCCATGCTGATTGGTTCCAGAAAGCCACGATCAAAACCCGAGAGATCGCCGAGATCTGCAGGAGCAGGAATAGGAATCTTGCCACCCAGTTCCTTGGAGTTGGCCGTGACGGTCCCCAGGATCACCACCCGGCGGGAGGGATGAGCTGACGTCTTGAGGCGCTCAAGAAGCAGCTGTACCAACAGAAAATGGCCCAGGTGGTTTGTGGCCATGGAGATTTCATACCCCTGGGGTGAACGCTCCGGCTGCTTCAACTTGGGTTTGTACACCGCGGCATTGCACACCACGGCATCCAAGCGATCCGGCAAGGCTTCAACAGCTCGGCGCACACTGTCGAGATCACCAAGATCCATCAACACATGCTGGAGTCTCTCCTTTGGGAGATCCAGTTCATCAGCCGCCGCCGCAGCCCGCTGCGGGCTGCGATTGGCGGTGATCACCGTCCACCCCTGATTCACCAATGCACGGGTGGCATTGAGGCCAACACCTGATGTGGTGCCGGTGATCAGAACGGTGCCGGGCATGCTCATCTCAGGTGCCTTGAAAGGACGCCAGTCTGCCCTTCAACGCTGCATCGTTTGTTGTGAGATCACGAAACTCAGCGCCAAATCACTCGGAGGCGGTTCGGAGCGATCCACTGATCTTGCTCATCCATCAAACGCTGATCACCTCCCATGGTGAAAAAAGCGTCGAACCGCCGCTGAAGGCTGCGCAATTTCGAAGTCTCGACCTCAACGACAGCGGCCATTTCCCCATGCCGCTCTAGGCGCTCCTGATAGGCCATCGACAGACGAACCAAACTGACCACTCCCAGCAACGTGAGGCCCAATTTCACGGAAAGGGCCAAAAAGCTGCAAAACATCTCTCTGCGATCGTTTTGACGTTGAAGGAGAGCAGCGCGAGATGCTGCGTCGGATGGCTCAGAGAGGGCTTTTTGCATAGCCGCTTCTAGCGCAGAGAGACGACCCTGCCAAGACGATCACGCAGGGGCCATACAACCTGTCAGGCGCGGTAAAGGCTGACGCACAGACGAACCGCAAGTACCCCAGCATGGGCAGCGACAACGAGGGCAATGAAGATTTCGGTCTGGGTGATGGAGCTGACCATGTCGAACCTCTGAACTTCTGCATTCTTCCGCCAAGACCCCTCAGAGCGCCATCATTCGCAAAGGCCTGTCACACCTTTATGGAAGCCGGATGCCAACAGCCTTCGCTGACCATTACCGCCGATGCGATCCAGCGGCTGGATCTCAAGGCCCTGGTTCAGTGGATGGATCAGCCCCTGACCGAGCTGTTGAACAACGGGGCTGTTCTCGAGCTCAACTATGAATGGCCCCGTCCGCCGGAAGATCCCCGGGAGCTCAGCGAATGTGCAGAACCCCGGCTTTGGGCGTTACGCGCTGATGCCCGCTACCCCTGGCTACCGCTCCTGCTGAATCGCACGAAAGGTTGCCTCATCCAGCACGTGGCCATGTTGGTTCCCCATGACTTCCGCCCGAGTGAAGGGATTCGCTTCGACCCCCAGGCCCTCGAGATCTGGATGACGCACCGGTTGATGGTTCTTGATCAGCTTGGGGCTGATGCGGGGATTCCCGGACACCAACGGGGAAACCTCTCCCTCATGGCGGCGAGCCTTGGCTTCGAACTTGATGGAGGCTTCTGGGATCTTCTGGATCAAGCCCAATGACGTTGAGGGCAACCCGATGTCGATGGTTCTGGCTTGTGCTGGCGGGGCTTCTTCTCCAGGGCTGCGGGAGGCGTTCGCTCCCAGAGCAAGTCCTCACATCCAATACAAACGCTGTCGCCTCCGGACTGACAACGATCTCAGAATCAAAACCCGAGGCCCCTCTCCCTTCAGGTCAGTCCGGGCCTAGCCCAGAGCTCGCCGCCGAGCTGGGTCAGGCGCCCCTCTTACTGTCAGCTCGACGCACCGAGCAAAAACGCCAGGATGGGGAGCGCCTCTGGAAACTGGAGCTTCGCCAAGGCGATCGACTTCTGGCCAGCTGGGAGGCCGTGAGCGGGTCGGCTTCCAGTCAATTCCTCGATCGCCAATGGTCTCCTGGCAACGGAGCCCCCCTGCCTGCAGGCACCTACTCCCTGGGCCTGCCAGAAGCCTGGGGGAGCGATATCTGGTTCAGCCTGACGCCACGCTTCAAAACAACCCGAATCGGCCTGGGGATTCATGGTTGCAATCCAGGAACCGGCTGTGTCTGCCTCCCAGAGCGCGCCTCACTGGAGGCCCTCGCCAAGTGGGTCTCAACGTCTCAGATCCAAACACTCAGAGTTTTGAACTAAGCCAGCCAGGTGCAGTGACAAGTGAATGTTTGACATTGATCATGTTGCGGCCATCACATCCGTGATCTCAAAGCATCTTTAGAACTGAATTGAATTCAATGGAATGATGGGCGCGAATCTCTGGATGATCATCGGCTTTCTTCTGGCCGCTTATTCAGTCGTTGCCAACGATTCGCTGCAGACACTCGGCACCTACATCTCATCCAACAAGAAACGCACTCCCAAAGTCGTGCAGATGATTTTCATCTGCACAGTGACGATTGTCGTACTGATGCTCGGCTGGTCCATCAACAACGGAGACCCGGCTTGGGGACGACTGGAAAAATTTCCGACTCCCGAAAACTTCACCTGGGTTTACATCATTCCCCCACTTGCGGTGCTGGGTCTCACCGCCTGGGGAGCACCTGTCAGTACTTCATTCCTGGTGCTCTCAGCATTTGTTCCAAAAAACATTCCGAAGCTTCTTGAAAGTTCCCTCTCCGGTTACTTCCTGGCGTTCTGCCTGGGTTTAGCCGCCTGGGGTCTTGGGATGTGGTTGCTGGAGCGCTGGGTCTTCCGACGCACGCAGGAAGGCAAGGATTTCAACAAGGTTTGGTACGGCCTGCAATGGTTCTCCACCGGCTTCCTCTGGAGCATGTGGATGGTTCAAGATCTTGCCAACATTTTTGTTTTCCTACCGCGCACTCTCGGGTTATTCCCGATGCTGATCTGCACAGCCATTCTTTGCATCGGTCTCTGCGTACTGGTCGCCATTGGAGGTGGTCCGATTCAAAGTGTGCTTCGCAGTAAAACGAACACCGCTGATCTGCGTTCGGCGACGGTGATCGATTTCATGTTCGGTCTCTGCTTGTTGTACAAAGCCTTCCTGAGCACCTTCCCATTGAGTACAACATGGGTGTTCCTGGGGTTGCTGGGTGGTCGTGAAATCGCCCTACGCATCAAAGAACAGGAATTTGAATATGTGTTTACCAACCGATCCGCAGGCAGTCTCGGCAAAGTCATCGGTAGCGATCTCTGGAAAGCATTCATCGGCGTGATTGTCAGCCTGGTGATCGCTCTCGGCCTGCAGCCTCTGATCGCCTGGACTGGGGGCTGAGGTCAGTTCAGGAGGAACGCGAGAGCGATGGCCCGTCGTCCGCTGTCAATGGCCAACAGCAAGGCAAGGATCCTTAAGAGCCAGGCCAGCGTTCCTGGCTTGACTCGATCCAGACGGGATGCGGTCCACTGGGCCGAAACGGCCGCGACCCCCCCCAGCAGCAATCCCATCGAAGCCAGTCCTCGTCCTTCCTGCAGAAACTGGAGCGACGCTGCACTGGCCGAGCAGGCCACGGCCAACGTGCTCAGGCGTATGGCCTGACGGATGGGCATCGACAGTCCACTCACCATCAGGGGCACCATCAACAGCCCTCCACCCAGACCAAGCAATCCTCCCGACAGACCGGCCACAGCACCAACGGCAGACAACCCCCAGGGAGACGGTCGGTGAGCATCACCTTGCGGGGATGACTCTTGACGCGCTCGGATTGAACTGGCCAGCACCAGATACAACAACGACTGCAGAGCCAGGAGGTGCCAACCAGCCACCACACCCCCCAGACGGCTGAAGATCAACGCTGTCGCGAAAGCCGTCAGACCAATCACCAAGCCAGGCTGCAACGGCAAGGAACGGCTGCGCAAGTGGGTCACACTTCCGCCGATGGCGGTGGGAACGATGGCAAAAGTGCTCGTGGCCAGAGCCTGATGCGGGCTCAGGCCCATCCAGAGCAGCAGAGGCGCGAAAATCAAGCCACCGCCGATGCCCAAAAGGCCTGCAAGGGCTCCAGCCAGCAGCCCCATCGGCAGCACCACGAGACCTTCTGCCAATGTCATCACTGCCATGACGCTGCCTGCATCCTGCCCGTCCGGCAAACGGCCAGCCCGTCTCGTGCCAACCCAGATCCGGAGCGGTGCTGAACAGATGGCACTCGACACCCTGCTTCTGGAACAAAGCTGCAGCGGTGGATCTGATGCCCTGATCCTGCGTTTCTACCAATGGCGCCGCCCAACCCTCTCCCTGGGACGGCACCAGGTCATCCCGGCAGACCAGTGGCGACAGCTCGCGATTTCAGACGCGTTGGATCTGGTCAGACGCCCGAGCGGAGGCGGTGCCGTGCTGCATGCAGGCGGACTCACCTATGCCCTGATCTGGGCAGACCCCCCCCGTCAACGACGGCAGGCCTACACCCGGGTGAATCAGTGCCTCCAACAGGGATTCAAGAACCTTGGCCTGCGCCTCACGCCGGGGATAGCTGCAGCGGAAAGCATTGTTGATAACTGTTTTGCGCAGTCCACAGCAGCAGACCTGGTCGATTCTGGCGGCTGCAAACGCGTCGGCAGTGCTCAATTCTGGAAACAGGGCCACCTTCTGCAGCACGGTGAAATCCCTTTGCATCCCCCTGAGAGCCTTTGGGAGACTGTTTTCGCAACCTCTCCACCCCGCTGGATCCCTGCAGCACCCTCGGTTACAGGCCTTGAGTTCGCACTGAGACAAGCGTTCCAAACGCTCACAACCGATTTGGAATGGCGCGTCGAAGATTTATCTCAGAACGAGATTCAGCGGATGGACGAACTCGCGTCTCTTGACTCGCTCTGAGCAGCTCAGCGTTAACGCTTGAGGAGCCCTGACGCTTGCATGTTGTTGACCACTTGCAACAGGGGCAGACCGAGGGGGTAAGTGTTGTTCCGCCTCGAACTTTCGAGCATGGCATCTGGAAGCTTCACGGCAAGCCCCCGAAGCACAGCCTCTCCGAGATCACTGCGATCAAGGGTTCCGTCGGGGAGTCCCGCGGGACCAAGCACAAGCAGGCGACCATCTTCACTCTGCTCAAGAGCGATCACCGCCTGCCAGAGAGGTGATGACTGGCTGACTGATGGCAAACGATCCAGAGGCTGCAGATGATCGCTGATTCTCTGCCGATCCCACTGCTGGACGGGGAGGTCCCTGAGCGGTTGATCAGTGATGAATCCGACCCATCGACCATTCCTGCAGACCAGGACCCAGTCGGCCAGATGGGGATCATCAGTCTCCACCGCCCCAAGCCTCATCTGACTCAGTCTGCGAAGGGGCTGATCGGCTTCCACGACACGAAAGCGTCGAGATGCAGCTTGACTGACAGTCTCTTTTTGAAGAACCTGCTGCAACGCAAGAGTTTGAGTTTGGCTTCGCGAGGCCCCCATGCCAAACCAGCCGAGCATGACCAACCAGAGGCCAGGCCAGACGCTGCCTTTAAAAAGCAACCAGAACCCGATCACCATCGCCAGAAGTGATAGAAAACGCCCACTGGCGGTCGCCACCTGGATCCCTTTGCGCTGACTGCCGGTCCAATGCCAGACCAGAGCCTTGAGGATCAAACCACCATCGAGTGGCAACCCTGGCAGGAGATTGAACAAGGCCAAGATCAGGTTGAGCCAACCGAGCTTCGTAACCAGATTGCCCAGTAGCGGATTGACGTCTGTGGCTGCATGGATGCTGGCCAGGAGTCCAGCAGCGAGAAGAAGACTCACAGCCGGGCCTGCAGCTGCAACCCGCAAAGCACCCATCGGCGTTGGGCATTCCTTTTCAACCCTGGCAACGCCCCCGAGAAGGAACAAGGTGATGCTGGTGACTTTGACCCCTTCGCGAATCGCCATCACTGAATGCCCCAGCTCATGCAGCAGAACGGAAACGAACAGAAGCAGCGCCGTCAGAAATCCCGTCAGCCATGTGGCCCAGACAAGACCTTGCGCTTCAGGTAACTGAGCGACTTCACTCTGAAAAGCCAGGGTGAAGAGAACCAAGATGATGAACCAGCTGGGATGAACCCGCAGCGGGATGCCACCGATGCGCATCAGTTGCCATCCATCACCCAAGAGATTCGCCGGCTGAGCCGGTCTGCGTTGAATTCCATGATCCTAGAAAGGATTGAGATCGTCGCTTCATGCCATGTCTGGCCAGGCCCTGCATCTCAAAATCTGCGGTCTGACTGACAGCGCTCAGGCCTGTTCCATCGCAGCATTGGGTGTTCAGGCCATCGGCGTGATCGGCGTTGAAGGAACACCTCGCTACGTCTGTGCCGAGATACGTCGGGAGATTTACGCCAGGTTGGCCGCGCAATCAACCGTTGCGCGCGTGTGGGTTGCTGCGGACCCCAACGACAACGACCTGGATGACGTGTTGAGCGGGCAGGGAACGCCGTCGGTGGTTCAGCTGCATGGTCAGGAATCAGAAGCCCGTTGCGCGGAGCTCCGGACCCGATATCCGGACATCGACTGGTGGAAGGCACTGCGCCTCCGTGGTGACGCTGGACTCGAAACGATTCATCGCTACAGCAACGCGGTGGATGCGCTGCTCATCGATGCCTGGAGCGCTGACCAGCTGGGAGGAACAGGGCATCAGCTGGATCCGACCTGGCTCAAGCATTTGCAGGATGAACTCACAGGTGGTCGGCCCTGGTGGCTGGCCGGTGGCATCTGCGCGGAATGGGTACCGAAGCTTGACGCGCTGCACCCTTTCGGCCTTGATGCATCAAGTCGACTGGAAATCAGTCCAGGAGTGAAAGATCTCGCGCGGGTTCGTGCTCTGGTGCAAGCGGTTGAAGACAGGGCTCGCAGACTTGGATAGCTTGAATTTCTCGTAACTGAAGCTTCATGGTCAAGCTGCCGGCCCTGCTCCTGGTTCTGATGACAGGACTGCCACTGGGAACATCAGCACAGGGACTGTTACCAGGTTGCAGACTCGAAAACGGAAGTCTGCAGTGCACACCAGGACTCACCGCCAGCCCGCAGAAGCAGATTCAAGTCCTTGAGGGCCAGATCAGCCGCGATTTGCAAACTGAAGGTCACCTTGAGCAATCCATCGAAGGTTTAAAACGCTTCGAACTGATCGGCGAAGCCAGAGAGGGGCAACTGGTCAGAGCAGAGTTGATGCTTCAAGGTGACCAAATCGAAGACATCCAAATCCACTGGTACCAACGGAAGAAACAGGGAAACTGGCAATTGGTCAACAGCGTCAGTGAAAGCTCTTATCGGATTCGCTCAAGTGATCGGGGCAATCAACTAATGGCCGTGCTCGTTGTACGAACCACAGATGGGAGAGTGCAGAGGATCGCAAGCAACAGGCTCGGTCCTATCAATCGCTAAATACTCACCAACCCCGAAGAGAATGAACAAATCAGGTGCTAAGAAGTGCCTCCTGCTGCCGTACAAGCTCGAAAAACTCCTGTTTTAGGCTGGGGTCATGACGAAAATCGCCACGAACCACTGAGTTCACCATGCTGGTCTGAGGTTCTTTCACACCACGCCATTTCATGCAGTAGTGCTGAGCTTTGATAATGATTCCCAAGCCTTGGGGCTCACAAAGCCGCTCGATTTCGTCAGCGAGAATCATCACTGCCTCTTCCTGGATATGAGGCCTTGAAAACACCCAGTCAGCAACTCGAGTGAATTTCGAGAGGCCAATCACTCTTTCACCTGGCTTGATACCGATCCAGCAGTTCCCCATAATCGGCACCAAATGGTGGGAACAGGCTGAACGCACCGTGATTGGACCGACGGTATAAATCTCATCAAGCTTTTTGACATTAGGGAAGCTTGCGACTTTGGGCTGTTGGTGATACCGGCCTTTAAAGACTTCGTGCAAATACATCTTCGCCACTCGCTCTGCAGTCTCAGCAGTGTTGTGGTCGTTTTCGATATCGATCACCAGAGCTTTGAGCAGATCACGCACACGATCGGCAACCTCGACCTGCAGCTCATCGAGCTCCCCTGGGAGGATGTAATCAGCCACGTTGTCGTTAGCCAGGAACGACACATCCTTGTCACGCAGTCGAGCGCGGATACGCTCAGAAACAAGAGATTCAAGAGCAGGGAGCTTTCCGTTTTTGACTAGAGGCCCGTTGCCGTTGGTGGAGACAGGAAGTGTGGAAGTCATATTGAGCTGAGATCAGAAAGCGCCGGTAGCCGGCATCAGAGTGAGGTCTTCGATGACCTGTGTGGCAGGTTGCTGAGCAAGATGCAGAAGCGCGGCAGCCGCCTGATTCACGGGAAGCATGGCACGGCGGTCAAATGAGCTATCCACCGTAGGGGAATCCCAGAGTGGAGTATCCACAGCTCCGAGCGTGAGCGTGCAGGCTCGGATCCCATTCGAACGCTCCTCCTCAGCCAGGCAGCGCGTGAAACTGGCCAGAGCCGCTTTGACCATGCAGTAAGCCCCCCAACCAGGGAAGGCATTCCTTGCCGCGTGGCTGCTCACATTGATCACCAGGCCCCCTGCTGGACGCATGGCAGGCACGACAGCGGCACAAACCTGAAAGACACTGGTGAGGTTGAGCTGCATGAGCCACTCCCATCGATCAAGCGGCATGGCCAACAGATCACCTGTCCAGGCTGCGCCTGCGTTATTGACAAGAACCGATGGCCTCAGTCCCTGACTGAGCAGATTCTCGAGTCCGGGAGCAATAGCTGCCGGATCCGTGAGATCAATGGCTTGAAAGACGACACGGACACCGCAGGCAGAGAGTTCAGAAGAAAGAGACTGAAGAGCCGCTTCACTTCGAGAGACCAGAAGGAGGTCCCATCCTGCTTCTGCAAATGCCTTTGCAGCAGCATGACCAATCCCCCGGGATGCACCTGTGATCAGGACGGAAGGCAATGAAACCAGGCAAGCCGACGCACCCTAGTCAGCCGCGGCAGCTTTTGTTGCCGAATCATCAAGAAAACGCCCCATCGCCCTGAATTTGCGGTAACGCTGCTCAATGAGCTGCTGCTCGGACAACTCGAGCAAAGCCTCAAGATTGCGGGCAAGCGCCTCTCGCAAGATCTCACCAGCCTCTAGGGGAGCCCAATGGTTTCCGCCAATGGGCTCGGGAAGCACTTCATCCACAACGCCAAGACTGAGCAGATCTGGGCCCGTGATCTTGAGGGCTGAAGCCGCTTCCGAAGCCTTGGCTGCATCACGCCAAAGGATGGACGCGCAGGCCTCAGGACTGGCGACCGTGTAAACGCTGTGCTCGAACATGAGCAGCCTGTCGGCAACACCGATTCCCAACGCCCCACCGGATCCACCTTCACCAATCACTGTGGCGATGATCGGCACCCGGAAACCGAACATCTCGCGCAGATTCACGGCAATGGCCTCACCTTGCCCCTGCTCCTCAGCGAGCAGACCGGCGTAGGCTCCGGGTGTATCGATAAACGAGAGAATCGGCAGTCGAAAGCGATCGGCATGATCCATCAGGCGTAGAGCCTTGCGGTAGCCGCCTGGGGTTGCCATCCCGAAGTTGCGAGCCACGTTTTCTTTGGTGTCCCGTCCCTTCTGATGTCCGATCAGCAGCACCGAGCGATCAGCCAAACGACCGAGGCCTCCGATCAGAGCCTGATCGTCACTGCCACGTCGGTCCCCATGGAGCTCAACCCAATCGTCACAGAGCATCTGGATGTAATCCAGCGAACTGGGGCGATGGGGGTGACGCGCCACCTGGATCTTCTGAGCAGGTGATAAAGATCTGAAAATCTCTTCTCGACGACGTGCGGCCAGTGTTTCGAGTTGCTGCAACTGGGGACTGACATCAACCTCTGAGTCCCGAGCCCGCTGCCGGATCTGTTCAATCTGCTGCTCGAGTTCGACCAGAGGTTTCTCAAACTCGAGAAGCGGACGGCGTGGCATGGCGAATCAAGAGAGTGAGGTCAGGCGGCTGCAGCCTCAGGGAGGCCGTGCAGGTTGAGGGTGGTGAAACCATGGCGCACCGAAGCCCCACCGATGAAATCCATCTTCTCAAGCGTGATGTTGTTTCGTCCCCAACTGAAGTTGGTGTGATGCGACTCAAACTCGAGCAGCATGGCTTCGGCGAAACAGGCAAACATTTGACGCTGGGGTTTCTCCATCTCGGCAATTTCCATCATCGACCAACCGATGTCAGTGAAGAACTCAACAATTCCACCCTTCAACACGTGAACCCCTTGACCAGCCACGCGAGCATCGAGGTTCTTGGGATAGCCACCATCAATCATCAGGCAGGGTGATTTCAGTCGCGAGGTATCAATTTCAAGGGTGCGCGGCATGCTGGCCACCCAAACCACCACATCAGCTTCCGGCAGAGCATCCTCAAGACTAAGGATCCGGCCGCCACCCAACTCGTCTCGGAGATCTTCAAGCGGCTTCTGTTGCCGAGCCACGAGCAGCAATTCAGCCACGCCGGTCCTGGAGGAGAGCCAGCGGCACACGGCACTGCCGATGTCGCCTGTCGCTCCAACAACAGCCACTGAGGCCTTCTTGAGGTCGATCCCAAGGGAAGGGGCGTTGTTCTCAACCTGACGACAGATCACCCAGGCGGTGTGGGTATTGCCTGTGGTGAAGCGCTCCCAGGCCAAGGTCGTGCTGCGGACATGCTGATGCTGCAGCAGGTTGAAGTTCTCGAAGATGATCGATGTGAATCCGCCGAGAGCTGTGATGTCGATGCCCTTTTTCTGAGCAAGCTCCATCGCATTGAGCACCTTGCGGCGGGCCGTCTTGAAGCGGCTCAACATTTCCGGCACGAAGCAGGAATCGATGTAAGCGCCCTGAATGGTTCGTCCTGTAGCACTGGTGACCTCGACATGCTCCACAAGTTGTGGCGGAGCACTGCACCACACATCGAGATCCCCATCCGCGATGTGATCGAACCCAAGTTCGGAAGCCTTCCGCCTGGCGGCTTCAAAACTTGTGGAATGTCCGATCAGACCAAACATGTGCCGCCGACGGTCGTGTGTAAACGCATGGAACAGAACCGCACCTGATGGTGGGCTGATCGATCATCGTCCCACGTCGGCATGTGCTCTGCATATCGTGCCTGTGGGGGAACCGGACCAGATCAGGGTCTTTCTGCTCAGATCGCGAGAGCCGCAGCAGCCATCCGAGCAATATCTCTCGAGGTGAAACCGATCTGCTCCAAGGCCTCCTGGTAAGCGATCAGGAAATCTTCGATGAGATCTTCTTTCTCCATCTTGAGAACAGCGGCATCTTCAGCAACCTGCTCGAGCATCGAGCGAATCAAGGGCAGATTCACTTTGTTGGCTTCCATCAACTCGTCGCGACTGGCCTCGAAGTTGGCCTTAAGCCACTCCTGACCGTAGTTGAGATGGGTGTACTCATCCTTGACAACACCCTCAGTGATCTTGCGCGCGAAGGGATCTGCGACCGGGATATAAATGTGGTAAGCCGAAATCGCGAAAGCTTCAATCAACAAGGCCTGGATGAGGAGGCAGGTCACAACCTTTCCTTCTTTCAGAGCCGTCTGAAAATTGCCATGGAGGGGAGCAAAAAAATCTTTCGCGAAGGGCATATCAGCATCCACTCCGAGATTGCGACCGCAGGAGGTGAATCCCTTCATGTGCTTCATCTCCATTCTGGCCAAGCGAGCCAATTCGTCGGCCTGATCGGGAATCAGAGTGCCGAGTGAGATGTAATTGTCGTGGGCTTCCTGCTCACCTTCGATGACGATCGCATTGATCCGGCTGTAGGCATCCTTGTAAGCCTCGCTGGAAAAGTCGGGGAGAGCCTGGGTGGACCCAGTCTGCTCGTCTAGAACGGCGACCTCGGAGGTGACAGGGGTCGTCATAGATTTTTCCGTATTCATCAGTGCGACCGACTGTAACCAGAGCCACCGATTATGGATGTTCGGTTGATGGTCTTCGCACACGCCTGGCACCGGCCGAGGGCGGCCAATCCGAGATCATCAAACTCCTGAACTGGTTGCTCCAATGCTCCATAAGGGCAGCATTCAAACGCTGTCCAATCGAGGCGTTGGCTCCACGACTGTCTCCGACAACGCCACTGCTGCTGATGTCAGCGGTAAACCATGCGCAAGGAGCGGCACCCTCGAGACTCCACCCCTCCGGTGGAGGTACTGCAGGTCGGAGACCGTCGCAGGGGCGCTCCGGTCCGACGAGTTCAGGTGCCAGGGCCAGCATGAGACTGGTCTCCGCGAGCCCTGCGTGAAGCCCGTTCTGGAGCTCCTGGCATGGGATGAGATCCTCAAGCCCCGCGACACCACTCCAGAGAAAACAAGGCAAGACGGCCATCGTTGGGGCGCGGACCGCCAATTCGCGAGCGGCGGCCTGCAACAACCCGATCTGCCCACCGTGGGCATTGAACAGTACAAGTCGCTTCGCCCCCTGGTCCGCAAGCTGCTCCCCCACCTGGACGACCAGGCGGATCAGCAGATCGGCACTGAGACTCAGGGTTCCAGGAAATCCTCGATGTTCCGGTGATAGACCGATTGATTGAGGAGGGAGCGCCCAGATCGGCCACTCGTCAGGGAGCGACTCCAGAACGCGGAAGAGAATCATCTCCGCAAACAGGGCATCCGTTGCGAGAGGCAGCTGCGGACCGTGCTGTTCCATCGCACCGAATGGCCAAACCAATGTTGAACGGTGAGCCTGAAGCCCCGATTCAGCTTCAGGCCAACGCAGGAAATCCAGCCGTCGTGATCTGCAGGAATCCGAGCATTCCATCTGAATTTCACCATCTCCTGTCAAACTGATCGATCAAGGACGACGGGTCCCATGGCCGGCACAGAACGTCAGAATTCATCAGCAGAGTCCCGCAAGGCAGCCACTTCCTCCCCACAGCCGCCGAAGAAGCCCTTGCAGGTGATGCACATCAGCAAGCGCGATGAGCAGGATCGTCTCCTTCGGGAAGCAGAGGAAGCCCGAGCCGCCGCGAACGCTGCAGCGGCGAAGGCAGAACAACTCGAGCAAGCTGCCCGAGAAGCCGGGACGTCTCTCGCGCCACCTCCTCAGGCTCAGGCACCCACTCCTGCAGCCCCCCGCGCAACGGAGTCGGAGCTGATCCGATCCCCTGAGGACGATGATTTCGGCGGCATGACCATGGCCGATCTCATGGGCGCATCGGAACCTCGAGGCAAGCCTGCGCCGATGGAGCAGGCCCCTGGAGGACGTCAGCGCAGTGTCGATGACTTCGATTTTGATGAGGATGCCTTCCTGGCTGCTCTGGACGAAAACGAGCCCGTCGGCACCACTGGCGATGTGGTCACTGGAACAGTGATCGGGATGGAAAGCGATGGTGTTTATGTCGACATCGGCGGCAAGGCTCCTGGCTTCATGCCAAAAAGTGAGTGTGGTTTAGGGGTCATCACAAACCTGAAGGAGAGGTTCCCAAAAGGCCTCGAAATCCAGGTGCTGGTGACCCGGGAACAGAACGCTGACGGCATGGTCACGATCAGCTGCAGGGCCCTGGCGCTGCGCCAGAGCTGGGACAAGGTGAAGAATCTCGAGAAGGAGGGCAAGGTGGCCCAAGTGAAGGTGACAGGTTTCAACCGCGGCGGTGTCACCTGTGATCTTGAGGGTCTCCGTGGCTTCATCCCCAGATCCCAACTTCAAAATGGCGAGAACCACGAGGCACTTGTTGGCAAGACCCTGGGTGTCGCCTTTCTGGAGGTCAATCCCGAGACTAGAAAACTTGTGCTGTCAGAAAAGAAAGCCGCCACCGCATCTCGCTTCGCCGAGTTGGAAGTCGGCCAGCTGGTCGAGGGGCTTGTGGCTGCTGTCAAGCCCTATGGGTTGTTCATTGATCTCGGGGGCATCAGCGGACTTCTCCATCAGTCCATGATCACCGGTGGAAGCCTGCGATCGATCCGGGAAGTCTTTGATCAAGGTGACACCGTGAAGGCACTCATCACAGAGCTTGATCCTGGACGCGGACGCATTGCCCTCAACACGGCCTTGCTTGAGGGGCAGCCTGGTGAACTCCTCATCAACCGTGATGGCGTGATGGAGGAAGCGACCGATCGTGCCAACAGAGCTCGTAACGTCCTCAGGCAGCAGGAACAGTCAGCTGGATGATGACCGCCTCCCAGACCGCCGGAAACAATGGAAAGTCATCCTCGGTCCAGAATCAGGCTGACTGGGAACTTGATTTCTATTCGAGACCGATCCTTGAAGCCGATGGGAAAAAGCGTTGGGAACTGCTGATCACAAGCACTCCCACCCCGTCGGAGCCCAATTGTTTCCGTTTTGAAAAACGCTGCCCGGCAGGGGACGTGAATTCCACCTGGCTTGCTTCAGCCCTGCGGGAAGCTTTGGAGACAGCCAACGAACAGGGATGGTTGTCGCCGAGACGGCTGCGTACGTGGCGCAGCGCGATGCGCACGATGGTTCAACGCGCTGCCAGCGAACTTGGCCTGGAAATGATCCCGAGTAGGAGAACCTATGCACTCCTCGATTGGCTGGAGGAACGTGAGCGCAGCGTGTATCCCCTCGACGAAGGATTCATGGCCGGTCCGATCGCACCACCTCCCGCTCCCGTTGCCACTCCTCCGCTGCCTTTGCCTGAGGCCGTTCGAGGAGACGCCTGGTGCTGGGCAGCCCTTCCGTTGGGAAGTCTGCTTGAAGCTGCTGAATGGCCCTTGGGATTCAATGATCTGCTTCCAATTCCAGAGGGAATGGATCCTGAGCTTCCGGTTCCTGGCCTGCGTCTCTTCAGCCAAACCCGAGCCCTCGCCCTAGCAGGCTGGCTTGGGGGACTGGAACCTGTGCGATTGCGGGTGAACGACCAGCAACTGGTCCTTGAAGCCGGTCAGGATGACAGCTGGCTGGTCAGCGACCTTGGCCCGATGGAGGCGAATCAATGCCGAGAGGCTCTGGTCGACTCCGTCAACAGGACACGCGGTCTGCAATTCATCTCCGTGCAGACCACTCCTGAAAGCCAGCGGTTTGACGGGTTCTGGATGCTCAGGGATCAACCCGAAGCCTGAGCATGGATTCAAGCAAACCCAGGAGGAGCGACGCTGATCCCTTCCAGCGCCCTGACCGCTGCTTCAATGCACTTGAGCAGTGGACCTGGGTCGGCTGTTACGGGGGGTACTACCTGACGTCGGACCTCCTCCATGCACAGGGGTTTGAACACGGTTTTTTTACCCGTCGATGGCAGGGTCGGGGCCCTGACGAGCTGGCCGGGTACCTCTCAGCAGGCGTGAGTGTGCACCGTCCTCAACAGGTTCATGGCAATGTCGTATTACCAGCCTCGAAAGCTGCTGAATTCCCCTGGCCTGAAGCCGACGGGCTTGTGAGCGATCGAGGTGGGCAAAGTCTCTGGGTCTGCGGTGCTGACTGCACACCGATTCTGATTGCCGACCCAGACAGCGGGCATGTCGCGGCCTGTCATGCCGGCTGGCGAGGCGTCGCCAGCCGGATTCTCCCGGAAGCAGTGTCTCAACTGGAAGCCCTGGGTGCCCAACGGCATCGCCTTCTGGTTGCGATGGGTCCTGCCGTGAGCGGAGAGGCTTATCAGGTTGAAGACGCCGTCGCCCAGCAGGTCGGAGCCTCCTTAGGGAAGGCAGAGCGACGTCACGATGGGCTGGAACAGAACGGAATCATCCGTGAGGACCCCGAAGACGGTCGCTGCCGCCTCGATATTCGCAGGGCTGCCTCCCTCCAGCTGGTGAACTTGGGTCTACGACCGGACAGGATCACCCTGTGCCCTCTTTGCACAGTCAGTGAACCCGACCTGTTCCACTCCTGGCGACGTGATCAGGTGAAAGCGGTGCAGTGGAGTGGGATCGTCGCTCAGGCGGCGGAATGATCCCAGCCAAGGTCATGTCTCGGAACGTTCCACGAGACGTAGGGCCACAGCTTCCGCAACCCGGATTCCGTCAATCGCGGCCGACAAAATGCCCCCTGCGAACCCGGCTCCCTCACCAGCGGGAGTCAACCCCTGCACGTTGATCGATTCAAAGGCTTCATCGCGCGGAATGCGCAGTGGCGAGGATGTTCGCGTTTCAATCGCCGTGAGCACGGCATCGGGGTGGTCGTAGCCGGGGAGTTGCTTGGCAAAAGCCGGCAGAGCCTCCCTGAGCGCAGCCGTCATCGACGCTGGCAACAGTTCTGCGAGATCGCACGGACGTACACCTGGCTGGTACGAAGGTGTCACCGAGCCCACGTCCGTTGATGCACGGCCCTCGAGCAGGTCCTCCAGACGCTGGATAGGTGCGCTGTAATCGCATCCACCCAGCTCGAAGGCAAGGCCTTCAAGCGCACGTTGAAACGCCATGCCCGCCAGGGGGTCCCCCGGGAAGCGCTCATGAGCCTGCAGGTCCTCATCCAAGACAGGGATGACGAGCCCACTGTTGGCGTTGCGCTCATTGCGGGAGTGTTGGCTCATGCCGTTCGTCACAACTCGACCTGGCTCAGAGGTCGCGCCCACCACAAATCCGCCTGGGCACATACAAAAGCTGTAGACGCAGCGGCCATTCCTGGCGTGATGCACCAGCTTGTACTCGGCCGCACCGAGAAGTGGATGACCAGCGCAGTCTCCCCAGCGTGCACGATCGATCAGATCCTGTGGGTGTTCGATGCGAACGCCGATGGCAAACGGTTTGCGTTCCAGTGCAACACCGACCTCTTCCAGCATCTCGAAGGTGTCTCTGGCCGAATGTCCTGGAGCCAGAACCAGCTGGTCACAAGCCAGATGCGTGCCATCGGACAGCGTCAGACCGGAAAGCTTCAGGAGTTTGGTCGCGGGATTTGACGTTGGTTCGATCTCCAGGGCATCCACCCGGCTTCCAAAGCGCACCTCCCCACCCAGAGCCTCGATCCGAGCCCGTAGTCCCCTCACCACAGTGGCGAGCTTGAAGGTCCCGATATGCGGGCGATGCAGCGTGAGGATTTCACGGTTGGCACCACAGGCAACAAGTTCCTCCAGCACTTTCCTGCCGTAGTGCGCAGGATCACTCACCTGGCTGTACAGCTTGCCATCGGAAAAAGTTCCCGCCCCCCCCTCGCCAAACTGCGCGTTGGATTCTGGCTGAAACTCCGAAGTCCTTCTCCAGAATCCGAAGGTGTCAGCACTGCGCTGCTTCACAGGCTGACCGCGCTCCAGCAGTAGGGGCCGAAAGCCCATCTGAGCCAGAAGAAGGGCCGCGAAATAACCGCAAGGACCAGCTCCGATCACAACAGGGCGAAGCGGTCCATCCGCCGCGCCGGAGGAGGCCGGAGCCTGTGCAACGTAGTGATATTTCTCATCAGGACTGCGGCGAATTCGACGATCGGATCCACGCCGCCGGAGCAGCGTCTCCTCTCCACGCACTCGCACATCCACGCTGTAGATGAGACGAATCCGATCACGACGCCGCGCATCGATGCTGCGTTTCACCAGATGGCGTTCGAGCAGATGATCCTGAGGAATCTTGAGACGACGAAGAACGGCCCGATCCAGATCCTCCTCGGTGTGATCAAGCTCCAAACGGATCTCGCTCAGCCTCAGCACAAGTCCGATCTCCCGCAGATGGTCCCCTCTGAAAACCTACCGGCCGGGAATCAAACGGGTGATGGCCTCCCCGGAGGGTGACTGTCCCGGACGCGACACCAGATCGCTCGCCGCACCGATCAGACGTACCGGCTCTCCGCGAAGGCGATCGGCGATCGCAGCGCATAAGGGTTTCGGCTCTCGATCAGAATCCAGCCAACCCAGTGGATCCCTGGTTCCCTCAGTCGAAACTGGGGGTGGAGCCAGAGATGAGAGCGCCAGAAGCCGCGCCGAGTCGAATCCAGCCGCCGCCATCAACGAGGGCTGATCACCACGTGAACGGCGGTAGAGGGCCGCGAAGTCATTCCACCCTGGACCATGAGCAGGGCGATCCACGATGAACTGCGGCCACGAACGTTCGGACAGATCCCTCACACGGTGATGGGGCAGCAACCAGACTCGAAGGAGCGCCTCGGGGCGTTGTCCGAGGCGGCCAGAGTCCTGAGCCTGATCGAATGCTTGGGCCAGGGCACTGTCATGGGCCGCGGCCAAAACGATGGCCTGAGGTCCCTTCCAGGACACATCCTTGAACAAGCGTTCCAGAGCGGCCGCGTCCTCGGAGTTGACCAGCTGCACCAGGGATGGTTCGTAAGACTCCACGGTTCCACCCTCCCCCTGGAAGGCCAGAACAAACGCCTCCGCCTGATCAGCGCTTCGATCAGTCGGATCAGCCACCACCATCACCCGCTGAATGCCTTGATCCAGCAGATCGCCGGCCAGTTGGTTGAGATCTTGGTGATACGAGGGAACAACTGGATGGAGGCGACCTTCAGGATCCAGTTCAGCAAGGCTCCCGAGGGAATCACCACGCTGATAGGGAAGCAGAACCCCAAGCTTGCGTTGGCTGGCGAGCTGCGAATAGATGGCCAGATCTGCGGAGAAAGGCGCCACCAACAACGACACCTGTGGACCCAGAAGAGCGGTCGGATCATCACCAGGAGCCATGAAGATCCAGTCAATGGAAGCTGGATCGAAACCACAGGATCTGACCTGAGCAACCCCGACAGCAAACCCGCCCATGAATGCGGCACTGGCGGCAGGCCCATCAGCATGGGTGATTGCAACTACGGTGGATCGCGACGAAGAACTGGCCGAGAGGGCCTGGCAGCCGATCACCGTGGCCAGGAGAACAAAACCAGATTGCAGAAGTCCGAGGACGGAAGAACGATGCCGACCTTCAACATCAGATCGAGCGATGACTTCGGATTGATCCGAAGCAGAAATCGTGGAAGAGGCTTCAGAGGGATGAGCCATGGCAGAACGCCCTCAAGTACTGAAGCTAGGGAGATCAGGCTGAATCTTCCGGTTTTGTCACAGGATTCGACTGATTGGCATGGGGGTCATCCCCCTGAATCAAGAGAGCGAGACCACCTGCCAGCACAAGCAAAGCCCCGATTCCCACCGCAAGCGGTCGATTACCGGAAGCGACATCGCCCCAGATCGCTGTGCTGAAGAATGCTGACCCAAGGAGAAAGCAAGGGACCATCACGATGCCGGAGGCGATTCGGTTGCGTGCCATCTCAAACGGGAGGACAGGTTGCGTGGGCCAGGCCCTCATCGACCAGAGCAGCTCCCAAATCCTGTTCATCACCGATCGGCGTCACGCGCGCAAGCAGAAGACCATCAGCACTTCCCTCTGGACGCAGATTGACGCGACGACGACGAGGAAGCGCCTGGCGTAACCAGTCAATCGCCAGCTGCTGGTCGTCGGGCGAGACCTCGATGCAGGCCAGACGAACGCTGTAGTTGCGGTTGCGATCGCCCACCTGCAGAAGCGTTGCTTCACGGACCTGAAGGACTTCAGCAGCGTGGGTCAGCAAGGGTTGAACCAGCAGCAGCATCAGCGCCAGAACAACCCCAAGTCCGTGTCGCCCCATCACAATGCGCTCCCGCAGGATGGGCAGAAGCGATGTTCATTGGAGGTCACGGCCCCACAGGCAGGGCAGTCGCGCGTGGTGTCCATGGCCAGCTCAGGATGCGAAGGAAGACCCACCATCTGAGCATTGCTGCAGCCGGGCGGCACCATTGGGTAGCAGTTCTCCCCACGCCGCACATGCACATCCACGAGCGTGGGATGAGATGAGGCGAAGGCTGCAGCCAGTCCCGATTTGAGATCGGCACGCTCCACAATCTTGATGCCCTCAACGCCGAAGGAGCGCGCCAGCTGCTCGAAATCCGGCATCCCTTTCAGCATGTCAGAGGCTGAATACCGCTCCTCGTAAAAGCTTTCCTGCCACTGACGAACCATGCCCTGCCAGTGATTATTCACGATCACCACGGTCACGGGCAGGTCGTACTGAGCGAGAGTCCCAAGTTCCTGAATGTTCATCAGAACGCTGGCATCGCCTGCAATGCAGACGACTCTCCGATCGGGACAGGCCACCTGGGCACCCAGTGCTGCAGGCATGCCGAATCCCATCGTTCCCAGACCCGCGCTGCTGATCCAGCCTCGAGGCCCGTTGCGAAGGTACTGGGCAGCCCACATCTGATGCTGGCCCACATCGGTGGTAACGATGGCATCGGACGCCAGATCTCTCACAGCCAGAAGCACTTCCTGGGGATAGATCGCTCCTTCTGCGGGAGGAATCATCAGGGGATAGCGCTGTTTCCAGTCCTTGATCCTTTCAAGCCAGGCTGCTGTACGGGGTTCGGGACTCTGCTGCAAACTCAGTTCAACGAGAGCTGCCAGGCTGGCTCCAACGTCTCCGAGCACCGCCACATCCGCTCGCCTGTTCTTGCCGACTTCAGCAGGGTCGATTTCAAAATGAATCACCCGTGCCCGAGGGGCGAAGGTATCGAGTTTGCCGGTCACACGGTCATCGAAACGCGCTCCCACCGCAATCAGAAGATCACAGTCAGTGACGGCGAAATTGGCATAGGCGGTGCCATGCATGCCGAGCATCCCCAGCGCGAGGGGGTGGTTCTCATCAAAGGCCCCCTTCCCCATGAGTGTTGTGGTGACTGGGAGCTGATAGCGCTCAGCCAGCACTCTCAAACTGTCGTGGGCTGAGGCGGCAACCGCCCCACCGCCCACATAGAGGAGAGGTCGGGTTGCCTTGGTGATCAAGGCCAGTGCGTCAGCAACTGCGGCAAGATCGGGAGCGGGAGTGGATTTGAATCCAGCCGGAACCACCGTGCCTGGCTCCACGGGCACGTAGTCGAACTCTTCCTGTCCGACATCTTTGGGAATATCGATCAGCACCGGACCTGGACGGCCGGAGGCGGCGATGTGAAAGGCCTGGGCGACCACCGAAGCCAGATCCGCAGGATCGCGAACCACCCAGGAATGCTTCACGATCGGCAGGGTGATGCCGAAAATGTCGGTTTCTTGAAAGGCATCGGTGCCGATTGCTGTTCGGGGAACCTGACCGGTGATCACCACCATCGGTACAGAATCCATCTGCGCGGTGGCAATACCGGTCACGAGATTGGTAGCCCCAGGTCCTGAAGTCCCGAAACAGACGCCAACGCGACCCGTTGCCCGTGCGTAGGCATCAGCAGCGTGGGTTCCTCCCTGCTCATGCCGCACCAGCACATGGCGCAACCACCCTTCGCTCTCCGCCACATGGAGTGCGTCATAGATCGGGAGAATGGCACCGCCCGGATAGCCGAAAATCGTGTCGACTCCATGGCGACGCAGAGCGTCCATCAGGGCATGGGCACCGGTCAGACGGCAGCCATCACCTTTTTCGGACGCTGCATCGACCTTGGGAGCGGAGGTCAGCGTCACAGCGGCATCACGAGGTAATGATCTTCAAGATTAAGGTTCAACCTGTTTTCCTGCCCGAGGCAGTCAAGGCCTTGAGCAGGTCTTAAAGAAGTCCGAGGGCATGCAACGGCCCGTGGCCACTGATCAACTCGACAAGAAAAGCGGAAAAACCAAGCATTGCCAGGCGGCCGTTCCAAACTTCTGAAGTGTTGTTCCAACCCCATTCCCACTTCTCCTGGGGGTAGAGCTTGACCTTCGTCGGCAGCTCAGCCGCCGCATCAAGGCTGACTTCAGGACCCTTCAGGCTGGTGATCACAAGGTCGGCCAGCCCCTCGATAAACGGCGGATAGGTGTCGAGTGCGCGGACACGCCGGAAATTCACCACCCCAGCTTCTGTCGCCAATTCGCGGTATTCGATATCGATCTCCTCAAGAGTTTCGATGTGTTCACTGACAAAGCTGATCGGTACCACCACCAGATCATTGGTCTTGGCCTGGCCGAGTTCTTCGAGCGCTTCCTCGGTGTATGGCTTGAGCCATTCCACAGGACCGACCCGGCTCTGATAAGCCAGCGTGAAGGGGTTGGCATGGCCCATCTGCTGGCCAAGCTCCTTCATGATCAGATCCGTGCACGCCTCGATCTCCTGCTGATAAGGATCCCCGGCTTCCTCCACATAACTCTTGGGAACGCCATGGGCACTGAAGAACACGTGAGCTTTGGTGGGGTCATCGCTGTTGCGCACTTCTTCGGCGATCAACTCGGCCATCGCCCGCACATATCCGGGGTGATCAAACCAACTGCGGATGCATCGGATCGGCAGCTTTTCAAAGGTGTCATCACCCTGACGCAACCGCTGAAGTTCACGGAAGCTGGATCCACTCGTACTGATGGAGAAGTGGGGATAAAGAGGAAGAACAACCACTTCATCCATGCCGTCGGCCTTGATATCGGCGACGGCGGATTCAGTGAACGGATGCCAGTAGCGCATGGCCACGTAGCTGGTGGCGTCGATTCCGCGCTGTCGCAGCAGGCTCTGAAGTTCCCTCGCTTGCTGCTCCGTAATCCTCCTCAGCGGTGAGCCTCCTCCAATGGAGCGGTAGGCCTCCTGGGATTTGCCGCTTCGCAGGGTGCTGATCAACCACGCCAGAGGCTTCTGCAGAGCCGGTATGGGTAAGCGGATGATCTCGGGATCCGCAAAGAGATTGAACAGGAACGGACCCACATCCTGTATGCGCTCGGGTCCCCCCAGATTCAGCAGTACGACGCCGACGCGGGACATAGCAATCACACCGGATTTAGGGGGTTGAGCGTAGCGGCCATTCACGTGATCCTTAGCATCGGCGACACATTTATGGAGTTCGAAAGGGCGTTGGTTTCCGCCAATACGCGTTTGGCGGCGCAGGGATCGACACTGCGAATCGAGCAACGCGGCCGCCGCTTGAACCTGCGCGGGTTACTGCCACGGCGACAGGATCCCGACAAGCTCGGGGTCCAGCGCATCAGCCTCGGCGTCAGCGCAGATGCCGATGGCCTCGAGCACGCCACTCATTCCGCCTCTCTGATCAAACTGCAGCTCGATCAGGGGTGCTTCGACTGGTCCGTCTGGTCCGCACGCCGGGGCGAAACCCTCACACAGATTCCCGCTCAGGCGGCAATCAGGGCTGTGGATCGCTTCAAAGAAGCCTTCTTCGCAGATCCCCGACGTCGCCGCTCTCCAGCAGGCAGCCGCACAACCTGGAGCGGTGCCTACCTGCCCTACCTGCGCCGATTATCGAAGCTGGCCGATGGCGGCACCATCAACGCCGACCTGTTGATGCAGACACTCGTCAGTTACGAGGATGGCAGTCGCAGCCGCCAGCAATGCGCCACAGCACTGGCAGCCTTCGCCCGCTTTCTGGAGATTCCGCTGCCGGATGACTGGCGTGACGAGGCTGGAGGTTACGGCCTGCACCGGGCCCGCTTCCGCCAGCTGCCGACAGACCGCCAGATTCTTGAAGCCGCCCTTACGATTCCGAATCCAAGCTGGCGACTGGCCTATGGCCTGATGGCCACCTACGGGCTGCGCAACCATGAAGTGTTTTTCTGCGATTGCTCAGCATTGGCCGAGGGTGGAGATCGCGTTCTCCGGGTGTTGCCCACAACAAAAACCGGAGAGCACCAGAGCTGGCCCTTCCATCCCGAGT
Source organism: Synechococcus sp. CO36386bin_29 (assembly GCA_011523835.1). Classification (GTDB taxonomy): domain Bacteria; phylum Cyanobacteriota; class Cyanobacteriia; order PCC-6307; family Cyanobiaceae; genus Synechococcus_C. The sequence goes on along the minus strand of WTFZ01000194.1, from coordinate 37,083 downwards.
GGGTCGAACGCTTCAGCCTTCAGGAACTGGCTGACGATCCGAAAGCGTTGCCAACCATCTGCAAGGACCTGCGCCGTACCACCCTGCAACAGGTGGGGAGACGAGTGAGCGAACAGTTCCGCCGCTACGACTTGCCAATCACGCCCTATGACCTCCGCCATGCCTGGGCCGTGCGAACCATTCACATCGGCCTTCCGGACACCGTTGCCGCCAGGATGATGGGCCACTCGGTGGCTATTCACACGCGCACCTATCACCACTGGATCACCCGCCGCGATCAGCAGCAGGCAGTGGATGCGGCATTAGCCCGTCATCGAGCCTGATCCTCCTCTCCTGATGTCGTCATTCCTCCGCCCCCTGGCCTATCGCTATCGCTGGATCTACGACACGGTCACAGCGGTGTCCTCTCTGAGCGTGGGAGGTGTCGACAGACTCCGAAGCCTGGGTCTTGAAGCGCTTCAAGCGCATCTGCAACCGGGGTCGGCTGTGCTGGATCTGTGTTGCGGAAGCGGTGAGGCTGCGGCCCCCTGGCTCGCCGCGGGCTTTGCGGTGACCGGTCTCGATCTCTCCCCTCGTGCCTTGGAGCTGGCCGCGACGCGCCACCCGATGCTGGAACAGGTGGAGGGCCTTGCCGAGAATCCCCCATTACCTGCCGGGAGTTTCAGCGCCATCCAGCTGAGCGTGGCCCTGCATGAATTCCCACGCACTGAGAGGGAGATGGTTTTGAGCAGTGCTCTGAAACTGCTTCAACCCGGTGGTTGGCTGGTGCTGGTGGATCTGCATCCGGCCGGCCCCTGGCTGCGACTGCCTCAGCAGATCTTTTGTGAGCTGTTTGAAACAGACACGGCGACCGCCATGCTGGAAGACGATCTGCCCTCCCAACTTGAGCGGCTTGGTTTCACGTTTGTGAAGCAGGAGCTTCTCGCAGGGAAGGCACTGCAACGGATCACCGCCATGCGTCCCATCCAAACCGAACAGTCATGAGTCCGCAGGATCTCGATCAATCAGCCGCGGAGCTGGGCATGGGCGGAAAGCTCGCCCCTGAAACAGACGATGCCGGGTATCGCAAACGGATGGAGCGCCGCCAGCAAGTGCAGAAGCAGCGGGTTGAAGAACGCAATAAGGAGAAGGGCTTGATTCTGGTGTTCACCGGCCAGGGCAAGGGAAAAACAACCGCAGGGCTGGGTCTCGTCTTGCGCACGCTCGGTCACGGTGAGCGAGTGGCCATCGTGCAGTTCATCAAGGGCGGCTGGGAACCTGGAGAAGCGCGGGCACTGAAAGCGTTCGGAGATCAGGTGCGATGGCATGCATTGGGCGAGGGCTTCACCTGGGAGACCCAGGACCGGAAACGGGATCAGCAACTTGTGGAGACGGCCTGGCAGACAGCCCTGGACTATCTGCGGGATGAAGCGGTGAAACTGGTGCTGCTTGATGAATTGAATGTGGCGCTCAAGCTGGGTTATATCGATGCAGCCACCGTGATTGCAGGACTGAGGGAGCGACCAGAACTAACCCACGTGGCCGTGACGGGTCGAGGAGCACCCGCAGAACTTGTGGATGCAGCCGATCTGGTTACGGAGATGACGCTGATTCATCACCCGTTTCGCGAGCAGGGCGTTAAAGCGCAAGCAGGGATTGAATTTTAGAGATTACTGCTGATCGAGATCGCTTCGCAACAGCCCCATTGCTGCAGTCAACACGGACAATCCACTCACCAGGAGTGCGCGGTGCACCAAAGGATCACGCCAACAGGAAGGATCCTGGCTGGCCCGATCAAGTGCCGACAGGGTCAGACGAGCCATCACCGAGCTGCGCGAGCCGTTCTCCTCAGCCATGGATTCCTCATCGCTTCTCCATCCAAGCGGTATCTGCCCCATGGCGCCAGTGATGGGACCGTCAGATCTCGCTTGCTACTGTCAGCGGGATCAGGTGGATGAATGGCCTACGCGCGCGCACTCCTGAAACTCAGCGGTGAAGCGCTGATGGGAGATCAGGGCTACGGGATCGATCCAGCCATTGTTCAGGCCATCGCCAAAGACGTGGCCGGTGTTGTAGCCAGCGGCACCCAACTGGCGATCGTTGTTGGTGGTGGCAATATTTTTCGAGGGCTGAAGGGATCAGCCGCGGGGATGGATCGTGCCACGGCGGATTACGTGGGGATGCTCGCCACTGTGATGAATGCCATCACCTTGCAAGATGGCCTCGAGCGAGCTGGGATTCCCACCAGGGTGCAGACCGCCATCGAAATGCAAGAGGTAGCCGAGCCTTACATCCGCAGGCGGGCGATCAGGCACCTGGAAAAAGGTCGTGTGGTGGTCTTCGGCGCAGGTTGCGGAAACCCCTTCTTCACCACCGATACCACCGCAGCTCTAAGGGCTGCAGAGATCAGTGCGGATGTTGTTTTTAAAGCCACCAAGGTGGATGGGGTCTATGACAAAGACCCTCACAAATACGCCGATGCAGTGCGTTACGACACACTGACGTTCCAACAGGTTCTCAGTGGTGAATTGGCGGTGATGGACAGCACGGCCATCGCCCTCTGCAAAGACAACAACATCCCCATCGTGGTCTTCAATCTGTTCGAAGCCGGCAACATCGGCCGTGCCGTGGCAGGTGAGCCCATCGGTTCTCGCATCAGCAACTAGTCATCGTCATGTCTCAATCCGATCTCGAATCCAGCATGCGCAAGTCGGTGGAAGCCACCCAGCGCAACTTCAACACCATCCGCACCGGAAGGGCAAATTCCTCCCTGCTGGATCGAATCAGCGTTGAGTACTACGGCGCCGAAACACCACTGAAGTCGCTGGCAACCCTTTCCACCCCTGATTCTCAGACGATTCAGATTCAGCCGTTTGACATCAGTGCTCTGGCCTTGATCGAAAAAGCGATCGCCATGAGTGAACTGGGTTTCACCCCGAACAACGACGGCAAGGTGATCCGCATCAACGTTCCCCCACTGACTGAGGAGCGTCGCAAGGAGTTCTGCAAGCTGGCCTCCAAGTACGCCGAAGAAGGCAAGGTGGCCCTGCGCAACCTGCGCCGCGATGCAATCGACAAAATCAAGAAGCAGGAAAAGGAGGGCGATTACTCCGAAGACCAGAGCCGAGATGAACAAGACAGTGTGCAGAAAACGCTCGACAAGTTCGTTGCTGAACTGGAACAGCACCTCGCCACCAAAGAAGCCGACATCTTGAAGGTGTGAGCGTCTACGACGTCGCTGTGATCGGAGCCGGGGCCGCCGGCTCCGCAACAGCGTTTCACCTTGCCAATGCCGGGCATCGCGTGTCCGTGTTGGAAGCCGTTGAGGGTCCACGCATCAAGCCCTGTGGGGGCGGCATGGCGTCATCGGTTCAGCAGTGGTTTCCCTTTGATCTGAGCCCAGCGGTCGACGATGTGATCCGCCAGGTGGATTTCAGCTGGTGCTTGAACGATCCTGTGATCGCTGAGCTTCCAGGAGAAGCACCGTTCTGGATTGTGAGACGCGAACGGCTCGATGGCTTGCTGCTTGAAAAGGCTCAGGAGGCCGGAGCCACCCTCCAATGCCCCTTTCTGGTTCAGGACATCGACCGTGACGATGGGCAGTGGACAATCCGCTCCGCCTGCGGCAACACTTTGAAATCCAAAGCGGTGGTGATTGCGGATGGTTCGGCATCACCCTGGTCAGGGCAGTTCGGACTTGGCCCCCGTGATCTCCACCTCGCCAGCACCCTTTCGGTGCGCCTGGATGGGCTTGGAACACTCCACCCTGGTGTGGCTCGTTTCGAATTCGGTCTTGTCCACCACGGCTTCGCCTGGGCCTTTCCCCTGAACGGGGGAATCAATGTCGGAGTGGGCACGTTCATCGGCCGCAATCCGATGGATGCCGAGACCGTTCTGAATGCCTTGCTTCCTGATCTCGGTTTCCCAGCCGATGCTGGCCTCCGCCAACAGGCGGCACTGCGGGTCTGGAACGGCCATAGTCCACTGCACGGCAACGGAATGGTGGCGGTCGGCGATGCGGCATCACTTTGTGATCCCTTTCTGGCGGAAGGCTTGCGACCGGCCCTGATGAGCGGATGCGAAGCCGCGACATGTCTCGACCGCTGGCTCAGGAATGACGTGCCGTCCCTCGCTGACTACACCACGGTGATGCGTCACCGCTGGGGGGACTCCATGGCCTGGGGCCGCCGCATCGCCCAGGTGTTCTATCGCTTTCCAGGCGTGGGATACCAGCTTGGGATCAAACGACCCACAGCTCCGCGAAGAATTGCCCAAATCCTTTCCGGGGAAATGGGCTACGGCGACATCGCCCAACGGGTGATCCGTCGCCTTCTCCTGCAACGGGGCTAGAGATCCAGCGCCAGTTGCTCAACACCGGGGTCAGGAATCTGCCGTCTTGATCGTCTCCGCCGGGTCGAGGGCAGACCTGAACGCCGGGACCCATGGCGCTGCTGAATGGAATCGGCATGGCGATCAAACCCTGCGGAGCGGCGAATCTCGAAAATGCGCTCTTTGGCTTCACGCGCTGACTGAGCGCAATCAACGATCGGCATCGGCCTAGTACCGCCGAGAGACCAGGGTTCGTGCAAATGCACAGCTGGAACATCCTCAAGTTCGGGACACCAACGGCGGATGAAGGTCCCTTCGGGGTCATGGTCCATCCCCTGCTTGATCGGGTTGTAAATGCGGATCGTGTTGATGGAGGTGCTGCCCGACTGCATCTGGCACTGACTCCAATGAATACCCGGCTCGTAATCCACGAACTGCCTGGCCAGATGCAGACCTGTCTCACGCCAGGGGAGCCAGAGGTTGTAACTGGCGAACGACATCAACATGGCCCGCATGCGGAAGTTGATCCAGCCATGGGCTCGCAGAGCCCGCATGCAGGCATCCACGAAGGGAACACCTGTTTGTCCCTCGGCCCAGGCCGCAAAGCGATCGTGATCCAAAGAGCGGATGCCGCGCATGAAGGGATGAAAGTCCTCCCATTCGATCGGGGGCTGATCTTCCAGTTTCTGGATGAAATGGCAATGCCAGTGCAGCCGAGAGCCGAAACTGCTCACCCCACGACCCTTGAGTTCACGGCTGCGTTGCAGCACCTCGCGCATGGAAAGGCAGCCCCATGTGATGTAAGCGGAAAGCCTGGAGCAGCCGTTGAAGGCCAGGTTCGGACTGGAGATGGAGCGGCAGTAGCGCTGCACCCGATGCGTCAGGAAATCGTCAAGCTCCTGAAGCCCCAAACGTCGGCCGCCAAGCTGCCGGTGCGCGCAAGGATCGGCAGGGAGAGACAGGGCATCAACGGTCGGAAGCTCTCCATGGGCGATGCCAGGCAGGGGCGTCAAACCTGAGGGTGCCGGAGTGATGGCCTCCCCCATGCGCTCCTCCCAACGGCGGGCCCACCCCCTGCGGCTGCGTGAGCGCCTGACCACTCCGAACTGGGGCAGCTCATGCCAGGGGATGCCCCGTTCCCTGGCCCATGCCGCCACCCGACGGTCACGGGCAAACGTCCAGGCGTTGCCTGTTTCCTCATGGCTCCAGAGTGCCGACACCCCGAGTTGACACCGGGCCCGTTCCAGCACGTCAACGGCGTTACCACTGCGGATGATCAGCGGCTGGCCAAGAGCGGCACAAGCCCGCTGGAGATCCTGAAGGGATTCCCGGCAGAACGCCCATTGCCTGGCTGAGCAATCTGGTTGGCGCCAGAGTTCAGGTTCAACGATATAGAGAGGCAACACCGGCCCCCTGGCCAGAGCTCTGACCAGGGGCTGATGGTCCACCAGTCTCAAATCACGTTTGAACCAGACCAGCTGGAGGGTCATGGATCACGGCCAAAGCCGAGTGGAATGAGCGGACGATAGAAAAGCCGGTCAGTTGACGGACGTAATTTTCAAATCGCGAAGACGCGAATCCACAGAAGCCAGCAGCTCAATCGCGAACATCGGAGCTTCCTGAACGGCGAACAGGAACTTCTCCCTGTTCATCTCAATCAGACGGCAGGTGCTTTCCGCCTGCGCCGTCCCAAGGCGGCGGTGACCATCCATCACAAGGGCTCCGGCTCCAAACACGTTGCCGGCCTCAATGAGCTCGTATCCCTGATGACCGTGGTCGTTCTGCCAAGACAAACGCACTGAACCTTCGAGCACCCCGAACATCGAAGCCCCGGGATCATCCGCTTTGAAAATGATGTCGCCGGTCTTGAATGTGCGCACCTCGCTCTTCTTAGCGAGGGCACGCATGGTGTCGAGAGCGTTCACGTCAGCTGATGGAAATCATTGAATTGTGATTCGCGCAGATCAAGAATCGGTCTAGAAATGACCGAACTCAGACTGTTGTAAGCGACAGCGCAGCACCAAATCCTCGACGAACATCCTCCGGGGTGAGACGGCCATCGTGATCGAGATCCAGAGCATCGAACACTGCATCGCTTCCGAGCCACTCATCTCGGGTGATGGATCCATCACCGTTCATGTCATTGAGCAGGAAGATCTCCTGAACGGCATGACCGAAAGCCTTGCCACCCTCCAGTTCGGCCAGGCGGTGAGCCAGCATGCTCTCCAGGGTTTCGATCGCTTTGCTGAATCCCTTGATGCCCTCACCAAGTTTGTCTGTAGCCATGCGATCGCTCTTCATCATGGCGTCGAACTGCTCACGATCCACGTGGATCTGAGCCTCGCTGCTGGAGGGATTCTCACCATCGAGCTTGCGGGAGAGGGTGGCCTGGCTCTCACGCAGCTGATCGAGGAGCTTGGGTGAAATCGTCAACAGATCACAGCCCGCGAGCTCGGTGATTTCATCGATGTTGCGGAAACTCGCCCCCATCACTTCAGTTTTATAACCGTAGGTTTTGAAGTAATTGAAGATCCGAGTCACAGAAAGCACGCCGGGATCTTCAGGACCGGGATAAGAATCACGGCCGGTATCCGCTTTGTACCAATCAAGAATGCGACCGACGAACGGTGAGATCAGGGTGACGCCGGCTTCGGCACAAGCCACGGCCTGACCGAACCCGAACAGAAGGGTGAGGTTGCAGTGAATTCCCTCTTTCTCAAGAACTTCAGCAGCTTTGATGCCTTCCCATGTGGAAGCAATCTTGATCAGCACACGGTCGTTGCTGATGCCTGCATCGTTATAAAGACGAATCAGCTTGCGACCCTTTTCGATCGTGGCGTCGGTGTCATAACTGAGCCGGGCATCGACCTCGGTGGACACACGCCGGGGAACGATCTTGAGGATTTCCTTGCCGAAGATCACGCTGATTTCATCAAGAGCCTCACGAACCACCAGTTCCACAGGAGCGTTGTCGCCGATCAATCGACGGGATGAACGCAGCGCTTCATCAATGAGACTCTGGTAAGCGGGAATCTGAGCAGCCGCCAGGATCAAGGATGGATTGGTGGTGGCATCCCTAGGGGTGAACTTACGGATTGCCTCCAGATCCCCCGTATCTGCCACAACAACGGTCATTGCAGAGAGCTGCTCAAGCAGACTGGCCATAGCGCTGAAAGTCTCGATAGGCGCAACGTAGCTATGTTTTCTGACCTGACACCCTCTCCTGTATCCACCTGCACAGGGCGTTGTAACCAGATCAGCCTTTTTTGATCCAGGGTTGGGCAGATGTGGTGCTCGGCGGAATCTTCTCGATCACCAGAAGTCCGTCGATGATGGACTTGGCGGCGGGCAAAGCCACAGTTGATCCATAAGCATTCCCGCCTTGAGGCTCATCAACCACGACCAGCACGACATAACGCGGATCATCAATCGGCAAGGTGGCAACGAAACTGCAGATGAGCGCACCAGGCACGTACACACCATTGAGCGCTTTCTGTGCCGTTCCGGTCTTGCCTCCGATTCGATATCCCGGCGTTCGCGCTCCCTTGCCGCTGCCCTTCTCCACCACAGACTCCATCCAGGCGAGAACCGTGCGGGTCACTTCGGGGTTTAGCAACTGTTGACCTTGACGGGTCCCAGCTGATGCGAGGGCATCGCCAGCGCGCAATCCACGGGTGATATGGGGGCTGACCAGCCGACCGCCATTGGCCAGCAGCGCATGCAGCTGAACAAGCTTGAGTGGTGTCAGCGAAAATCCTTGGCCGAAGGAGGCGGTGGCCGGCTCGATCGCTTGCTTGGTGAATTGCTCCTTTGACTTGAGCTGCCCGGCAATCGCTCCTGGAAGATCCGTATCGGGGCGGGCATCGAGACGCAGGCGACTGAGCCAGTCCCAGTAGCTGGCCGGTGGCAGGCGACGCATGGCCTGCACCATCCCCACATTGCTGGACACCTGCAGGACCGTGGCGAAATCAATCACCCCATTGCCCTTTCGGTCGTGATTGGTGATGGGCCAGCCACCGACCTTGATCTTGCCGCTGTCGTAAACCTTTCCATCGGCTTCGATCACTCCCTCTTGGAGGGCGAGAGCCAAGTTGATGGGCTTGAAGGTCGAGCCGGGTTCATAGAGATCCTGGACGGACCATTCCCTGAATCGAGCGGAGGAAAAATCCCAGTACCGGTTGGGGTCATACGTCGGCACCGAAGCGAGGGCCAGAAGCTCACCATTCGTGACATCCATCACGATGGCGACTCCCTTCTTCGCCTTCCATTTCTTCACCTGAACACTCAGAGCCTTGGCGGCAAGAGACTGAAGACGCGCATCAAGGGTGAGTTGGAGACGGAGATCATCACCGAAGAAGACACCGGCATCGAGGTTGTCAGGAAGGGGAGTGCCGTCAGCACCACGACGCAGACTCCTGGCCAGCTCATGACGCTGCAGATCGTCGTGACGGCTCTGTTCCAGACCTGCCTGGGGGACACGTTCCTGATTGAGAAAGCCGACCACATTGGCAAACAGTTCTCCTTGGGGGTAAACCCGATGGAGGTAGGACTCAAGGTCCACCCCACTAATGCCAGCAGCTCTGACGGAAGCTGCTGTTTCTGGATCCAGCCCTTCCAACAGCTTGATCCCGGAGGGACGATCGCCGATCTTCTGAAGGATCGTCTCGGGGGACATGGACAGAAGGGGTGCCAGGCGATCAGCCACATCAGCTGGTGGGCGAATGTGCGTGGGATCGTCGCCGGGAAGGTTGAAGTAACGGGGGTGGAGCCAGAGGCGATAGCGCTCTTCATCGAGAGCGATGAGCCGTCCGGTGCGATCCACGATCGGTCGGCGTATGCCAAGTGGCTGAGTGCGCTGGGTTTGTACGGACCTGGCACGGGCTTCAAGCTCTTCAGCCTGGAAAAACTGCAACCAGGCCATCCTTCCCATCAGGCCGATCAACCCAACACACAGAAGACCGAACACCAAGCGCATTCGTCCTGCCGGCACGGGCTCCAGGGGCACAACCCTTCGACGGGACGATGACGGAATCGACCGTCCTGCTGCACGCGAGCGCCCCATGGGTCAGTAGCCGTTCTTGATCGGTTGCTCCATAAGGGAGCCGAGAAGGCCCAGGTGATCGGTTTCACCTTGAGATGAGCTGGTTCCAGGTCGATCGAGGTAAAGAAGGTTGGCCACGGTCGTGGGCACCATTCGCTGGGGGACCCTGGAGTGTTCCAGTAAGTGCCGTTCGAGCATGGCTGTGGACTCTGTCAGTCGGTGTGACAGGGAACGGGTCAACTCCAGTTTCCTGAACGCCACGGTCCAACGATGCTGCCAGTGAAGCGTCAGACCACTGAGCAAGAGAACAGCAACGAAGACTCCAAGTAGCCCCCCATCAGCAACACGATGCAATCCAGCCAGCAGCGGGGAATGGCGGGCAGCGCGCCGCGCCGACAGAGAGCCCTGAATGACCTCAAAGGTTCCGGCACTGGATGGCTTCTGCGGGGAAACCGACTGGGGTTGTGGAACCGCGACCACGGCTGAGGCTCAGCAATGCGCCAGTGAACCACCTGCAGGGGAGAGTCGCAAGGATGAAACCTTGATCAACACTGGAGACTTCGATCAAGCGCCAAGTAGCAAAAGATTGAGGAACGTCACCCCATTCCAGAGAGAATGCATCACCACACAGGGGAACAGACGACCTGTACTCAGCCTGAGCAGGCCTAACCCGAGTCCGAGGACGAGCAATGGAGGGAGCTCGCCGATGCTCAGGTGAGCAATCGCGAACACAAGCGCGCTGACCAACACACTTCCTGAACGCCCGAGAAAACGACCCAAGACCGGAAGCAACACCCCCCGGAAGACCGTTTCCTCAAATAAAGGGGCCAGAACAACAGCGGTGATGGCCAGGAGTGCCAATGCCGCGGGGTCTCGGCTATTCAGCACGATCTCAAGCAACGGGTTGCTCCCTCCCTGATCCCCGATCCAACGACTCACAAGCCAGCCGGTCAAGACCACAGGCGGCATCACCATCAGCCATCCCCTTGCACCTTGAAGAAGAGCGGAGGTGATCGGACGGATCTGCCACTGCAGCCAGCCTCCTGGTGGAGGAACCTCCTGATCGCATTGCGACAACTGCTGGCGAAGGATGAGCAGCGGTGGAACCGCCAACGCGGCGTAACCGAGGAGCACGGTGACTCCCTGCATCAGAGCAGGCGTCATGCCACGGCTCAACCAGGCTGTGAATGGAGCGATCAACAGAGGAACCAGCACTTCCCCAAGAACAACGAAGCCACCGGCGACCAGCAGAACCATGTCGAGTGGGCTCAGGGGGGCCGACACGAGCGGCGGCCAGGGCGGCAAACAACGGCGCAGCAGCAGGAAGCCATGCCTGAACAGGAGCAGGCCGCCAAGAATCAGGGTCGCCAGCGGAAACACTTCGCTGAACACCAGACGTCGCGCCGCAGCGGAAGCCTGAGCTGAATCCACGCAGTCAGCAGGTGAACCTCCCAACGCACGACATACAACGCTGCGGATCAGGGGATCCGGCGCGAGTGCCAGCAATTCAGATCGATCCTGCCCCGGAGCCTTGGTCCCATTCAGCGCCTGCTGAAGCGGGATGAGGTCTGGTTGGCCAACGACCACCTGGCGAAGGCTTTCCTGGTAAGCCTCGTCCTGTTCTAGGGCTGTGAACAGAAGAACCTGGCGATCATCCAGTCGGTCCAGCGGGGTCTCGCGCAAGGTACGCAGCAGCGCAGCGCCAGGGTCGTCCCCGACCACCAACGGTTGCAGAAGTTCTGGCACCTTCGGCTGGGCCAAAAGGGACAACTCCTGTTGCTCCAACGACAAGGTGGGAGCCACCGATGGCTTTCCAAAGCTGTCCACCAGCCCCAGAACCCACACCAACGTGGCGAGTACCAGAGAGACGAAGGCCAGAAACACCTTCAAAAACCGGTCAGCCGATGGTCGTCCGGAAGGTGGGCTGGTCAACACGTCTCAGGCAACTCGGAACGATTCTGGTCGGTGACGCGTGCAGCGGGCGAAGCCAGAGCAAACCGGGGCTCACTCATACGATGGCGGCGCCCTGCACGCACGAAGCCGTGACCCTGCGTCTTCTCCTCGTTCGCCACGGACTCAGCAGCTTCAATGTGGAGCGCAGAATCCAGGGGCGGGATGACCTTTCCACGCTGACCGAAACCGGCGAGGACCAGGCACGCCGCACGGGCACGGCCCTCGCGGATGTGCCGATCACAGCCGTGTACAGCTCACCGCTCCAACGGGCTGCATCGACCACGGCAGGGGTTCTGGCAGCCCGGAGCGATGCGCTTGAGCCGTGTTTCGAGGAAGGCCTGCTTGAGATCGATCTGGAACCCTGGAGCGGCCTGACGGCAGCCGAGCGTGCTGAGAGATTTCCAGAGGAGTATGCAGCCTGGAGGAGTCATCCCGAGCAGCTGGAACTGTCCCGTCACGACGGCACCCGCTACCGGCCCCTTCAGGACCTGATGCAACAGGCCAGCCAGTTCCTTGACGCACTGCTGGCCCGTCATCCCGTTGACAGCAACGACACCGTGCTGCTAATTGGCCACAACGCCATCCTGCGCTGCCTGATCACCACATTGCTGGGCAACCCTGCAGGGGGCTTCCGTCGGTTGCGGCTCGACAACGCCTCTTTATCTGTTTTCAATCTCATCCCTCAGGGAAGTGGCCACCAGGTGCAGATCGAGTGCTTGAACAGCACGGCGCATCTCAATCCACCTCTGCCTGCCAAGGGGGCAGGAGCGCGGATGATTCTGGTGCGGCATGGAGAAACCAACTGGAACCGTGATGGGCGCTTTCAGGGACAGATCGACATTCCCCTCAACAGCAATGGTCACGCCCAAGCCGAAGCTGCACGGGCCTTCCTGGAAACCGTTTCGATTCAGCGTGCTTACAGCAGTGCGATGTCCAGACCGCGACAGACAGCCGAAGGAATCCTGCGCTCCCATCCCGGAGTGCCGCTGACGGTGACCCGCGGACTCGTTGAAATCGGCCATGGACTCTGGGAAGGGAAGCTGGAATCAGAGATCAAGGCTGAATGGGCTGAACTTCTCGATGAGTGGAAGCGCACGCCAGAAACGGTGCAGATGCCTGAAGGAGAAACCATCCAGGATGTTTGGAAACGCTCCGTCCGCAGCTGGAACACCATTGCGGACTCCCTGGATGGGTCTGAAACGGCTCTCGTGGTGGCCCACGATGCAGTGAACAAAACCATTCTCTGTTCGCTCCTCGGCCTCAGTCCTGGTGACATCTGGGCTGTCAAACAGGGCAATGGAGGCGTCACAGTGGTCGACATGCCCTCGGAACCAGGGCAGTCTGCAGTAGTTGCCTGTCTGAACCTCACCTCCCATCTCGGAGGGGTTCTGGACAGAACAGCTGCTGGAGCACTCTGAACCCTGATGGATGCATCAATGCTGCTGGACCCGGTTCAGGTCTTGGTCGGACCGGGTCAGGCTGTTGAGAAGCAATCGGCCGTTCTGATCAGGAACCGGCGCCTTGAAGCCTTTGGGGATGAAGCCCGCCGTAGGGGGCAATCCGAGGGTCTGGAGCCGCAGGAGGCCGGCCACCAACTGCTGGCTCCATGCCTGGTGGATTGCCACTCCGAACTCCCGGAACCGTTCCACGGCAGGGGAGAAACTCTGAACAGTTTGGTCAGAACCGCTGGAAACGCTGGCTTTGGCCGACTGGCCCTGCTCCCGGGAACCTTGCATGGCGTCCGCGAGCAGCCAGACCATCTTCAGGGATTCGCTCCAAGCGACTGCGATGTCAACGTTCTTCTCTGGGGAGGGTTCAGCAGCGGTAGCGGCGGCGTGGAGTTAACGGCCCATGCCGATCTGCTGGAAGCCGGAGCCTTGGGCCTCAGCGATGGCAGGTCCATGCCACCAATTGCACTTCTGGACCGCGCTCTGACGCTTGGAGACATGGGATCAACGCCGGTGCTGATCCCTCCGCTGGACCTGGCACTCCGTGGTGAGGGGCTCTTACGGGAGGGCGTCAGCGCCTTGAGGGCGGGATGGCCTTCAGACCCAGCGAGCAGTGAAACACTGCCCCTCAGCCAGCTTGGCCAACTCCAGCAGTGTCACCCCAACCGCCGACTGGTTCTGATGGCACTCTCCACCGCCGGCGCTGTGGAGCTGCTGCAACAAATGCCGGTGCCTCCGAAAGCCACAGTGAACTGGTGGCATGTGGTGGCTGATTCCTCTCAAAGCAGCGCCAGTGCATCCACATGGTTTGTGGATCCATCCCTGGGATCCCCCCTGGATCGCGATGCCTTGATCAGAGCCCTTGCAGAGAACCTGATTCAGGCCATTGCCGTTCAGGCCACGCCCCTTGATGACGAGGAATGCCTGCTGCCACCGGACCAACGGTCTCGGGGGGTTTCCGGTCATCACCTGGTGCTGCCAAGCCTTTGGCAGACCCTTGTTGTTGCTGAAGGTTGGACACCAGAGCAGCTTTGGCAGGTGATCAGCTTCGGGCCGTCCAGATTGCTGGGGACCAGGGAAGAATCTCTTGCTTTGGGCAGCAACCGCTGGCTGCTGTTTGATCCTGACCATGTGTGGACGCCCACACGACCCGACCCGATGGGACCCCGCGCGGCCAACCTTCCTTTCCTCGGGCAGGCACTGCGGGGCCGTGTGATGCGCTGTGGGCTCAGGATCCCAACGAACCGACCCTATTGAGCGGCCAGAAACGCCAGAACGCCTTGCCAATAATCTGGTCCTCAGGCAGGAAGGGTCCACCAGGCCAGTAACGACCATCCCAGCTGTTGCTGCGGTTATCGCCCAGGACCAGCACGTGTCTCTCCGGAACCGTCACGTTGAGAGTGCGGCAGAGACTCATTCCCTGATCATCGAGGGGACAAAACTTGGTGACATAGGGCTCTTTCAAAGCCTTGCCATTGACTGTCACTTCGCCCCGAGGGTTGACCACCACCCGGTCTCCACCAACAGCGACCACCCGTTTGATGTAAGCGTCGCAGGCTGGATGCCCTAGTCCTGGGATCAGGCCGAGCAGAGGAAAGCTCACCAGTGCACAGCGCAATGGAGACGGTGAACCCGCCGACTGAAGCGCTGGATCGAACGCATAGGGCGAGTTGAACACCACGATCTCGCCGCGCTGGGGACTCCTTCCGCCGTAAGTGAGTTTTTCCACCAACAACCGGTCTTGGATCTGCAGGCCCGGAAGCATCGATCCTGAAGGGATGAAGCGTGCTTCCGCCACGAAGTGACGGATCCCGAAATAGAGAGCCAGCGTGAACAGAACAGGACCCCAGAAATCCCAGAAGGGATGCGGACGGGAAACATCGGATTCAGCCTTCACCTTTGACGCCGTGACGGAAGGATCCGGACCTGATGACGATGGGTCGTGCTGCGCGTTGGGCAACGGGAACCTATGACCTGGGAAAACTAACGATAGGCGTGGAACGGTGAGCTCCTAGCCTCGTTTAACCAAGGAGGAGCCATGGTCAGACCCCGCTGGCAGGTGGTGCGGCTCAGCGCGGCCAGGCGCTTCTGGCTTGGCTGGGACAAGGTCATCGCAACGATCGCCGCGCTCAATCTTGCCTGGGTCATCTTTGATGTGACCTACGTTCCGCTGCGGAATTTTTGGCTGCAGCGAACCCTGTTTCCTCTGCCCTCGATCAACCTGGCGATTCCCCTCCCGTGGCTTCCTGACATCACCCCGGCCTATGACCGGATCAAGGGGATCGAGCCGCATCAAGACACGCAGAGTTACATCAATCAGTTTCGGCGCCTGGAAACAGCTGCGGCCAATAAAGGAATCGACAGTCCAGAGGTGCGGCAGCTCCGCCTCGAAATGGTGGTTCGGAACAGCCAACTGATCGACGAAAATCCCTTCGTGAGTTCAGGGAAGACAGGGACTCTCGAGAAGCTCAAGAATCGCCTGCGCTCCAAAGCAGGCATGGATTCGGCGAAACAGGCTGCAGCCCATCTGCTGGGAGACGACCACCTCTCGGCACGGAACTGGGAGGAGGAAAGACAGTTTTGGAACAAACGCATCCTCCCTCTTGCAGCAACCAACTATTGGCGTGAAACCGATGAAAACGGTCAGGCCATCGATCGGGCCTGGCAGATCGATACTCCCTTCCAGATTCTGTTCCTTCTCGACATCCTGATCCGCAGCTTTCGCCTGAAACTGCGTTACCCGGGAATCACATGGCGAGATGCACTGCTCAGACGCTGGATTGACTTACCGCTACTGATGCCTTTCTGGAGATTGCTGCGCTTTGTACCGGTAACCGAGCGTCTATCCAATACAGGTCTGATTCAACTGGAACCCCTCCGAGCTGTGATCAGCAGAGGCGTTGTAGCAGTTCTTGCCATTGAGCTGTTTGAAGTGATCACTCTGCGAATCCTCGACACGGCACAGAATGTGGTGAAGTCCCCTCGCCTGCCTGAAAAGATTCGAAGCCTTTGCACCCATCAGAGTGTTGTCGATGAAGGCGATCCGGAACTGGCAGAACTTTTCAGACTGTGGCTCCCGCTCATTCTCATCCAGGTGGGGCCTGCACTGCGGCCTCAGCTCATTGCCCTCGTCGGCCATGTCTTGCGACGCAATTTAGAGGACACAGCAATCCCAGCAGCGCTGAGAACACTCCCGGGAGTGGGCAATGCAGAACAGAAACTGAGCGAAACGCTGTCAATCAGCCTGGTTGATTCGCTGTTGAACCTGTCTCGAAATGCCGGAGATCGCTTGGGCCAGAAGGATCCGGTGCTTGAAAGTCTTGGTGTGGAGACAGCAGATCGTTTCTTGGAAGAGCTGGCCCACAAACTTGAAACAGGCGCTGTGCTTGAACGCAGTCAGGAACTCGTTGCCATTTTTCTGGAAG
The DNA here is from genome assembly GCA_011523835.1 of Synechococcus sp. CO36386bin_29. Lineage (GTDB taxonomy): Bacteria > Cyanobacteriota > Cyanobacteriia > PCC-6307 > Cyanobiaceae > Synechococcus_C. The sequence continues at coordinate 20,908 of WTFZ01000194.1, read as the reverse complement.
ACCTCAAGCGATCGAGCATGAGTCAGCTCCGTCTTCAGAGAGACGTGGATGAACTGATTACTGAGCTCGATGGCCTGAATTTCAGCTCAACAGAGCGTTTGCCCAAACCTCAGGCTTGAAGCCAACCAGAAAAGTCCCATCACCACAACAAACGAAGGGACGCTTAATCAGTTTTCCATCAGCAGCTAGAGCATCGATGGCTTCGGCGTCAGTCATCGTTTTGACGACGGCCGCACCCAGCGCTCTGTAACTCTGACCACTCGTGTTGAAGAGAGGTTTGACCTGCCCGAAATGCTGAAAAGCGTTCAGAAGGGTTTGTCGATCAGGAGGGAGAACCGTGATGTCGACAACTTCGGCACAGAGACCCTGGGAATCAAGCCATGCCAGAGCTTTTCGGCATGTTGTGCAGCGCGAGTAGCTGTAAACCTTTAGCTCAGACATGGTCCTGATCAGCGACCAAGAAGGCTCTTCACAGCACCGAGAAGACTGTTGGAACCCTTACCCACTCCATCATCGGGACGTGTGCGGATTGTGACGTCACCATTGACGCTTGTCCGGCAGCTGAGGCGATAGTTGGCTGGACGATCCGACAAGTAAACCTCTTCGACGTCGCTGCGGGGCGAGAGATTCTGAGCACCCTCGAGCACTTCGATCACACAGGTTCCGCACTGACCCACACCACCACAGTTATTGAGGTTGTTGAGCCCCTTGTAGGGATTGATTCCCGCGGACAATGCTGCTTTACGCAGATTGGCACCTTCAATACAACCGACCTGCTGGCCTTCCTGCTCAAATCGGATGGTGGGCACGGTCGTTCACAGGCTTGGCGCAGACCAACTTACAAGCACCAGGGTGCTTAGCGAGGGCCGACGGCAAATCTTTGCTCGAACGTCACCTTCAAGTCAGCGCCCTGCCGCCTCGATGCAGGCTCTGAGCAGCGGGCCCACAGCCTCCGAATCTCTCCAACCACCGATGTCTGTCACCCGCCCTTCCATGTTTTTGTAGGTGCGGAAGAACTCCGCAACATCTTCCAATTGATTGGGAGCGATCTGATGAATACTTTTAATTTTCGCTTGTCGGGGATCTGCAACTGGCACACACAGGATCTTGCCGTCGTAATGCCCCATGTCGTGCATATCGAGAACACCGATGGGTCGGGCCTGGATCAGACAGCCTGCGAACGTCGGCTCCTCCATGATCACCATGGCATCGAGGGGAGATCCATCATCCGCGAGGGTGTTGGGAATGAATCCATAGTCAAAGGGGTAACGCACCGATGAGTGAAGGACTCGATCAAGAGCCATCACACCGCAATCCTCGAAATATTCGTACTTGTTACGGCTCCCTGCTGGGATCTCCACCACGAGATTCACCAGTCCTGGAGAGGGAGATGGGGAAAGAGCCCTGAGATCCATTGCTCTTCGTGACAGAAGGAAATTGTGGAGATGGTCGATCGCTCAGGACCGCTGCCATCGGGACACCCAGTCCGGCCACAGCGAGCGTGAATCCCAGGAGAACAAGAATGGGGATGGACACCGACGATGACGATGTCGGGTGGAACTCGACTACAGGCTCAGGATCCATTCAGTGGGATACAGGGACATCCCGGGACAGTCATGGGACTGAATCGAGGAATCAAAAGCCTCGATCGGGAATGGCTACGGCTGACGCCTAACCAATGACATTCTGGCACTTTCGACCGCTCTACGCAGCGGGGCGGTCCTGACGGTCACGTCTTGACGCAAGATCAGATGGTGCCTCGGGCATTCCGTCAAGACGAGACCTGATGAGACGCAGCTCCTCAAGAATCGCCGAGAGAACCTGTTGGGTCGCCGTCGAGGGCGAATTCAGCACTTCAACAGTGACCTCCTTGATCCTCAGCACATCCTTGGCAAAGCGAGCTACCTCGTTGGGATGGAACATCAGGGGATCTTTCTGATCGCTTCGATATTCAGGATTTAGCTTTCGAGGGTTAAAAGGTGGATTGAGATTACGAGGGTCAGTATTTGTATATCGGTACACAGAAGCTCTTGAACGATTCAGCGATTTCTGAACATCGTCGATTCCTACCAATGAATCAGACTGAGAAAGAACCGATCCAATCTCTCCACTCAACCCAGCTGAATCGGCCGCAGGATTAACCGAACCATCGAGCGGACGAGGAAACATGAGACGGCTCTTGGACAGCTTGGAATTCGCAGACGATAGCAGCTGAGACTCGTGACACCAGCAACGATCACAGCCAAAGGGACACTTCTCAGATCGACCGTTTTATCAGCGGTGATAACTTTCCAAGGTTCTTTTGTTTGGATGTCATGCGCGTCTCCTGCCTGATGCTGGTGACGCTGAGGGACGTCCCTGCTGACGCAGAAATTCCCTCACATCAATTACTGGTACGAGGGGGATATATCCGTCGAATCGGTTCTGGGATCTATGCCTATTTGCCGATGATGTGGAGGGTGCTCCGCAAAATCAATGCGATTGTGCGCGATGAGCTAAACAGTCTTGGAGCTCTTGAAACTCTTCTTCCACAGCTCCAGCCTGCCGATCTTTGGGAGAAGAGCGGCCGCTGGCAGGGATACACCGAAGGAGAGGGAATCATGTTCCACCTGGAGGATCGCCAGGGCCGTCAAATCGGCCTCGGGCCAACCCATGAAGAGGTGATCACCGAACTGGCCGGGGACCTGTTGCGCTCCTACAGACAGCTCCCGGTCACGCTTTATCAGATTCAGACCAAATTCAGAGATGAAATCCGGCCCCGCTTCGGTCTGATGCGTGGCAGGGAATTCATCATGAAGGATGCCTATTCGTTCCACGCCAGCCAGGACGACCTTGAAAGCACCTATCAGGCAATGGCTGCTGCCTATGCGCGAATTTTTCAGAGATGTGGGCTCGAGGCCGTGGCTGTGGACGCCGACAGCGGCGCCATTGGAGGCGCAGCCTCTCAGGAATACATGGTGACCGCCGCAGCCGGTGAGGATCTGATTCTCACCAGTAGCGATGGGCTCTATGCGGCAAACCAGGAGAAAGCCTCGTCGTTGCCTGCTCCGGCCCAACCGCTCGATGACGGTCCGGAACGAATACTCGAGACGCCAAATCAGATCTCAATCGAACAGCTCTGTGCCGCCAACGACTTGGAGCCCTCCCAAACCGTCAAAGTGCTCGTGCTCCTCGCTCGCCTCGATGACGGACGCGAGCAGCCGATCCTGGTCAGCCTGCGAGGAGATCAGGATCTGAATGATGTGAAGCTGGCGAATGCGGTGAGCCGTTCGCTCGATGCCGCGGTACTGGAGATCAGGCCTATCTCCGAAAATCAGCTCTGCCAGCAGGATCTTCCAGAGTTTCCTTTCGGGTCCATCGGCCCTGATCTGAGTGACTCAATGCTGAAAGGATGCCGCTCCTGGCAAGGCCATTTCTTGCGACTGGCCGATGCAACAGCACTCGATTTGCCACGGTTCGTGTGTGGAGCCAACACCAAGGATCAACACTGCTGGGGACGGACATGGGACGCCATGCCGGCGCAGATCAGAGCTGATCTGAGAACAGCCCAGGCCGGCGATCAGTGTGTGCACGATCCCTCCCAAACTCTGTCGGAGTGCCGGGGGATTGAGGTGGGGCATATCTTTCAACTCGGAAGGAAATATTCGGAAGCCCTCGATGCTCGATTTACCAACAGCTCAGGGCAGCAGGAAGCACTGCTCATGGGCTGCTATGGCATCGGCATCTCCAGGCTTGCCCAAGCAGCTGTGGAACAACATCACGACGATGCCGGCATCTCCTGGCCTGCGGGGATCGCCCCGTTCCAGGTGATCGTGGTGATCGCCAAAATGCAGGATTCCACTCAGGTCACCCTGGGAGAAGGTCTCTACCAGTCGTTCTTAGACGCGGGCATCGATGCCTTGCTGGACGACCGTGATGAACGGGCCGGTGTGAAATTCAAGGATGCGGATCTCATCGGCATTCCCTGGAGAATCGTGGTGGGAAGAGACGCTGGTGAAGGGAAGGTTGAAGTGGTGGAGCGGTCAACACGCAGTTCCACATCCATTCCCCATCAAGAGGCTCTCCAAAAAGTGAAGGACTCCATCTTCACTCGCCTGTGATTCGGGATCTCACCCCCATTAAAGTTCCGCAAATCTTCCAAGCCATGCACGCCGCGCTGACCCGTCTGGGCCGACAGCTCACGAGCCTCACCTTGTCGCTCTGCCTCGGACTCACCCTCCTGCTCACCGCCTGCGGTGACAGCACCACCTCGCTGCTCACCGGGGATTACGTCGAAGACACCGTTGCCGTTGTCCACATACTTCAGAACGCCCTGGCGCTGCCCTCAGACGCGGAGGGGCTACAGGGATCCGAACAGGAAGCCCACGACCTCATCAACGACTACATGTCCCGGTACCGCCCCAGACCCCAGGTGAATGGATTGAGCTCATTCACCACAATGCAGACCGCCCTTAATTCCCTTCAGGGTCACTACAACACCTACACCAATCGTCCGGTGCCGGAAGCCCTGAAAACCCGTGTTGAGAAAGAACTCAGCAAAGCGGAGAAAGCGGCTCTCCGTGGAACCTGAGACGACAACTGGCCCTGCAACCTCACAGATTCCAACTCAACTTTGACCTTGGGCACGCAGGTCTGAGATAATCACGGATTGTGCAGAACCGCGGCTTCGGGCCGCCGAGTCTTTGGCCAACGTTGTCGTCATCGGTGCTCAGTGGGGTGACGAGGGAAAAGGAAAGATCACCGATCTTCTGAGTCGCTCCGCTGATGTTGTGGTGCGTTATCAGGGCGGCGTCAATGCCGGTCACACCATCGTCGTCGATGGTCAGGTGCTGAAGCTCCATCTGATTCCCTCAGGAATCCTCTACCCGGACACGATCTGTCTGATCGGATCAGGCACCGTTGTTGATCCTCGGGTGATGCTCGGTGAGCTCGACATGCTCATCAACAACGGGATCGATATCTCTGGGCTTCAGCTCGCGTCGACAGCTCACGTCACGATGCCTTACCACCGCCTGCTTGATCAGGCGATGGAACGGCAACGGGGTGAGCGCAGAATCGGCACCACCGGCAGGGGCATCGGTCCGACTTATGCCGACAAATCGCAGAGAAGCGGCATCCGGGTGATCGATCTGCTCGATGAACAACGGCTCAGGGATCGCCTTGAAGGTCCGCTTCAGGAAAAGAATCAGCTCCTGCAAACCATCTATCAGATGGATCCCCTCAACGCCGAGGAGGTGATTGCCGAATACCTCGAGTACGGCCAGCGGTTGGCACCCCATGTGGTGGACTGCACACGGGCAATCCATGGAGCCGCCCGCAACAGGAAGAACATTCTTTTCGAGGGTGCTCAAGGGACGCTCCTCGACCTTGACCACGGCACCTATCCCTACGTCACCTCATCCAATCCGGTGTCAGGAGGGGCCTGCATCGGTGCAGGCGTCGGACCGACCCTGATCGACCGCGTGATCGGCGTCGCCAAGGCTTACACCACCCGAGTGGGAGAGGGTCCATTCCCGACCGAACTGGACGGCAGTCTCAACGATCATCTCTGCGACCGTGGCGGCGAATTCGGCACCACCACGGGGCGTCGTCGTCGTTGCGGCTGGTTCGATGGTGTTATCGGACGCTACGCCGTCGAAGTCAACGGCCTTGATTGCCTGGCAGTCACCAAGCTGGATGTCCTCGATGAGATCGATGCCCTCCAGGTTTGCGTCGCCTACGAACTCGACGGAGAACGCATCGAACACTTCCCGAGTTGCTCTGAGGCTTTCGCCCGCTGCAAGCCGATCTACGAAACCCTGCCGGGGTGGCAATGTTCCACCGCAGACTGCCGTCGCCTGGAGGATCTGCCTGAGAAAGCCATGGCATATCTCCGCTTTCTCGCCGACCTGATGGAAGTGCCCATCGCCATCGTGTCCCTCGGGGCCAGCCGCGATCAGACCATCGTTGTGGAGGATCCGATCCACGGACCGAAACGCGCACTGCTCAGCGCTTGATCAGCTGAAGCGCTCAGCAATGCCGGGGCCACGAAGAGCGAGACTTCCCGAGTTCACACGTACTGCCCCCATGAGTCCATCACGATTCGCCAAACCCTCCGCCACGTTTGACGTGGTAGGGATCGGCAACGCCATCGTTGATGTGCTCGTGCAAACCGATGATGCGTTTCTTCAGCAGCAGGGCCTTCAGAAAGGCGGCATGGCCCTGATTGATGAGCAGCAGGCAGAAGCGCTTTACAGCGCCAGTGGCCCTGGGCTGGAGACCTCCGGAGGCTCGGTGGCCAACACGATGGTGGGCATCGCCCAGCTCGGTGGCCAGGTCGGTTTCATCGGACGGGTGCGGGATGACCAGCTCGGATCGATCTTCAGCCATGACATCCGCGCCGTGGGAGCCCGGTTTGACACGCCAGCAGCCACCAGCGGGGCGACCACAGCACGCTGCCTGATCTACGTCACCCCCGATGCCGAACGCACCATGTGCACATTCCTCGGCGCCTCCACGCAGTTGGAGCCGGATGACCTGGATCTGTCGATGGTGAAGCAAACCAAGGTGCTTTACCTCGAGGGGTACCTCTGGGACAGCCCTGCGGCAAAGCGTGCCTTCATCGCTGCTGCACAAGCCTGCAAGAGCGAGGGCGGCCAGGTTGCCCTGTCCCTGTCCGATGGCTTCTGCGTCGACCGGCATCGCGACAGCTTCCTCGAGCTGGTGAACGGCCATGTGGATGTGCTGTTCGCCAATGACAGTGAAATCACATCGCTGTACAGCACCGATGACTTCGACGCCGCACTCGCGCAGGTGAAAGGGTGCTGCAGTGTGGCCGCGCTAACCCGCGGCGAGCAAGGGTCTGTGGTGCTCAGTGGTGACCAGCGCTGGGACATTCCTTCCTATGCACTTGGAGATCTGGTCGACACCACAGGCGCTGGCGACCTCTATGCCGGCGGCTTCCTGCATGGCTACACCCAGGGACTTGCCTTGGAGACCTGTGGGCAGATCGGCTCCATCTGTGCAGGACAGGTGGTGACCCAGCTCGGGCCCCGGTCCCAGGAGTCGCTCAAGGACTTGGTCGCCAAGCACTTGAACTAGATCAACAGACCATCCAGAAGGGCGACGAGTTCTTGCGAGCTCTGAACCACAGGGACCGTGTCGGGGGGAGAAGGACGCTTCAATTTCCACAGATGGAATCCAAGCGTCTCAGCCAGATCGTTCCAGAGCGCATCGGCCGAACCTCCCGACTGCCTGCAAAGCACATCGGTGATGGCCCAGTGGCGACAGAGAGCAGCCTCAACGGCTCCTGGGCGCACGCCGCCCAGCGGTCGCAGCACCGCCAGATCCTCGCCGGAGAGCCCCGCCGCACCTGCAAGCCGGATCGCGGCTGGGGTGGGCAAAACCCGGGCTTTCACGGTGGCACCGGCAGCCCGGCCGGCCTGCGTGGCCGCTGCCAGATGCCTGGCGCCTAAAGCCAGCAGCACCCTGTGCCCCTGCAGGGACTGTTGGGAGAACTCCTCCACCCCGCTGAGCAAAGACGTCTGGGGGCCGGTCCATCCCGGACGTTCAAACCGCACCAGAGGTAGGGCGTAAATCCTGCACATCTGATGCAGCTGAGCACTGATCTTGAGTGCAAAGGGATGGGTGGCATCCACCACCGCATCAACCGCATGGATCAGACAGTGGTCTCCGAGATCCTCCAGAGAGCGGAACGCACCAACATGCAGATCTTTTAGATCTGCGAACCGGTACACCTGGGCTGCCGATTCCGTGACCACGCTGACGCTGACACTCCAGTCCGCATCAGCGAGGGCCGCAACCAGTGCAGGGCCCTCACCGGTCCCTGCGAACACGAGAACATGACTCTGGCGATTCGTTCGTCGGTGCATCAGGATGGCGCTCACCGCATCGATCGAGGATGAACCACTGCGTTCTGGAAGTGGATGTGCTCCAGGCTCCCACCCTCCGTTACACCCAGGACAATCAGACTCCGATCGCGGAAATGGACGTGGGCTTCGATGCTCTTCGTCCGGATGATCCCCGCGGGCAACTGAAAGTTGTGGGTTGGGGCAATCTCGCTCAGGACCTCCAGAACCGCGTGCAGGTGGGCCAGAGACTGGTCATCGAAGGCAGGCTTCGCATGAACACGGTTCCTAGGCAGGACGGCACCAAAGAGAAGCGGGCCGAATTCACCTTGTCGCGCCTGCATGCCGTGGGCGCCACTCCGGCTGGAATGCAGGCTGCACCATCAACTCCGCGGGCCCAGCCCGCACCCCAAGCGGCAACGCCTCGGCCTGCAGCGTCCCAACCACCCGCGCCAGAACCGGCCGCGCAATGGAACAGCGCTCCGCTGGTGCCTGACACCGACGACATTCCCTTCTGATTAAGGATCGGTTGATCGCTGCTCCGCTGCTCTGCGTAGCAGCTGACCGAGTTCGCGTTCCAGTGCGGCCAGATCCAACCGGAAGTCGGGCCAACGCCCACGATCGATCTGCTCAAGCAGCCAGGCCCTGTCCTGCTCGAGCTGTTGGATCAGTTCCGACACCCCCTCAACCGGGGGCGTCGGGATGTTCCGAGGTGTGCTGCTCTCCATCGAGGTCGTCGGTGATCAGCCCATCCTGGCTCCCACGCCGGCAGAATGTCGCCACTGTCGAAAGCTTGATCGAGAGCGAATGAAGGATCTGCTTTCACCGGGGAGTTTGGTCACGGTTGCCGGAGGGGTCCTCACGGTGGTCGGTGCTGTGGCCTACGGCACCGGCAATGCCAACCTCAGCCTCCCGACGATTTTCTATGGAATCCCGATCCTGCTTGGAGGACTGGCCTTGAAGTCGTCAGAACTGCCTCCCGCCAAGCGGGTCGTTCCCAAGGATGTGCTCCAGGAGAAAAGGGCGGCCGCTGCACCTGAACTCGGAAAACTTCTCGGCGATGTCACGCGCTGGAGATACGGACAAAAGGCCCATCTGGAGAGCTCCCTCGAGGCCTTGAAACTCTGGGATGAGGATCGTCCTCCCCAACTGCTCGAAATCGAGGAACTCGATGACGCGTCGGGTTATGGCCTGCGCATGCGCTTCGCCTGCGAGGCAGTTCCCCTCGAGCGCTGGCAGGAACGCAGGGAACGCCTCGGCAGGTTCTTCGCCAAAGGTCTCACGGCAACCATCACACCACTGGACGGAGACAACCTTGATCTAATCCTTCTGCCGGCTGGCGACTCCTCGGCAGGAGAGCATGGAGAGTCCTGATCACGAACCCATGGATGATGCCCTCAGGGTTTCCGTCCTGAGCGAAGCCCTCCCGTATATCCAGAGATTCGCCGGGCGACGGATCGTTGTGAAATACGGCGGCGCAGCCATGGCCCATACCGAACTACAGGCCGCTGTGTTCAGAGACCTCGCTCTGCTCAGCAGCGTGGGTGTGCAGCCGGTTGTTGTTCACGGCGGAGGCCCTGAAATCAACCATTGGTTGAAGCGACTGGACATCGCACCTGAATTCCGCGAGGGCCTGCGGGTGACAGATCCATCGACGATGGACGTGGTGGAGATGGTTCTCGTGGGCCGGGTCAACAAACAGATTGTGAATGGACTCAATCGCCTCGGAGCCCGTGCTGTCGGCCTGAGTGGAAGCGACGGAAGCCTTGTGGAAGCACGCTCCTGGGGCGATGGCAGCCACGGATTGGTCGGAGATGTGGCCCGCGTCAACCCGGATGTGCTCGAGCCCCTTCTGGATCGGGGCTATGTACCCGTGATTTCCAGTGTTGCCGCCAACACTGAGGGAATCGCTCACAACATCAACGCTGACACCGTGGCTGGCGAACTGGCTGCGGCTCTTCAGGCAGAAAAATTGATTCTGCTCACCGATACCCCGGGCATCCTCAGAGATCGTGAGTCACCGGAGTCGCTGATCCGGCAACTCAAACTGTCGGAAGCCAGGAAACTGATCGCGGAAGGCATTGTGGCCGGTGGCATGACCCCGAAAACCGAATGCTGCATCCGCGCTCTCGCCCAGGGCGTCTCCGCCGCGCACATCGTGGATGGCAGGGTTCCCCATGCCTTGCTGCTTGAAGTGTTCACCGATGCGGGAATCGGCACCATGGTGGTGGGTCGCAGCTGAACAATGACCATCGGCCTGGCAGAAGCACAGCAGGCACTGGATCGCGGTGACTATGGCCAGTGTCTTCGTCTTCTGGAACCGCTGGCATCCACCCACCCCATCAGCGAATCCGAAGGCGCGTTGATCCGCATGCTGATGGTGACCGCTTGGATGGGACAGGGAGAAGAACAACGAGCCATCACCACCTGCAGGCTTCTCACCCGCTGCAAAGACCCTGAACTTCGCATCCGGGCCAGACAGCTGTTGAACGTTCTGGAAGCTCCAAGCCTGGAACGGCCTGCGCGCTGGTCGATGCAACTTCCCACCTTGGACATGGCGCCGCGTACAGGTCAGCGGCCACACATCAGCCGACGTCGACGTCGGCAACCGGCCCCGCCGCCGCCGCCGCCGACGGGGCCGACACGAGGCCCATCCGCAGGGTTTGCCTCTGTCGTGATCGTGGTGCTGATCGGTCTCACCCTTCTCCTCGGAGGCTGCGTCCAGATCCAGGCAGACCTGGATCTGGTGGGCCCGGACCGGATTGAAATGACCTGGCAGATCAACAGCCTCAGTGGCCGCACGCTGCCCTGGCAAAGCAATTTCCGAGACGCTGTGAGCGATCTGACCCCGAACTGGACTGAAACCACCCTGCGAGATGGTGCGCTCAAGCTCACAACAGGGCCCCTCAATGCTGACAAGGCCGCGGGTTTGATGGCCGACACAGTGTCAAGAGCTGGACGCACCGCTGGACTTTCTCTCCCACCACCGGAGTTCAGCTTGCAGGAACGGAACTGGCTGGTCGGCGTGCAGCAGAACCTGATCCTGAATCTGGACCTGACTGGAATGAACTCGCTGCCCCGCGATTCCCTTTCGGTCACCGTGGGCCCAGGCACCGACCTTCGCCACGTGAGCGGCATGCCGATCCCTGCGCAGCTCCAAGAGAACCGGATCGTATGGCCCCTTACCCCTGGAGAGGTGAACCATCTGCAGTTGCATCGATGGCAATGGAGCCGCCTCGGGCTCGGGGGCCTGGTGATCCTGGGGCTTCTGCTGTTGAGCACCCTGATGCAGTCGATCCGGCAATCCCTCGGCTTCGGGTATCCACAGCTTCCGTCTTGATCGTCAGAGTTGCAGAGGATCGGGATCCACGGAGAGGGTCACATCCTTGGGCAACCCGGCCCAGAGAGCCGAACCCTCCGGCAGGGGAATGGACGATTCAGGCGGACCATGAAGGAGCAGCTGCCAACGGCTGCGCCCCGCCACACGGGCGACCGGCGCCGGCGCCGGTCCGAGGAGCTGCCAACCGGCAGCGGCGCACAGAGGACGAAGTTGTTCTGCCAGGAGAGTTCCGGCCGTCGCCGTGGCTGCGGCGGAAGCACCCGCCAATCGGAGCAGGCAGGCTCGCGCAAAGGGAACCAGCCCCGCCTGCTGCCTGAGAGCCGATTCCTCCGCGAGAAAACGTTCGTAGCGCCCGTCGATCAGATGCTGGATCACCGGGTGATCCGGGCTGTAGGTCTGAACCAGCACCTCACCGGGCTTCTCCCCACGGCCTGCCCTGCCGGCGAGTTGAAGCATGAGCTGCAGCGCGTGCTCACCAGCCCGCAGATCAGGACGGTGCAACAGGCCGTCAGCCGCGAGCACTGCCGCCAGGGTGACCCGGGGCAGATCCATCCCCTTAGCCAGCATCTGGGTCCCGACCAGAACATCAGCTTCACCATCAGCGAATCGAGCCAACAGGCGCCGATGTCCATCTCTCCCCCCCGTGGTGTCGCGATCGAATCGGAGCAGGCGCAACCCATCGAGCTCCTCGGACAGCCGTTCCATCACCCGTTGCGTCCCTGCCCCGAACGGCTTGAACGCCAACGAACCGCAGGCTGTGCAGTGGTCGGTCACAGCAGCGCGATGGTCACACCAGTGACAGCGCAGCCACTGCTGCTGCGAACGGCTGCCATGCACAGTCATGGCCACATCACAATGCGGACACATCACCACCTCACCGCAGCTGCGGCAGCTGAGAAAAGTGCTGTAGCCGCGGCGCGGAACCAGAACAACGGCCTGCTCTCCCTTGGCAGGCAGTGCAGCCAATCGATCCATCAGAGCGCGACTGATGAGTTGCTTATGGCCTTCCGCCAGCTCATGACGCATGTCGATGATGCGAACCGGTGGCAGGGGTTGGCTCGAGATCCGCGAGGAAAGCCGCGCCAGTTCGAGCGGCCCCTGCGGTTGAAGCCTGCTCCAGGACTCAAGCGAGGGGGTGGCACTCCCGAGCAGAAGTCGACCGCCCTGTCGGCGAATCCGATCCAGAGCAAGATCCCGGGCGTGGTAGCAGGGCATTGGCGACTCCTGCTTGTAGGAGCTGTCGTGCTCTTCATCAAGCACGACAAGGCCGAGGGGACGCAAAGGCAGAAAGATCGCTGAGCGGGTTCCAACCACCAGAAGCGGCTCATCGGCTTCGAGGCAGCGGCGCCAGCAGCGCACCCTCTCCCCATCGCTGCAGCCGCTGTGATATTCGAGCACCCGCCGGCCGAAGCGGTTGCGGCAGCGATCCGCCAACTGCGGAATCAAGCCGATTTCAGGGGTGAGAAGAAGGCAGTGACGACCACGGTCGATCTCCGCAGCTGCCAACTGCAGATACACCTCTGTTTTGCCTGAGCCTGTGATTCCCCACAACAGAAGACCACCGCCGTCAGGCAAGGCCTGAAACCGATCGATCGCCGCCTGCTGTTCTCCGGTGAGGTGGCGTGGTGGTTCCAGCCCGTCTTGTTCGCCGCAAGCGCCATGGCGTTCATTGGAGGATCCAGACGCCGACGCGAGCCGCTGCTCTCGGCGCACATACCCCTTGCTGTGCAGGGACTGCACGATCCCGGCATGAAACCCCTGGTTCAAAAGATCGCGCTGCCAAGCTCCACCCCCAGCGGCTTCGAGATAATGCAGCAAAGCTTGCTGACGGGTGGAGCAAGGCGGAAGCGCCTCGTCTGCCGGCTGAAGAGCAACCCACCACAGCTTTCGGCCAGAGGCAGGGGGCTTCGCCCGCTGCCCTAGCCAGCCTGGTGGCAAGGCTGCTTTGAGCATCCGGAAGGAACTGGTGTGACAGAAGGCCGCCATGGCATCGAGCCAGTCACGCCAGTCGGCGTCCACCGCTGCCCGCTGCAGCAGAGCATCCACGGGCAGAAGTGGTTTGGAACGCTGGAGGTCGTCTTCGCTGAAGGGTCGTGAGGCTGTGACGAGCCCCTGCAGACGACGGCCACGCAAACGCACGACCACGAGGTCACCGAGCGAAAGCCCCAGCTGCTGATAGTCCCCGTACGTGAACGTGCGCCCGTCCCGCCCTGCTTCCAGCCAGACATCCACCACAGTGAAAGGAGCATGCGCTCCGGTCGGCTGACTGGATTCCACTGGGGTTGCAGACATCACATGTTTTTTCTTAAGATGATTCTGTTGGACAGCTCAAAGCTGTTGTCGGAACAATGCAGAGTTCCGTCCAGTGGGAAGACACGTTGCTTGAGTCAGGTTTCACCTTTCGGCTCACCGGTCTGAGAACGCCCCTGACAGCCCTGCATTAACCCGCAAACCCATCGACTGATTTGATCACTGTCTCGTGTTGTCTGCCCCAGAGCAACGGGTAGCGAAAGACCTAGTGAACGGCCTCTGAACCCTTCAGAAGCCACAGTCGCACTCTCGACATCGACGTTCTTCGCCCGAGTTTCCATGAGCCCTGCTGTGCGCAAGTCCGCTGCGGCGGAAGACAAAAAAGCACCAGCAATCGTGATGATGGCTGATGCCAATGGTCAACCCAAGGAATTGACCATCAAAACCAAAGCGAAGCCCAAGAGCAAGGCTGCATCGACGTCTACGAAGAGCTCCAAAGCCAAGCCTGCAGCGAAAACAGCAAAAGCCACAAAATCGTCATCGCGCAGTCGCACAAAGTCCTCTGCCTCAACATCCAAAGATCTGGATGCCGCGGCCGATCAATTGCTGGCCAACGCCGCAGGGAAAGCCACCGAGACTTCCAAGGCAACGCCAGAAGCCGCAAGTCCAAGCAAGGAAGAGAAAGCCAAAGCCGAGGCCAAAGCCAAGGTTCTTGCCAGTATCAAAGTCGGTCCGAAGGGGGTCTACACCGAAGACTCCATCCGTGTCTATCTCCAGGAAATCGGTCGAATCAGGCTGCTGCGTCCTGATGAAGAGATTGAACTGGCTCGAAAGATTGCTGACTTACTTCATCTGGAAGAACTGGCAGCCCAATTTGAAAGCGACAACGGAAAGCTTCCAGACACCAAGGAATGGGCTGCCCTCGTGGAGATGCCAGTCATTCGCTTCCGCAGGCGATTGATGTTGGGCCGCAGGGCCAAGGAAAAGATGGTGCAATCGAACCTGAGGCTGGTGGTGTCGATCGCCAAGAAATACATGAACCGGGGGCTGAGCTTTCAGGACCTGATTCAGGAGGGCAGCCTCGGCCTGATCCGCGCCGCCGAAAAATTCGATCACGAGAAGGGTTACAAGTTCTCCACCTACGCCACTTGGTGGATTCGCCAGGCAATCACCCGTGCGATCGCCGACCAGTCGCGCACCATCCGTCTACCGGTTCACCTCTACGAGACCATTTCACGCATCAAAAAGACCACCAAAGTTCTCAGCCAGGAGTTCGGCCGCAAGCCCACCGAAGAGGAGATTGCTGAATCGATGGAGATGACCATCGAAAAGCTGCGTTTCATCGCCAAGAGCGCCCAGCTCCCCATTTCCCTGGAGACCCCGATCGGCAAAGAAGAAGACTCCCGACTGGGCGACTTCATTGAAGCCGATATCGAAAATCCAGAGCAGGATGTTGCCAAAAATCTTCTTCGTGAAGACCTCGAAGGCGTCCTGGCCACCCTCAGTCCTCGTGAACGGGATGTGCTGCGACTGCGCTACGGCCTCGATGACGGTCGAATGAAGACCCTGGAGGAGATCGGCCAGATCTTCGATGTGACCCGAGAACGCATCCGCCAGATCGAGGCCAAAGCTCTCAGAAAACTCCGCCATCCCAACCGCAACGGCGTCCTCAAGGAATACATCAAATAACGAAATCTGAAATCCGCTGACATCAACGATTCGCGTGATGTCAGCCAAGGATTTTTAAATCGATACTTTTTTGATTGAGAGGGCCAAACCGATCTTAAATGTCCTTGTCATCAACTACTTTCAATACTCTCCGTAAATTCCTGGAACGCTTTCTTCAAGCGCTCAACAGGTGTTTCCGATGGTGGACACTCCTGATTGGTGGAGCGGGTGTAAACCTGAAGAATCCTGGCCTCAGGCTCAAGCACTGCCGCTACGGCAGCCTTCAACATCACAATGTTGCGTTGCGGTGTCAGCCCCTCAAGAAATGGCTGAAGCGACCAATGCTCACTGTTTAGCTCACCAATCAACCGGAGGGGTCTGATTAACTGATAAGCACGGTCACCATCGGAATCAGTGGTTTGCCGAAGACGCGCGATAAGCCAGTCTCCACTGGTGAGAAGCACAACACGAATCGCGCCCTCGCTGAGCACCGGCAGGAAAGGAAGTGATTCAGCCACTGGCGGCACTGTCTCACTCGAGGAAGCTCGACCCGTTTTCACGCCGTTGACAACAGGTCCTGGCATGGAAATCAATCAATAGAGATTAATCGTAAAGCTGGCCAGTCATTGTCGACGACCTGGAAGCCGGCACGCCCTCCCAGGGAACTGCTCCCTGCCATTCCGTATCACTCTCTTCAAGGGGAGAAGAAACACAGCCCTCGGCTTCGTAGGGTGACCCATCCTTTTGAAATGTCCATGGCTCTCGAGCACCTGCGCATTGCATCCCGCCGCAGCCAGCTGGCCATGGTTCAGACCAATTGGGTGAAGGCGGAACTGGAGTCCGCACACCCCGGCTTGGCAATCTCAGTGGAAGCCATGGCCACTCAGGGCGACAAAATTCTCGACGTGGCCCTCGCCAAAATCGGAGACAAGGGCCTCTTCACCAAAGAACTCGAAGCCCAGATGCTTGTGGGCAGAGCGGAGATCGCCGTTCACTCCCTGAAGGATTTACCGACGAATCTTCCAGACGGACTGATGCTGGGATGCATCACCGAACGCGAGGATCCCGCAGACGCCCTTGTGGTCAACAGCAAAAATGCTGACCACACACTGGAAACCCTTCCGGAAGGCTCAGTGGTTGGTACCAGCTCCCTGCGCAGGCTGGCCCAGCTGCGCCATCACTTCCCCCATCTCCAGTTCAAAGATGTGCGCGGGAATGTGATCACCCGGCTCGAGAAACTCGACGCGGGCCAATACGACTGCTTGATCCTTGCGGCCGCTGGCCTGACCCGGCTTGGATTCGGGGACCGCATCCACCAGATCATCCCGGGTCACATCTCCCTTCACGCCGTTGGGCAGGGTGCTCTCGGAATCGAGTGCGTCTGCGATCGACCTGAGGTGCTGAAAATCATTCAGGTTCTCGAACATGCACCCACAGCCGGACGCTGTCTGGCCGAACGGGCCTTCCTGCGCGAACTGGAGGGAGGATGCCAGGTGCCCATCGGCGTGAACAGCCGCATCGACGGTCAGGAGCTCATCCTCACCGGCATGGTGGCCAGCCTGGATGGTCAGCGCCTGATCCGTGACGAACGTCGAGGCAGCCTCACCGATCCTGAAGCCATCGGGCGAGACCTTGCCGCAGACCTGAAATCCCGCGGTGCCGGAGAAATCCTCCAGGAGATCTTTACGGAGATGCGCCCCGAAGCCTGAGCGAAGGCCTCCCCTTGTTGAAGGAACTCGGCATCATCGGGTGATCTTCACCGGGGTTCCCACATCCACAAGCTCATAAAGCTGTTGCACATGGGCGTTGAGCATGCGCACGCAGCCATTGGAGACTGCCGCGCGGATCATCACCCAATGGGGCCAGGGTGTTCCATGAATCCCGAACTGGTTGGGCCCCTGTTGAAGAAAGCCGATCCAGCGATGGCCCAAGGGACCGGAGGGTCCGGTCACCGGATGAACGCGGCCTGACTTGGTGCTTTCGTACTGAGGATTCACCCGCTTGTTCTCAACCTGAAAGACACCGGTCGGAGTGGGAGTCTTGGGGTCTCCAATGGCCACAGGCCAAGGTCCGATGCGTTGACCGTTACGGATCACACTGATACGCCGCTGTCTCAGGTCGAGATGAATCTGCGTGTCTCCAGCCACCGGAGCAGGCGCCATCGAGGCTGAAGCGGGAGCCGCACCACCAAGAATCACTGCAGCGACAGCGGCCGCACCGCAAGCCCCCCGGGCAACACAGAAGCGCTTCATCTCGAGACACGCAAGACTTATTGGTCTCAAGCTATTCATTGGCCAGAGCAAAAACCGTCCACCATTGGAGGACTTTCTGAAGAAACCCATCAGGGGGTCTACGCAACGACAACGTCATCCAGGCCTGGGTGCTAGATCGCAGCATCGGAACCCAATCAATGCCCCAGCAGCTTCATTGGACAGACGCGGAAGCACGTCTCTTTCTGCAGGCGATCAAGACCGTTGGAACGGCAGGAGGCGTGCTTTCGCTGGAACCGATCACTCTGGAGATGATGGAGGCGATTCAGCGCCATGTTCTGCATTCCTCCGTGGATCTCGGATCTCTTGAGATTCGCCATCCGCCCGATTACCCCGCGTTGATCTCCGATCAACGCAAACGAAACCAGCTGATTCAGATCCTCGTACTCATTCCCTATGTGGACATGAACGTGGATCCACGCATGGTGGGCGTTGTCGATGATTTCGCATCGTTTCTCGAGATCAGTCCGCAGACACTTCGAGACCTGCACGAGGTGAGAGACAACCACCTCAGACGCCTGCTTCTCGACTACGGGCGCAGAAGCATGGGTGAATTTTTAGGGCTGGACACTCCCTCCCGCTTCGTTCGCGGTGTGATCGCAGCTGTTCATCAGGCCATCGGTGATGCATCCATCGCCAGCCGTTACGCCACGCTCGACACGTACGCGGAAGGAACTCTCGGCCACACGTTCTTTCACTGGTACCGCGACCGCGGCTGGGCTCTGCCAGGGGAGCACAAGAGCACTTCAGAGCTTCTTGTGAATCACGACTGCTGCCACATCCTTGGCGGATTCAACACCGACTGCGCTGGAGAGATGAATGTGGCGGCCTTTCAGGCAGGACTGTTCACCGATGGCTTCGGCTTTGAATCCCTTCTGGAAGTGATTCTCGACTTCCACCTCGGCAAAGCGTTCAGCACAAGCAACAGCATCATCCCTCCGGAAACCGGTCAGTTCATTCCTGATGCCGCCATGGCTGGATATGAAAAAGGCTTGGCCTGCTCCGTCAATCTCATTCAAGACCTTGATTTCTGGGCGATCGCCGATCAACCCGTTGTGGACTTGAGGGTGAAGTACAACATCCCAGCCACACCGGGCCCTTTACTGCTCAAACCCTGAGATCGTGAAAACAAAAAATGCCGCTCACCGTGGTGTAAGCGGCATCAAGCAAGGAGGAAGGAGATCCAACGGATCTCCTCCATACCATGGCTTCAATCAACGAGCTTGGGATCAATCTCAGCCATATACCTGGCCTCACAGGTCTTAATGATCTCAACGGCTTTCTCGGTGCCGAAGAATCCATTCACCGTGCAGGTTCCAGGCTTCTTGAGATCCTTGTAATGCTCCCAGTAATACGTGGTCTCCTTCTTCCAGTGATCGCCAAGATCCTCAAAACTCTTGATGTGATCCATGCGCTTGTCGTCAGCGAGCACTGCGATCACCTTGTCGTCGACTTCACCACCATCATCAAACGTCATGATGCCGATGATGCGGGCCTCAACAATGGATCCGGGGATCAGGGGTTCGGTGACATTGACGATTTCAATATCAAGCGGATCACCATCCTCATCCCAGGTGCGGGGAATGCAGCCGTAGGCGAAGGGGTAAGCAAGGGATGAATAGCCAACGCGATCCAGCTTCAGATGGCCTGTTTCCGTGATCAGCTCGTACTTGTTGATCGTGTTGGAGTTGAGTTCCACGATCGTGTTCAGACGCAGTTCTGACTCGTCAGCGAACGCCGGAAGCACGTGCAGCAGGTTGGGCATGCTGCGACTGGGAGCCTGGTCGAGATTGGCCATGGAAAGGGGCATTCGGCGGGGCGATCTTAGGAGCCCACCCTCAGACCAGCGGAGTTATCCCAGCGACACCAAGAGCACGACCTTGTGATTTGACATCGACAGCGATCAGAACGGGACAACCGTGTTGAGAAATGAACCTTACGTCAATCATGAAGAAGCCCAACCGAAAAATTCAAGAGAAGCCAACGATTAACACCACCTTGTGAACAGCAAGATAGGACAGAAGTTCACTGATCAACTGATAGTTAACAAGCGCCAAAGTTATCGATCTTGTTTTCCAGGTATCTCAAGAAGGAATCAGCTGTCAGAGGCTTTCCACTCACCTTCTCCACCAATTGCTCAGCATTCAGGGCCCGACCGATTGGATGCACATGCTGACGCAACCAATTCAACATCACATCGGTTCCGCCATTGCGGATATGAACTTCAGGCTCACCGATCGAGGATTCCATCGCTTCACTCAACTGAGCACTGATCAGATGACCGAGGAGATAAGAGGGGAAGTATCCAAACAAACCCTCACTCCAGTGCACATCCTGGAGGCAACCCTCTGCATCATTGGCTGGGACCACACCCAGCAAGTCTTTGTAACGTTGGTTCCACTGCTTCGGCAGATCCTCAACCGGCAGACCCTGTTCAAGCAAGGCAAGCTCCAGATCGAGGCGAATCAGAATATGCAAGCCATAGCTCAGCTCATCAGCCTCCACGCGGTTACAACCGGGTGCCATGGGATTCATGGCCTGCCAGAAATCATGGGCTGAATCCAAAGGTGCCCCTGCAGAGGCGAAGCGTTGCCACCAAAGGTCTGCAAACGGCAAGCTGCGAGCCACTCTGTTTTCCCAGAACAATGACTGGCTTTCGTGCACTGCCATGGATGTGGCCTGCCCTAGCGGCCAGGCGAACCATTGATGGCTGACATCCGGAAGCCCCTGTTCGTACAAAGAGTGTCCCCATTCATGGGCCGTTGCCAGAAAACAGGACAGCGGCTGACCAGGCACCACTCGGGTTGTGATGCGGTAATCAGATGGACCCAGCGTGATGGAGAAAGGGTGGGGTGACTCAGCGACACACGTGATCGCTTCATTGCGCCCCCAGTCCTGAAGCAACTGCATGCTGAGATTCTGTTGAACATCCGCCGGCAAATCCCAGCTCAGGGAGGCGGGACGCGGTCCGCTTGGGATCCGACCGAGCAATTCAGGCAGGCGTTTCCTCAGTGGCGCGAAAAGCTCTTGTAACCGCGCCAGCGTGAGATCGGGCTCAAAAGGTTGCGCCAGAGTTTCCCAGCAACCTCGCGGCTCCTGAAGTTGTCGAGCCTGCTCCTGGCGCAGAGCGATCATGGTCCGCAGGGCCGGAGCGAACTTCTCGAAATCGTCAGCTCGCCTGGCTTTCTGCCAGAGGTCATACCCCTCGGATTTGGCAGTCGCCAACGCGCTGACGAGATCTGGGTCCAAAGCCTGCTGACGGCTTAACTCCTGTTCAAGAAGATCAAGATTGCGCCCCTGTGCTGCGATGTGCTCATCAGAACCACGCCGCGCACGC
The DNA here is from genome assembly GCA_011523835.1 of Synechococcus sp. CO36386bin_29. Classification (GTDB taxonomy): domain Bacteria; phylum Cyanobacteriota; class Cyanobacteriia; order PCC-6307; family Cyanobiaceae; genus Synechococcus_C. Next base: position 196 of record WTFZ01000194.1, on the reverse strand, counting down.
CACTCTTCTCTTGCCTCCTGAACCAAATCCGCATAGCGAGGTGAACTCTGGCGGAAGTGAAGCTGTCGGGCCAGCAAGGCAAGCTGCTCACCTCGCCAACGAGCTCCACCCTCTGGCATACGGGTGTTCTGATCCCAATACAGCGTGCTCTGAATCGAACCCAACAGCTGAGTTTCCTGGAGATAGCGGCCCAGTC
>WTFZ01000122.1 GCA_011523835.1 Synechococcus sp. CO36386bin_29 | reverse complement strand
GCCACGTCGTAGATCTCGTGGAAAGCTTTCTGCTGCCGCTGCATCTTGGTCCAGATGCCGTACAGGTGCTTGGGGCGTCCATTCACGTCACAGTTCTCCAGGCCTGCCGCCGCCAGTCGGTCACGAAGCAACTGAACGGTCACACCGAGACGCTCCTCCCGCTCGCTGCGCTTGGTGGCCACCTCCTGCTGCATCTCCCGGAAGGCCTCGGGCTCCAGCAATTTGAAGGAGAGATCCTCGAGTTCCCACTTGAAACGTCCGATCCCCAGGCGATTCGCCAAAGGGGCATAGATCTCACGGGTTTCACGGGCGATGCGCTGCCGCTTCTCCTCCCGCAAGGCGCCAAGGGTGCGCATGTTGTGCAGGCGATCAGCCAGTTTCACCAGCACGACCCGGATGTCGCTGGCCATGGCCAGGAACATCTTGCGCAGGTTCTCCGCCTGGGCTTCCGTGCGGTTGGTGAAGTGCAATCCTCCGAGCTTGGTGACGCCCTCCACCAGCCCCCTCACCTCCGGACCGAAATGACTCTCCAGCTGTTCTGGAGTCACATCAGTGTCTTCCACCACATCGTGGAGGAAACCGGCGGCAATCACACTGGCGCTGGCGCCGATGTCGCGCAACAGATCAGCCACCGCCACGGGATGCACGATGTAAGGGTCACCGCTGGCGCGGAACTGCCCCTCATGGAGCTGAAAAGCGAAATCAAAGGCTGCCGCCAGCAGGGCTTCCGAATCGGTTGGGCAGCTATGACCGATTCCCGGGGGGACGTGATCGATGCATTCCCGCAGCCAGTGCGGCAGCTCGATGCCGTAGTCCTCGGGTGAGCGGATCTGACGGTCGCGCAGCGCCACCAAACCGCAGGCGGGGTGAGCCGATTTCTGGTCTCTCGGCTGTACATCCGGTGCGGAGGTGGCGTTGGGCATCCGTCCAGGCGACTCAATCCATGGTATGTAGCCGTCAGCCCCAGCGCTCCCTTCTGCCATGACCGACGCATCTGGGGCCGTTCTCGAACTCCAGCAGCTGCGCTTGCGCTATCCATCAAGCCCAGCCTGGACCCTCGATGGACTGGATCTGCGCCTGGCCCCCGGCGAGCGCCTGGCGCTGGTGGGGCCATCCGGATGCGGCAAAAGCACGGTCGCCCGAGCAGCTCTGCAACTCCTGCCCAAGGGAAGTTGCTGTGAGGGTGGCCTGGCGCTCAACGGCCGGGATCCGCGCCGCCTGGCAATCCCCGATTTACGTGCACTGCGTGGAGAGTCGGTTGGCCTTGTCTTCCAGGACCCAATGACCAGGCTCAATCCCCTCATGACCATTGGGGACCACCTCCTGGACACCCTGCGGGCCCACCGTCCGGAGATGCCTGCACGGACCAGACGAGAGCGGGCCGAAGCCCTGTTGGAACAGGTGGGCATCGGTGCTGGACGCTTCAACGCGTACCCCCATGAATTCAGTGGTGGGATGCGCCAGCGCCTGGCCATTGCCCTGGCCATCGTGCTCAGCCCACCGCTGGTGATCGCGGATGAACCCACCACCAGCCTGGATGTGGCGGTTGCCGGTCAGGTGATGGCAGCCCTGCGCGACCTCTGCGACGACCTCGGCAGTGCCTTGCTGTTGATCACACATGACTTGGCCATGGCCCATCGCTGGTGTGAACGCATGGCGGTGCTGGACGGCGGCCGGGTGGCAGAGATCAACGCCAGTGATGTGGTGCTCACCTATCCCAGTTCGCGGGTGGGGCAGCGACTGCTGGCGGCCGCCCGAGCCAGGGAAGGAGGAGCGACTCCTGCCTCATCGGCGGCAACCGTGGTGCTGGACGTGCAGGAGCTGCGCTGCTGGCACAACCTGGGAGGTCCGCCCTGGGCGCCCAACTGGTTGAAAGCCGTTGACGGGATCAGCTTCCGGTTGAACGCAGGAGAAACCCTGGGCGTGGTGGGGGGATCAGGCTGCGGCAAAAGCACGCTCTGCCGTGCCCTGATGGGGTTGACCCCCATTCGCGGCGGACAGGTGCGGCTGTTTGAGAGAGACCTGTTGCTGTCCCGCGGACGGGAGGCCAGGGCGCTGCGTCGTTCGATCCAGATGGTGTTTCAGGATCCTCTGGCCTGTCTGAATCCCGCCATGACGGTGGCGGATGCCATCGCTGATCCTCTGCTGATCCATGGCTTGGCCTCCCGTGCCTCAGCGAGAGAACGGGGAAGGGAACTCCTGGAACGGGTGGGCCTTGGACCTTCGGAACGTTTTCAGAATCGCTTGCCTCGCCAGCTGTCAGGGGGCCAGCAGCAACGGGTCGCGATCGCCCGAGCTCTGGCCCTGAATCCGAAAGTTCTGATCTGCGATGAAAGCGTGAGCATGCTCGATGCGGAAATCCAGGCTGAGGTGCTGGCTCTGTTGCGCCATCTGCAGCAGGAGCTGGGGCTGGCCATGATTTTCGTCACCCACGACCTCTCGGTGGCCAGCGGCTTCTGTCATCGCCTGATCGTTCTCGATCAGGGCCACATCGTGGAAAGCGGTCCGGGCGACCAGCTGCTGACCAACCCTCAGGCCGAGATCACCCGAACCCTGGTGGATGCCTGCCCGCGGCTGCCTGTCTGACGCCTGAGCCGATGGGAGCGAACACATCCCAGTCAAGACCTGTCACACATCCGCAAAGGGCATTGCTATTTGATTCATATCCGATGGCTGCACTGAGGCTGTTGTCGCCCCGTGGATCCCATGACTCCCTCCAACACTCTGCAGGTCACGGTGAACGGAGAGCTCTGGTGGGGCGGCTTCACTGCCGAACTCACCGTGAGCAATCCCTCGGATCAAGCGCTGGACAACTGGAGTATCCGTTTCATCAGTCCTCATGCACTGGAGAGTGATGGATGGGGGGTGGAGATCAGCACAGAACCCCTCGGCGATGGCCTCAGCCGCTACACACTGACGGGCTCATCGTGGGGACAAAGCATTCCTGCCGGTGGCGAAGTCCGCATTGGATTCAATGCCAGGCAAGGGGTTGATCTCGGCCGGGAAGGAGCGTTGACCGAATCGATGCTGATGCTGGAGTCAGCAAGCTTCACCGTGACGCCTCAGGAGGCTGCCGGCACGTCCGTGCCCCACGACCACAGCGGCGTCACTGGTGTGCACACAGACATCACCACCTGGGGAAGCTTCCACGGCTCGAACCACAATTCAGAACACAACGAACTGGTGGGGGGTCGCACGGCGATCACCACCGAAGCCCTTGAGGCTTACAACGGTCTGAGGGCCTTTGCGGGACTCGAGGCTGTAGGGATCGAGGCGATTGGTACGTGGGCCTATGCCCAGGGTTTGACCAACAACGCGCAGGCCTGGGGCGATGACACCAAAGGCGTTGGCCTTTGGTATGCGATGCAGGGAGCCAAGGTTGGCTGGATCGCCGATGCGGCCTACACCCCGCAGATCCTGGCCGACATCCAACGCACCGCCCGCCAAGGCGACACCGATGCGGTGATGGCGATGGTTGAAACCTTCGGCCATGAGGGCTTCGCCAGCCATCTACGCAGCCATGCGCTCGTGGACGCCTTCACCAACACCCTGAAGATGGAGCCCCACTACGGAGGCTGGATGCATGGCCGCACCCACGGATTCCTCGAGATCGAGGGCGTGGCCATCAACCACGACATCAACCACCTGACGGTGCTGGATTGGGATCAGACCAGACCATTTATGAATGACACCTTCGACTACCCGCAGTGGCCTGCGTTGGAGGTGAGTGATGACACGGTAATCAACTACTTCCAATCAATCGTGACGCTTGGAAATCCCCTTGAGGGCAATCTCAATCAGCTGCAAACAACTCTGACACCAGAAACAGACGAGTACCCATGGAGTGAACTGAACAGAATTGAACCCAAAGCCACCAAATCAGGCCACTACCGCTTCATTGGAACAGCGCAACATGATGCCCTGATCAGCACATCTCAGAAAGACATCTTGACCGGGCGTGACAGTGCCGACCTCTTTGCATTCACCGCAACAGGAGGTCCCATGGACATCGTGACCGACTTCAATCCCACCGATGGAGACAGGATCGGCATTGATGCTGAAACATTTCCAGGGATCGACACCATCAACCTGGCAATTGCCAACAACAAAACGGAATTCCGGCAACTGAAGCGCTCAGACGCAAACCTGATCTACTTAGCCAACAAAGGCAAGCTTCTCTACAACAAGAACGGCACTGGCAAAGGACTCGGCAGCGACAACCCTGTGCTTGCCAAGTTCAAGGGAAACCCCCTGATCAACAATCAAGACGTGATCTTATTCAAGGTCAGCGACATCATGAACCCGCCTCAAGAGGATCCCGAGGCGGAGCCCCAATCACCACCCAGCATTAATAACGGAAATCCCTACGACTACGCTGAAGCTCTTGAATCTTCACTGCTCTTCTACGAAGCCAACCGTTCAGGAGATCTCGACGAAGCCACCAACCGCATTCCATGGCGAGGTGATTCCGGGCTCAATGATGGAGATGACGGCATCTATTTCGGAGACGCTAACAATGAAAACCTTCAGCCTGATCTCAATCTCGACCTCACCGGGGGCTATCACGACGCCGGCGACCATGTGAAATTTGGCCTGCCCCTTGCCTCCACGCTCAGCACCTTGGCCTGGGGTGGACTGGCATTTGATGATGGCTATCAAATCGCCGGCCAGGCCGACGAGCTGCTGAGCACCGTTCGCTGGGGAACGGATTACCTGCTGAAAGCACATCAGATGGACGCTGATGGCAACACAGAGTTCTTGATTGCTCAGGTTGGTGATGGACAAGCTGATCATGCACTCTGGAGCTCACCTGAGAGCCAATCCATTGCGCGCCCAGCCTTAGCCATCACCGCTGAGAAGCCAGGATCCGATCTTGCTGCAGCAAGTGCTGCTGCGTTGGCCTCCGCATCAATACTGTTTCGCGACCATGGCGAGATCGACTATGCCAATGAACTCCTGAGCAATGCGCAGTCGTTGTTCGACTTTGCAGTCACTTATCAAGGCAAGTATTCAGATTCGATTCCTTCTGTTCAACCTTTCTACAACTCGTGGAGTGGGTTCCAGGATGAACTCGCCTATGGCGGCCTCTGGCTGGCGAGGGGACTGGACGCTGCTGGCCGGGATGGATCGGCATACAGGCTGGAAGCCCAGAATCGCTATCACTCCAAGATCGGAGGTTTGAATCCTGCCTGGGCACCCAACTGGGACGACGCATCGTATGGGACAGCGGTGTTACTCAGTCAAGACCTCGATGATCAACAAGCTCTCGACGATGTTTCAGCTTGGCTTGAGAGCTGGGTGACTGGCGATCAAGGACCACAAATCACCGATGGTGGCCTGCGATTTGTGGATCAATGGGGATCACTTCGCTATGCGGCCAACACCGCCATGCTGGCGGGCGTCGTTGCTGATTCCATTACCAACCCAGGCGGTCTCTACAGCGAGCTGGCCTTGGAGTCCATTGATTACATCCTTGGCGACAATCCACGCGGATCCAGCTATGTGGTTGGCTTTGGTGAGAATTCACCTCAGCAGCCCCATCACAGGGCCGCGTCTGGCACTGGCTGGGAAGGATTTAACTCTCCGGATGCCAACGAACATATCTTGATTGGCGCGTTGGTCGGAGGCCCCAGCCGAGCTGATGACTTCGCCTACAACGATCTGCGCTCTGATTACATCTCGAATGAAGTGGCCATTGATTACAACGCTGGCTTCACGGGTGCCTTGGCATTTGCAACGCAAACCATCTCAGATTTTGGCTAATTCCGATTTCTGAGTTTGTTCAAAAGTCGTTCCATCACATCTGGCAATGGTGCCTCAAACAGCATCCGCTCCCGCGTGATCGGGTGATCCAGACCAAGCTGAAACGCATGCAGGGCCTGGCCCGGCAAGTCGATCGGCAGCTTGCGACAGCGGCTGTAGGTGGGATCACCCACCACCGGGTGATTCATGTGGGCGCAGTGCACGCGGATCTGGTGCGTACGCCCGGTGTCCAGCTTGAAGCGCAACAGCGAGTAATCACCAAGCCGCTCCTGCAAGCTCCAGTGGGTGCAGGCAAAACGACCGCTCTCGCTGCTCACCACCGCGTATTTTTTGCGATCCGCCGGGTGACGGCCGATCGCCCCCACGATCGTGCCACTGTCACCTGCCGGCACCCCATGCACCACGGCCAGGTACTCCCGTGAAGCAATGCGCTTCTGGATCTGCACTTGAAGCTTCACCAGTGCTTCCTGGGATTTGGCGATCACGATGCAGCCGGTGGTGTCCTTGTCCAGACGATGCACGATCCCCGGCCGCAGCTTGCCGCTGATACCCGGCAGATCCGGGCAATGATGCAAAAGACCATTCACAAGTGTGCCGTCCCTGTTACCCGGAGCGGGATGCACCGTGAGACCGGCTGGCTTATTGATCACAATCAAATGCTCATCTTCAAAGAGCACATCCAGGTCCATCGCCTCCGGCTTCAGGTAGGGCAATGGCTCGGGGGGAGGCATCCACACCTGCACCTCATCCCCCTGGCGAAGGGGAGTCTTCGCTTTACCCGTGCGACCGTTCACACGCACCAAACCCGCATCGATGAATTTCTGGATTCGGGCGCGACTCTGTTCGCGGCGCTGACTCACAAGCCAACGGTCAAGCCGCATGGGCAAAGGCTTGGGGTAAGTGAGGCAGAGCAGCTCTCCCTGACCTTCACCAAAAGGCTGGTCAAACGAGAGTTCAGGAAGAGGAGGATGGTCTGGCAATGGACAGCCCAGAACACTGGGAAAGCATGGCCAGTAGAACCAGCCCTAAGGCCAGGTATAAAACACCGTGCCATCCCCAGATGGGCCAAAGTCTCACCAGAAGCACACCGCTGAGAGCAGCAGCCCCGAACGCAGAAATGAATAACAAGGCACCGAGCCTTGATCGTGCTGCCAGATCAAGCGACAACACCCGCGACTGATTCGCCACATAACTTCCCTGCACTCCAAAATCGATACAACACATCGAGACAAGAATCGCCACGACGGATGTATCCCAAACAAGTAAACCAATCACTCCCAGCAAGGTCATCCCACTGCAGCCTGTGATCACCTGACTGGCGCCAAATCGATCCACCATGCGACCAACCCAGGCTGACGATGTGATGCTGGCGAGGCCAACAAGACCGAATGCCCCAATCTGGGCTGGACCGAACGACCAGGGAGGGTTCGCCAGACGCAAGGAAAGCCCCGTCCAAACAACAATGAAAGCAGCGAATTGAAAGCCTTGGCTGGCACAGGCTTTCCTGAGAACATCAAAACGCCGAAACAATGAGAACTGACGACTGATCAGGCGTACATAGGGCTCGTTCACAGTCTCGGTATCAGGAGGAATCAAACGAGGCCACAAAAGAGCGACCCCACCCATCAGAACTGCAGAGATTAAATAGATGCTCCTCCAACCAAACCAGTGCGCCATCAGTCCACTGAAGAAACGGGAAAAAAGGATGCCTGCAAACTGACCACTGAGCAAGCGCCCGATCACAAACCCTCGCTCATGGGAACCAACCAGACCGGAGACAAAGGCAGGCAGAATATATGAGCTTAACGAACAAAACCCTAAACAAAAAAAAGCGACCAGAAGTAGCGAAAAGTCTTTTGACAAGACAATTGACAAAGCCGACAGCGACGCCCCACAAGCGATCAGGCGAAGTATTCTCCGGCGATCAAGACAATCGCCAGCCGGCAACAAGAACACAAGGGAGGTCAACAAACCCGCCTGCAGCATCACCGGTACAACGCCAACACGACCAGACGGCAAGCCAAATGCTGTAGAGATGACGGGTAATAGGGACTGGGAGTAAAACATGTTGCCGATGCTCACCCCCATCACCACGCCTAGAATCGTCAAGGGAAAGTCCTGACTCTTACGCATGTCCACAGGCCCCGAGACACAAGCACGTCATAGCACGAACAAAAGCAATGACTGGCGAGAATGGGGAGCGGAAGCGACATCACTGAGCGAGTCAATCAATGCACAGTGGAAGCGCGATCAAACAACAGAGAAACAATCAATTATTCAAGCAACACGCTTCGTCTTACTCGATACATGTGCCGTCATCATTAATGGATTGTCCAGTGATCTCATTCAGGACTACAGCAAGAACAATGCCAATCTCGAACGAGGGCATCTGCACTTTCCTGGAATCCAGCAAACACTGAGTGTCCATGGCCTGATCAACGTCCTGTCAGCGGCAGCTCCATGGAATGAATTAGTAGAAGGCAATGCCAAGACCCACGGACGCCCTGCTCTTCATGTGGTTCCGATCAGTCTCGGACTGGGCCTGAGCCTCCAGAGCACGCTCGATCAGATCTTGCAGGCAATCCTTCAGGGCTATGAAATCGGCAGCCGATTCGGTGAGGCATATTCCGTACCCCCGGGGGAGCACGTGGATGGCACCTGGGGAACCATCGCAGCAACCGTGGCCGCATGCACACTGCTGAAGACGACACCCGAGCAAACCAGGGGCGCAATCAATGGCGCTCTCTGTCAGATGAGCCGAAGCCTGTTTGCACCCGTGGAGGCTGGGAGCTATTCACGCTTGCTGTACTCCGGCTTGTCTGCCCAAACAGGCCTCCAACTCGCCTTAGCAGCCAGGGCTGGACTGCACGGACCATCCCGACCCGGTCGACCATCAAGCGACCATCAACAGCGCTGGCCATTGGCACCAGATTTCACGGTCAGACCGAAATTCGCAATTGAAGAGAGCTATGTGAAGCTCTATCCAGGAGCACGCCACCTGCACTACGGCATGGACGCTGCATTGCATTGGAGACAAAGCCACGGTTACAGAGCGAAAGAACCACTAAAACAACAGGATTTCCCCAGCACAATCACCATTGAAACGTACTCTGAAGCAATCAAGTATTGCAACCAAAGCCAACCAAGCAATCGCATTCAGGCTCAATTCAGCCTGCAATATGCAACATGCATTTGCCTCCTGACAGGCGATACAAGTACAAATATCTTTGATCAGAGCTGTCTGCAACATCCAGACTTGGCCATCCTCATGAGCCGCACGAAACTCCTGGCCAACGACCATCAAGCAGGACGCTGGGCTGCACTGAATCTGACTGACCAACAAGGCAGGAGCAGTCGCGCCGAAAGCAGACCTCTCAAAGGCGACCCCGGCAATCCCCTCAGCATTGATGACAGGATCACAAAGGCACGGCGTCTTCTTGAAGATCATCTTGAAACAGGCTGGGCCGATCACTTAGTGAGCCATTGGCTAAAAGGAGACCTGAGCGATGGTCCGATCCCCGACGCATCCAAGCAAAACGCATCAATAGAAGAGAAAGCTAGAAGGGATTGAACAGTGAATCAACCTCAGACCAATCACTGCAAGACGCAAAACGCTTGAGTTTCTCATACAACTTGCAATACAAAACCGAACCACGCAGTCCTCGGTCACCACATTGAGACAGAAGCCAGAAAGCCGCAGCCAGATTGGAGGACAGCAGCGGTGCAGGATAACGATCGATGAGATCCTCAATCGCCCCAATCGTGCGCATCCCTGTTCCAGAAAGAAGAACAGGAGCGCCATCCTGGAGCGTCAATGATTGGAGATAATCCTCCAAATCCTGGGCATCAATCGCGTAAGCATCCTCAACCTGGAGTGCATCAAGAATCGAATTGGCAGCGACAACTTCAATCCCAGCCTGCTCCCAATAACACTTGGCCTCATCGATGAGCCATTGCGGATAAGGGAGCTCAAGGTGAAGACGCTTGAATTGCAGGTGTCGGAGCAATTCAAGGATGGCCAGACTAGTGGTCGCGAATGGAACGTTTAGCCTCGTCGACAGTTCCTGACAAAACCGCCTGTCTTCGTCAGGACCCGACGCATAGTTTGAACCGGTCAGCCCAACAAGGATGGCCGACAGTGGAAGTTTGCCAAAGCGAAGTGAAGCATCCAAATATTCCTGAAGGTAACGCCTGTTGCGTTCCGCAAGATCACAATCAGGAAAGACGGGAAACCTCGAGACATAAAGATAAACCTGATCATCCAGAAGCTGTTTAATCTCAATTTCCAGCGTTGGATTGGATGGAGGCACCAAAAGCCCAACAGAGTGCATTGATTGAACAGTCATCGGCATCAAGACAACGAGTACGGAAGCAGATCAAGAAGTGAGGCACGCATCAGCGCACTGAACGATTCACTGGAAGACCGAAGGAAACGAGGAGTGCGTCCAGCCAGCAACTGCTGGGTGCGCACCATCAAGACCTCTTGGGTCAAACGCGACCAGGTCAGATTCCAGTGCTGCAATGCTTGCCAATCAGCATGGTTCAAAAAACAAGAGGCCAGGGCATAGGCTTCCAGTAACCCGAAATTCATATTCAAACCTCCACGCGTATTCGTGACATGGGCAACATCACCCAGGAGAAACACCCTCTGGACTTGTCGGGTCTTCACACAACGCTGCGCAACACGATAAGAGTCGCGCACGGCAGGAATTGAAGTCCACCAATGAGGCGCCACGAAATGCCTGAAGACGGCGGCCAAGCGATGCCGTGCCCATGCAGTACCCGCCAACGCCTGTCGTAATTCGGACAAGCGTGGACGGAGTACAAAACGCCAGCCGTCGGTCATCTTGAGACAACTCACTGAACCACCGTCTGATTGGATATACGACACGCCAGCCAAATGCTCCTGCAGGGAGCTTGGAATCGATGGCACGGAAAGACGCACAACAGGTATGGGAAGGTCATACCCCTCGAAACGAAGACCCAGCTGTTCACGCAACACACTGCGCGCTCCATCGCAGAGAATCAGATAATCGCCATGAAAGATCTGGCTCAAACCACTGGATCCAGACCGATTGACGCGCACAGACACGCCTTGAT
>WTFZ01000061.1 GCA_011523835.1 Synechococcus sp. CO36386bin_29 | reverse complement strand
CGACATTCAATTCATGCTCACCGGCTCGATCAAGGAGGCTGGCCTTCTGGTGCTGCTCAATCAGCACATCCAGCGCCGCTGGGGTGAAGCTCCCCTGGGCGATGCCTTCAACGTCAGAACGGCTCCCCACTCCCCCGATGCACTGTTGGCCTTGGTGAAGGAGCGGATCCCCGCCAAATGGATGCCGGTGTTGGTGGGGGTGGGTGACACCGTCACCTCCACGGCGTCCGCTGAGGGCACGGGTTGGCTGCGCGGCGGTAGTGATCGCGGCTTCCTCAACCTGCTGCAGGATCTCGGCACCTGGTGCGGTCAACCCAATCGTGTGGTTCTTGTCGACAGCAGCCATGGAGAAGTGGATCGGCCCAGTCACGCCGATGGGCGCCTGAAAGGCATCACTGATCCGGACGATCCTTTGCGGATTGATGTGCTCATGCCAGACGGTCCTGTGCAGTACATCGCCTGGTTCCGCCAGCTTTCCGAGCGTCGTTAGCCGTCCACTGTGCGCGACATCACACCTGCCCTTGATCGCTGTCATCAGCAATCAGCATTCAATTGAGGAGGGTTGCTTCAGCACCAACCCACGGCTCATGTTCCCCAAAACCTTTGCTGTTCTTGCCGTCCTCAGCGGCACCGCCCTGCCGATCGTTGCCTTGTCGATTCATGCGGTGATGGAGGCTCAGATTCCCCACTGCACGATTGATCTGCCGGCCTCGGAACCCATATGTACGGATGCGGTCACCGGCCTCAAGTTCGAGCATCAGTTCCGACGCAGCGGAATGCTCTCGTCCGTGAGTTGATGTTCATGCCATTCCTGTGTGGGCACCACCTTGAGAAGAAATGGCATTTGCGTGATGGAAGGTTTTCCGCCACTCACCCACACCGCCTGCTCTTCGCTCCAGAGACGCTGACCTGGAACGATCAGCCGTGATTTCGATGCATGATCCGGCAGGTATGCCGCGAGAAAGCGTTTCTGTTCAACGAAGAGTCTCAGATCGCTGAACAGCACCCCGTCATCGGTCTCCACGACTTCGAGCCGTCCATCGCCCCGCAGGCCATAAATGATCCGGACATCGGCGAGGTTCATTACGCCGTAAACCCCGGTGTAACTCTTGGGTGCTGAGGTGAGGGTGTTGGTGAAAGCATGCAGGCCGCCGATGAACACCCGCAGGCGTTTTTGGAGATCAGGCGTCAGTGCCCCGTAGCCGAATTCCAGTTCTCCTTCGATGGTGATGCCGATCCAGGCGCGACCGACGGCGGCGGCGCGGTTGCCCGACGGCCAGAGACCATTCGCCATGAGTAAATCTCCATGCAGGCGCATCCCCAGATCACCATTGCCATAGGCCCTGGCGAAGGTTGGCCCTGAGGTAAAGAGCAGCGCTTCCGCGTCTTCATTGGCTTGTAGTTCTCTGTTCCAGCCCCCGAAGAACTCAACCGTGGTCCAGCGAGGATCCACCAAGGCACGGGCATACCCCACTCTCACCGTGCTGCCATCCGCTCGCACCACGGTTTCTGCCTGATCCATATCCAGCTGCACGAGTTCCTCCCGTGATGGAGGTGGCTCCATGGGAATCACCACCTCCGGCGGTGCTTTTGCTTGTTTCGGCAGAGTGCTGCTGTGGTGCAGCCACCAGGCACAGCCCACACCCAAAACAGCTGAAGCCAAACCGATGCTCAGCTGCCGAAACGATCGCAACGGAAGCCTGATCAATGCGATCACAGAGAACAGTTGGTTCCAGTGAAGCAAGATCACTTCAACGGCCTTGTTCAGCGTGATGGCTTCGGGCTTTGGTCTGAAAGGATCAAGACCAAGCTTTTTTGCTTCAGAGACTGTGACCGCTGTGGTGTTTCCCTCCTTAAGCCGCCAGGGTCTCACCACGCTGCAGGTGAATCTGGGCTACCGCTGCAACCAGAGCTGCGCCCACTGCCATGTCAATGCAGGGCCCACCCGCACCGAGATGATGGATGCGGATCTGCTGGCGTTGATCCCGCAGATCCTTGAACGGCATTCCATCTCCTGCCTCGATCTCACCGGGGGAGCACCGGAGTTGCACCCGGG
>WTFZ01000108.1 GCA_011523835.1 Synechococcus sp. CO36386bin_29 | reverse complement strand
GGTGATGCCTCGCTGCGTCGGCGCCCCATGCAGCGTGTCGGCCATCCCCTGGCCATGCTCGGCGCCGAAGTGCGGGGACGGGGCGATGGCAACTACGCCCCTCTGGCCGTGCAGGGTCGCCGGCTGCGGGGAGCTGTCGTGGGAACTCCCGTGGCCAGTGCTCAGGTGAAATCAGCCTTGCTGCTGGCGGCACTCACCGCCGATGGCCCCACCACAGTGATCGAGCCGGCACCGTCCCGCGATCACAGCGAACGGATGCTCAAAGCCTTTGGAGCCGATCTCACCGTGGGTGGGGAAATGGGGCGTCACATCAGCGTGCAACCAGGGGCTCGACTGACAGGACAGCACGTGGTGGTGCCCGGTGATATCAGTTCTGCAGCCTTCTGGCTTGTGGCCGGTGCTCTGGTACCAGGCGCCGATCTCACCGTGGAAAACGTGGGGTTGAACCCCACCCGGACGGGCGTGCTGGATGTGCTGGAGCAGATGGGCGCCAAGATCGAGGTGCTCAACCGCCGTGATGTCGCCGGAGAACCCGTCGGCGATCTGCACGTGACCTACGGACCGTTGCAACCCTTCCGCTTCGGCGAAGAGATCATGCCCAGGCTGGTGGATGAAGTGCCGATCCTCACGGTGGCGGCCTGTTTCTGCGAAGGCGAAAGCCACATCAGCGGAGCTGCCGAGCTGCGGGTGAAGGAAACGGATCGCCTGGCCGTGATGGCCCGTCAACTGAAAGCGATGGGCGCTGATCTCGATGAGACACCCGACGGTCTGGTGATCCGCGGGGGCCGTCCGCTGCGAGGAGCGGTGTTGGACAGTGAAACGGACCACCGCGTCGCAATGAGTCTGGCGGTGGCATCGCTGATGGCGAGCGGTGATTCCACGCTGGAGCGAAGCGAAGCAGCAGCGGTGTCTTACCCATCGTTCTGGGATGACCTTGCCCGACTGCGAACCTGACCACTGCGAACCTGACCTCGGAGCGCTGCACGCCTACCCGACTGCAGACGGAAGTTTCAGCCTGCACAGCGATCACTTCGGGGAGGGCTTTCACAACTCGGCAGGGGCCCTGAATGAGGCCCGGGCGAAGTTCGTCCAACCCGCAGAACTGCAGCGCTTCAGCACCGGCTCTGGCTTGAAGATCCTCGATGTCTGCCTGGGGCTGGGGTACAACACGGCCGCTGTTCTGGAGGCCTTGCCGACGGCTGGGACGACGGTGCAGTGGTGGGGACTTGAGCTGGACCGCCGCCCCCTGGAACAAGCCTTGGATCAGGCGAGTTTCCAATCCCTCTGGCCAGCCCCTGTGCTGGCGAAGCTTGAAGCGATCCGCGACCACGGCGGCTGGCAGGAGCCCAACAGCCAGGGGATCCAGCTCTGGGGGGATGCCCGATCCATGCTTCAGGAAATTCCTGAGCCCGTTCGCTTCGATCTGGTTCTGTTGGACGCCTTCTCACCCCAGCGCTGCCCGGAACTATGGAGTGAGGAATTCCTGGGAGCTCTGGCGCACCGCCTGACATCGCAGGGGAGACTCCTGACCTACAGCCGTTCCGCCGCCGTGAGAGCGACCCTGCAACGGAACGGTCTGAAGCTGCTCTCACTCCTGCCGGCTCCCGGTGAACGACCAGGCTGGAGCAGCGGCACACTGGCCATTCGTCCTGAGGCAGTGATCGCTGATGCAGGACCGGGCTGGAGAGCGCTTTCGACCATGGAGGAAGAGCACCTCCACACCCGCGCCGCCGTGCCTTTCCGTGACCCCCTCAGCACGGACGACAGCGCTGCGATCCTGCGGCGACGGAGCCTGGAACAGCAGCATTGCAACCTCGAGGCGACGAACGCCTGGCAGCGGCGGTGGCGGCAGGACTCCACTGGCTGATCCCGGTAGATTCCCTCGGGTTCGTTCTGCAGACCATGCTCGCCGTTGCCGTTCTGGCCGCAGGGAAAGGCACCCGCATGAAAAGTGCTCTGCCCAAGGTGTTGCAGCCCCTGGCAGGAGCCACGCTGGTGGAGCGGGTCCTGGCGAGCGCCCGCAACCTTGCGCCAGAGCGTCGGGTCTTGATCGTGGGCC
>WTFZ01000158.1 GCA_011523835.1 Synechococcus sp. CO36386bin_29 | reverse complement strand
TTCGACGTCTCCACCGTGACGTCGAAGAAGCGCACTGCAGGAGTGTCGCGGAAGCGCTCATAGGACAGAAGTTCAAACATCCCTGGATGAGTCTTTCAACGACAAAAACAACAACGCATATGTAGAGACTCCTGTTCAGGAAAACGGTGGCATCGGCAACGATTCAGCCACCGAGATAGGCCATTTCCGCATGAGGAGTAGAGACTGAACATTCCTGACGCTCGACGCTGTAGCGATCACGGCGCTGCTGCCAGATCTCGCGCAGAATGGATTCCAAGGCCTGCTCGCTGTGCAGGAAGGGATGAAGATCCAGTCCTTTGGAGGCAAAAAGACAGGTGTAAGCCTTTCCATCAGCAGTGACGCGCAGACGGTTGCAGTCCCCGCAGAAGGGCTCAGTGATTGAGGCGATCGTCCCGATCCGACCACGTCCATCCGCGTAGCTCCAGCGTCGAGACGTTGCTCCCGATGCCCGCGGCATTGGCTGCAACGGCCAGCGCTCACCAATGCGCTGAGTCATCTCCTCGGATGAAAGCACCTGGTCAGCGGACCAGCCATTGCGATTCCCAACATCCATGTATTCGATTAAACGCAGTTCCACCCCGAGGTTCCGGGCCAGCTCCGCCAGCGGCAGCAATTGACTGTCATTCAGTCCACGACGCATCACGGCATTGAGCTTGAGCCCACCATCAACGGGGTCAAATCCAGCGCGGCGTGCCGCTCTGAGCCCACCGAGAACCTGCTGAACCAAGCGCTCACCGGCAGCCATTCCTCCGCGGAGACCGGCCATCGTGGCCACAACCGTGGCCTCAATGGCATCCAGACTGACCGTGATGCGATCCAAGCCGGCGGCTCGCAAAGCCTCAGCCATATCCAGGGTCAGCAGGACACCATTGGTGGTCAAGGCCACATCCCGCAACCTCGCCAAGGGATCATCACTGGCGACTCGTCCCCGCGCCAGAGCCTGAAGCAATGGCAACAAGCGATCGCTGAGCAGAGGTTCACCTCCCGTCAGCCTCAGGGTGTGAACCCCTAAGCCGCAGGCAACCCTGACCAAGCGAACTTGCTGATCCAGACTCATCAGTCCTGGCAGCTCCTCTGAATCCGGGCAGCAATACGGGCAGGCCAGATTGCAGCGTGCCGTCAACGACAACCGCAGAACGCCGAAGGGGCGGGACCATTGATCAACTGGAAGTGGTGCAGAGGTCATCCGATCAACGCTGTCAGATCATCCGGCCGGTTCACGTTGATCAACTCCCGAGATGAACATCGGAATGTGCGGTAAGGAATCCGTTCCAACCAGCCGAACCAATGACCACGGCCCTGGAACAACTCGTCATCGAGAGCGATTCGATTGGCAACACCACAGGGATAGACAGCGAACAACGGCTGCAGGCGATCACCAGCATCAGAGACCAGAGCCGAACTTTCGCTCTGGCGCCAATGGCTGAGGAGCGACACGAGAGTGCTGCGTTGCAAACGCGGCATATCCACAGGAAGTGTCAACAAGGCTTCATCGTCGCGATCGGAGAGCACAGCACTGAAGGCATTCAAAGGACCTGCCGGTCCACCGGGATCGCTCTGAACGGTCACGCCAGCCTGATCAGCGAGAAAGTCGCGATGGTGAGCATGGCTGCTGAGCACATGCACCTGGAGATCCAGAGAGCGAAGAAGGCTGACCGTCGCCCCCAGCCAGGTCTCGCCATTCTGATGACACAGGAAGGCTTTATCCGTTCCCATCCGGCGGCTGGCACCCCCGGCAAAGACCACAGCACGAAGCGAACGGACCATGCAGCAACCACTCCCGAAGCGCTGCCGACAGAAGCGACGCTCATCTTTGGTAGCAACTGCAACCTGTGAGCGCTGGATCAAATGATGCAATAACCAGGCGGTCTGCATGAGCGCCGCTTTTTGAATCCTGTGCGCATTCTTTTCGAAGCCGGGGTTTGACTCTTCATCCCAACCAAACCCCAATGCTTGGCGACCTTTGGTCGTTCCAGGGCAGGTACCGAACTCTTCACCTCACCTGGATCGCCTTCTTCCTGACCTTCGTGGTCTGGTTCAACCTGG
>WTFZ01000111.1 GCA_011523835.1 Synechococcus sp. CO36386bin_29 | reverse complement strand
TGAGTCTTAAGGAGACGCGTGTGGTCTTGATCCGCTGGCTGATCGCTGGCCAACGACTGGAAGAAACCGTGCCGACCAAGCACGCGCGCCACAGACGCAACGAACTGGTGGCCCAGGGCGCTGTCGTGTACTGGAGCGAGAGACTGGCCGAAAGCCACTGAACCGCCAGACTGAATTAACTGAAATCAGCGGTCATGCCCCTGAGGTTGCGATCAACGTTCAGGCCCTTGTCCTCAGGAGTCTTGGCACTGTTCACCTTGGGGCTTCTCAGCTCTTGCCAGACACCATCGGATCGCACCAACAGCGACTCCCCCTCGCAAACACAAGCGATTCAGCAACTGGACGCTCGCCTCAAGCGACTCGAACAACGCATTGACGACGCTGCACCAGGACCTGATCGAGGCAATCGAGTGCCCCCTGGGCCCATCAAATCCATCACCTTCCGCAGCGGCACAACAGATGACAGGGTCCGCATCTACTGGGCCAACGGCGAACGGTCTGATCTTCCTTGCACGCTTGAGCAGGGAACCTGGGCCTGTGGCTAGTCCCAGAATTGCGGACGTGCTTGACGATGGCCGGCTGCGCTGAACACCAGGTCTGCACATCAGTTTGTTGACACTTTGGCGCTGAATGAGTGCCATAGGAGTGTCAGTCAAAAGGCCATGAACCTTTCAGCTCTTTCCGCTCTGGCCCTGGTATTGGGAACGGGCTCGATCGCCAGTGCACCGGTGATGGCTCAAGCTCCTGTGCCCGCCTCCCAGATCAGAGCCCTGAATCTGGCTCGCAACACCGCTGTTGCAGAAAATGGTGGGCTCAGTGTTTATCGCCCCCAGCCCTGCATGTTCAAAACCAGCGATGGGGGTGGAGAGTGCCTGGTGAGTGACGATGCCAGTGGCTACACCTTCAGCTTTCTAGGCGGACAACCTGGTTGGCCTGAAGATGGAAGCAATCCCACAACGGAAACTGAACTTCAGGTTGCGCCTGACGGACGCAGCGTTACCAGCATTCTTTACAACGGATCTCCCCGCTGAAATCAGCCGAGAAAATTGGCCAATGCCTCTTTCCAGTCCTTGGGAAGAGGCCAAATCTCTCGTTTGGTAAGACTCAGAGCGATGGCTTTCTCGGCATAAGCCGCTTCGTTGATAAACACAGGAACCAGACCATCCTCACCCTCAAAAACATCAGTTTTTGATTCCGCGTTGATAAAGAGTGGATCCCCTACTTTCAAGGCCTGCCAATCGCGACACTGAAGATTGGGATGCACCAGGGCATCCGGATCACCTGAACTGCGTCTAGGCACATCCAGACTGCCCAGATGGCGGTGAATCACAACCTGGTCGGGATAGCGAGCAATCCCGTCACGCACCGATGTGATCGCCTCTAGTACTGCTTCGAGAGCCAGGCGGGTCTGGAGCACGATGTCGGAGCGGCGGACGTTCTGGGGAACCGGTCCCACCTCAATCACCAGTCCACAGGGCCAGCGCTCCGCAAGAAAGCCCTGCTGGGAAGGGTCCGCTTCATGCAAATAGACAGGAAGACCAAGTCGGTGCTGAACCAACGCCGCCAGTGCCAGATCTACGGGCCGGCGTCCATACACGACCAGGCAGTTGCCCATCGCTGAGGTGGTGCTGTGCAGATCCACCACCAGGTCGCAGGGCGTTTGCCCCTCCGGACCGAATTGCCTCAGCAATTCCAGTGCCTGCACCATTTCCCGATCCGACTCGGCATCAGACACTGATGCAGTCTCGTGAAGGTCCGGGTGGAAGGAACGGTTGAGATCTCTGTCTAGGTAACGCCTGCCCTGCGAAAAAGCCGCAGGATTGCCGATGGCCAGCTGCACCTCCAGACCCTTGGAATCAATCAAGGCCGGATGTCGGCGCCACTGGTCGAGCAACCAGGGGCCATTGATCTCATTGCCGTGGGTGCCGGCCACCACCAAAACCCGAGGCCTCACCATTCAGTACCTGACAACGCACCCAGACTGACACCAGTCGTCCCTGATCGACCATGGCCATCCCTCCTTTGGTTGTTGCCACCGCCAGAGAGGGCTGGCGGTGGCAGTGGCGCCAGCTGATGCAGGG
>WTFZ01000103.1 GCA_011523835.1 Synechococcus sp. CO36386bin_29 | reverse complement strand
GCCGCCGCATGACTGCGCGGTAGCCAGAGTCCTGGCAGGAACAACCCGCCTTTGCTGAAGAGTCCGAGAAGGATCAGCACCTGGGCGCTGCCAAGCTCCAGCCCTGCGATGGCCTCCATGCTGAAGCTGCCTGTGCGCACATACACCAGTCCGGTGCCGATCAGATACAAGGTCATGGCTGTGCTCGCGACCAATAGATACCGGAGCGCGATCCAGAACGAACGCGGTGCATCCCGACGCAGTTGCAGCAGGAAGGCCGCGATGCCCACCACTTCCAGGGCCACATAGAGA
This sequence comes from Synechococcus sp. CO36386bin_29, assembly GCA_011523835.1. Lineage (GTDB taxonomy): Bacteria > Cyanobacteriota > Cyanobacteriia > PCC-6307 > Cyanobiaceae > Synechococcus_C. The sequence continues at coordinate 1,810 of WTFZ01000103.1, read as the reverse complement.
CTGATCAGGTCTGTCACCACGAAGCAGGTGTTCAGTCCTCCGAGCATCACGGCGGGCACTAGGGGGCCCGCGGAATCTTCGAGGTTGCGGCTGGCCAGACGGGTGGCACCCAGAACCACGCCATTGAGCAGCAGAAACCAGGCAGCGGTGGCATCAAGGCTCAGGCTGATGCCGTTGGTGCCAATCAGGTTGAGGCTGATGCTTTCGCCAAGCAGCAGAGGCGGCAGGGCCATCAGCACCGTGGCCAGACAGCAGAGCAGCAGTGGTAACTCACCCAGTGCAGGCAGCAGAGCGCCGAAGAAGGCCAACAGGTATGGCGCCAGCAACCAGCCCACCACCACGGCCGGAGTGAGCAGCGACATCAGCATCACCGCAGGGGGCATCAACCGATGTTCTCCCTGTCAAACGTGCCCACGTCCAGCAGGGGATCGCGGACGGAGAGGCGGCTGATCACGACCAGCAGCAACGCCTGCGTGGAGAGTCCGATCACGATCGCCGTGAGAATCACGGCCTGTGGGATCGGGTCTGCGACTGCCGCCAGGGCCTGATCAGTCTCGCCGTTGGAGAGAATCGGGCTTCGCAAGCCTGTTCGGGCTGCTATCAGGACAAACAGAGAGACCACTGCCCCGCCCATCACATCCATGGCCAACACCTTCAAGTAGAGGTTCCGGCGTAGCAGCAGCCCGAGAAATCCACTCAGCAGGCTGAGCAGGATCAGCAGCTCCAGCAGGCGGATTGTCGCCATTCAGCGACTCCCCTCAGAGGTGAGCTTGCTTCCTGAAAGCATGGCCATGGCTATCACTGGTGCATCAGCACCAGTGATAGCCATGAGGTGAAATCGGCGTCAGATGCTGTAGCGGTATCCGCGGTAGCGCAGCTCGGTGGTTCTACGTTCCACTTTGTCCGACTGATTGGCATCCAGTGATTCAGCGTCACGCTGATCCTGAGCCATCACTCTTTGGGCTGTCTTAAGGGCCTCAGCTTTGATCTGACGCGCTTTGGTCAATTGAAGGGTGTTCATCATTGAACTCCACAGTGTCCATACCCCCGTTGCCTGGTACGGAGCGAACTGCAGCCTGAATGGCTCAACGTGCATTTATGTTAACTGTCTTGGGAAGGGATCGTCACGTGTGGTGCTCGTGACGTTGTTGTCTGGAAAGAGGATGGATCATGTAATCCGATCAGCCGATGACCCGACCCCGAGATCGACCCAGCAAGATTTGTCCGGTGTGCGGACGCCCGTTCCAGTGGCGAAGAAAGTGGAAAGACGTCTGGGACGAGGTGAAATATTGCTCGGAACGGTGCAGGCGCCATAAAAAATCCTCCGAATCGACTCCGCAGGTCACTGGCTAGGTGTCCTGCGGCACCATCACGCTTTGTTGACTCGAACTGTTGGGTGGAGTTGCCCATGCCTTGAATCGGGAGTCATAAAAAAACCCCGCCGGAAGGCGGGGTTTGAACACAACAGCAACAAAGACGTCTGACCTAGTTTCGACTCTTTGTGCTGTCGGCTCCTCACACAAGTTCAATCTGACGTGTGAGCTGTCACTGTGCCAGTTGCTTGGGGACGGTTACTCGCCCGTCTCCGGCAGTCACACTTGGGTCAAGAAATATGAAGCCAGTGACCTTCGTCATTGTGCCGATTCTGCAGGTGGCGATTGAATGGATTCGCAGGGTTCGGGTGCGTGCATATGACAAACAATGTTTCACAGCTTCTTGAGCGGGCGATCGCTCATGTCGATTGGGCGGGATCGCTGGCTGTGGTGCTGTTGATGGTGGCGATCACGATGGTTGGTTATCGCATTAATCA
>WTFZ01000011.1 GCA_011523835.1 Synechococcus sp. CO36386bin_29 | reverse complement strand
TGAGGGATACCAGGCGTGGTGATGTCCTGAGATCACCAGATCAACGCGGGCTCTGCGCAGTTCAGCAGCAAGCGATTCGGCGTTGTCAATGCATTCGCCAGCACGCGCTCGTCCCTCACTGAAGGCTGTCAGGGGCAGATGACCGACAACCAGGCAAAGGTCATCCTTTCGGCGGTGCTCTGAACCCAGAACATCGATCAGCCATTGACGTTGAGTGCTGCTGATGGCCGCAGAAGACGCATCCAGAACAACGATGAAGAGTCCTGGGCGTTGCCATGCATAGAAGAAGGGATAGTTCTCCGCTTCAATCAGACCAGGTGGAAGCGCACCGCGACGCTCCTGCCAGAAGAGGGAAGCCTGCACGCGTTCCCGCGCATAAGTCCAGCTGCCTCGTGACCTCTGGCTGGATGCATCGTGATTGCCTATCGCCGGCAACAGAGGAATGCCAACGTTCTGCAGGGGCAGGCGAACCGATGTTTCAAAACCTCTCCACATCGCCCGGAGCTGCTTGTCACTCAATGCTCTGTTCTGGCCAGCCACCATGTCACCAGCGCACAGCACAAGGTCTGGCTTGTGTTGCTTCAGAAGCGCTACGCCCCGTTCAACAGTGGAGCCGTAGCGTGTACTCCCGTAAGAGCCGTTGAGATCGCTGATCAGTCCTAGTTTCAAGGCTCTGGGTTGAGCCTGGGGAGTGTCGCGCTCCTGGAAGTCCTCCAGTTCTTGCGAGCTTGCAGGCCTCACAGTGAGGTTCAAGAATCTGCCTGCGAGGGCGGTGGTGGCCGCCAAGCGCAAAAACTCCCTCCGGCTGCCTTGTTGCATCAATTGAGCTTATGCACGAGCGCCAAGTTGCTCCATTCCACGCTGACCATTCTGTTGCTGAGCCACCAAAAGGTGGGAATTTTTGTGATTATTCCCCCTCTGCCCCCTCTGACTGAAGCGGTATTACCGGTTCTGCAGGACTGTTCTGAAGACCATCCAACAGAGGGTCTTCCGGTTTGACGGGGATGACGGAGGGGTTGATGTCGAGGTTCGGAGTCAGTAACTGTTTTGTTTCTGGCGTTGCGCTATTGGGAATTTCAGCAGGTCCGACAATGTCAACAGCAGTGCGTTGCACAACCAGGCGAAAACGGATGTTCTGTCGACGGTTGATCTCTTCCTGAACTGCGGAAACTTGCTTGAATGTGGGACGGTCGGGATCCGAAACGCGCACGATGACGCGGATGACCGGTGGGTTTTGATTCCAGGCGATATCAACACGCTCCACATCCACCTTTTCCCGATCACCGAAAGTCAGCGTCTCCCGCGTCAGGAACTTTTTGATCGTCGCTTGAACCATGTCCCTGGTGCTGTCCTTTTGGGCTCTGTCCAGCAAGCCGAGGAAGCTGCTGCCAAGCGGAACCAGGAGAAGAGCGGTGAGGCTGAGACTTGCGGCGCTGAGGTGGCTGCGTCTGAACACCTGTCTGAATTCAGGATCCTTCCAAACCATCAGCACGAGGCCACCGGTCAGGATGCCGAGAAGGTTGGTTGCGAACAGCAATCCAGCACCTGCCGCCCCGTCCCACTGTTGCTGCGAAAGAAGCAGACCCATGACACAGACCGGTGGAACAAGGGCCACGGCAATCGCTGTTCCTGCCAGGGAACTCACCGCATCGCTGCGAAGCTTGGCGTAAGTGGCGAGGCCCCCGGCCACCAGTGCGATGCCGAGATCAAGCAGATTCGGTGTTGTGCGGGTCAGCACTTCGCTGCCGAACCGAGGCAAGTCGGCAACGGTCCCAAGAACCAGAGACAGCACTGTGGTGCTGATCACTCCAACGCTCAGGGTTTGCAGCGATCGGCCCAGCAGTTGAACCTCTCCAAGGAGAATGGCAAAGGCGGCTGCTCTTAACGGCATGATCCATGGAGCCACCACCATGGCGCCGATCACGACGGCGGCGCTATCCGCCAGCAGTCCGAGGGTGGCGATCAGGCTTGCTCCCACGCTCAACACGATGAACACCTCATCGAGGCAGGCATCGCGCATATGACTGCGGTGCAGTCGTCTGAGCATGCGGCTGGAGGTGCTCTCCGAGTCCATGAACCGTTCGAAAGAATCTCAGAAGCCTGGTCGAATCAG
>WTFZ01000127.1 GCA_011523835.1 Synechococcus sp. CO36386bin_29 | reverse complement strand
TGGTTGAAGGAACGGTCAACCAACGACCCCACCCTGCTCCTGCTCAAGGATGTGCATCGGTTCTGCGATGACCCGGGCATCGCTCGCATGCTGCGCAATCTCGCCAGTGAGCTTCGGTCCACTCCGCACACGCTGATCCTGAGCTGCGGCCAGTGGACGCCGCCCCCCGACCTCGACGAAGCTCTGACGCTGCTGGATCTTCCCCTGCCTCGCGAAGAGGAGCTGCGGATCCTGCTGAGCAACATCGCCAGAGCCAGTGGGTCCGCCCTTGAGGAGGAGGTGCTGGAAGAGCTCACCCATGCCTGCTGCGGACTCAGTGAAGCCAGGGTGAGGCATGTGGCCGCCAAGGCCCTGGCCCAGCGCGGCCGTCTCAGCCTCGATGATCTCTCGGATGTGCTCGAGGAGAAGCGCCTGTCCCTAGCCCGCAGCGAAGTGCTGGAGTTCTGTCGCACGGATGCCACCCCTGCGGATATCGGCGGCCTAGAAACTCTGAAGCACTGGCTCGATCAGCGCCATCGCGCGTTCAGCGACGAGGCTCGTCGTTTCGGCCTCCCCCTTCCGCGAGGTGTGCTGCTGGTCGGTCCCCAGGGCACCGGAAAGTCACTTACCGCGCGCGCCATTGCCCACAGCTGGTCGATGCCTCTGTTGCGGCTGGATGTGGGCCGTCTGTTCTCCGGGCTGGTGGGAGCCAGCGAAGCACGCACGCGCGACATGATTCTCCGCGCAGAAGCCATGGCGCCCTGCGTGCTGTGGATTGACGAAATCGACAAGGGCTTCGGCCAGGACGGCCGCAGCGACGGCGGCACCAGTCAGAGAGTTCTCGCCACAGTGCTCACCTGGATGGCGGAGAAGCGCTCAGCCGTGTTCGTGGTGGCGACAGCCAACGGTGTGGAGCGACTGCCACCGGAACTGCTGCGAAAGGGTCGTTTTGATGAGATCTTCCTTCTCGACCTGCCGTCCAGAGAGGAGCGATGCGGCATCCTCAGCCTCCATCTCCAGCGCAGACGCCCGCAACTCGATCTGCCCCTCTCCACCGTAGTGGACCGAACGGAGAGCTATTCCGGCGCCGAGCTGGAGCAAGTAGTCATCGAAGCGATGCACCTCGCCTTCGCCGAACGCCGGGAATTGAATGAGAGCGACCTGATCAAGGCGGCTTCCCAGTTGGTCCCTCTCGCACGCACGGCCCGGGAACAACTGGACGCCCTGAAACAGTGGGCCAGCGCAGGCCGGGCCAGACCCGCTTCATTGCGGCAGGTAACGAACCCTGACGCGCCGTAACGAATCCAGTGCTGTCGACAAGCCAACATCGGACAAGCTCCGTACGTTGCCAGGACTACAGACAGTACGGCCGTGAACCGCCCCACTGACCTCACCACTCAGCTTGCAGCTGCCTGCCTCGGCGCGGGAGTGATCACCACCGTCGCTGTGGTGCAAGGCCAGAATCCGATCACGGCCCTGGGCATCACCCTGTTCTCAGCTGTGGCAGCCGTGATGGTCGGCCAGGTTCTCTGACGAAGACGAAGCCCTTGGAGGCGGACGCTTAGGCTACCCGCCGCCATTGAAATCCTGTGCTTGATCAGCGTCTGGTGCGAGAGAACCCTGAGCTGATGACCAGGGAGCTGTCGCGCCGCGGCTTGACGGTTGATCTGCACAGCCTCCAGGCCCTTGCCCAGCAGCAGCGCGACCTGGAGGAGCAACGCAGCAGCCTGCAGGCGGAGGGAAACCGGGTGGGCAAAGAGGTTGGCCTCAAGATCAAAGCAGGGGCCGATCCGAAGGGTGACGAGGTTGCTGAACTGCGTCAGCAGGGCAATGCCATCAAGCAGAAAGTGGCTGTCCTTGAAGATGAGGAGCGTCACTTGGCCGCGAAACTGAAGGCCCAGTTACTCACCTTCCCCAACCTTCCAGCGCCCGATTGTCCAGACGGCAAGGATGAGACCGACAACATCGAGATCCGCGCCTGGGGAGATCCACGCAGGCAGGAAGGGCTTGAAGAACACTGGGCCATCGCTGATCGCCTGGGGCTTCTCGACAGTGAGCGCTCGGTTCGCATCGCCCAGAGCCGCTTCGTCACTCTGTTTGGACAGGGAGCACGCCTGGAGCGAGCTCTGATCAACTTCATGCT
>WTFZ01000199.1:7959-11513 GCA_011523835.1 Synechococcus sp. CO36386bin_29 | reverse complement strand
GAGTGCCAGCTGCAGCCGGCTGTTGAGAGTGGTCATGGCTGATCAGTGGATGGGATGAATGGTTTCGGCACCTGGTGTGCCCACAGATCAACCATCTCCTTTCCTCATGGTTCGTACAGGAATGAACGGCTAAAGCTTCCTAAGAAGGCTCTTAGGGGTGCTCTCAGCCGTTGAAGCGTTCTGTCTTGCCATCGCTGCGCGGTTGGCTGCAGTCCACCGCTTTGTTGTCGGTGATTGCTGGCTATGTGCTGATGCTGGGCGTGAATGCTGCTCTTGGTGATCTGCAGCGCCGGCAGCAGCACCTGAAGTTGGCGGCTGCACTGCGCCAGGAGGCTGCTACAGGGGTGTTGGCTGAAGGACCTCTGCGCTCTCTCGGACTGGAGGCCAGGGTGTTGCCAGAGGGGGAAGAGCTACGGCCCAGCCTTCGCAAGGGGCCGTCCGGCCAGCAATGGCTGGTGAGCCGCTCCATCCTTGAGCTCGCCAATGGCGACCGTCGCTTTCTTGAGCTGCGTCAGGACGTTTCCCTCGCACTGGAGCAGCAGCACCTGGCGCAGCTGCTGCTGGTGGCGGCTGCTGGTGTTTCGATCCTGTTCACGTCGCTGCTGCTGCGGCCCGTGTTGCGCCGTGGTCTGGTGGTTCCCCTCAACGACCTCGATCAGGAGCTGCAGGCACTGGAGGCCGACACGCTTGGCGATCATCTTCTGGATCCAAGGCTGCAGCCCCAGGAGTTGCGCTCCATCGCCCACGCCTTCAACAACCTTCAGCAACGCCTGGCCAAGGCCTGGAAACGGGAGCGATCGTTTGTGGATGGTGTTGCCCACGAGTTGCGCACGCCGATCACGGTGATCTCAGGCCACAGCCAGCGCCTGCAGCGTCAGGTTCTTTCCGATCTCGCGCGGAAATCGCTGGAGTCGATTGACGCGGAAGCCAGGCGGATGGGCAGTTTGCTCACGGCTTTGCGTGAACTGGCGCGCTGTGATGCCGGTCGATTGCAGCTGCAACTGCAGCGCCTGGATGCCGATGAACAACTGCTGCTGGCCTACGAGCAGGCCTGGCCGCGTTCGCCCGACCGGTTGCCGTTGCCGCTCCCATCCACCCACCGCTTGCCGTTGTTTTCAGCGGATTCCAGCCGTGTTCAACAGTGCCTCCAGTTGTTGATCGCCAATGCGCTCAACTTCAGCACCGGTTTGGTGCGTCTCTTCGCCGAAAGGAGTGATCAGCAGCTCGTGCTGCATGTGCAGGATTCCGGCCCAGGAATCGCTGAATCCGAGCGTGCGTTGGTGTTGCAGCGTTTCCAGCGCGGATCCAGTGCCGCCGGGCAACGGGGCCCTGGGATCGGTCTGGCCCTTGTGGATGAGCTGATGCGAGCGATGAACGCGGAGGTGGTGATCGCCGATGCCCCCGGCGGTGGGGCTGATCTGCAGCTGCGTTTCAAGCTTGCTCCAGACGCGCCATGAAGCCCACGCCGCGCACGGTGTGCAGCAGCTTTGGCCGTTCTGGCCCCTCCAGTTTGCGGCGGAGATAGCCCATGTATACGTCGAGCGTGTTGGGGTCGCCCACAAAGGGTGCTCCCCACACGCTGTCGAGAATCTGCTGGCGTGGCTGCACCGTGCCCTGGTGTTTCACCAGAAAGGCCAGGAGATCAAACTCTCGCTGGGTGAGGGACACGTCGCGTGCGCCGCGGCGCACCGTGCGGTTCATCAGATTGATCCGTAGATCGCCAAGCGTGAGAGGTTCGCTGGGGCGTTCAACACTTGGGTAACGGCTACGCCGCAGCTGGGCTCTGACCCGTGCATGCAGTTCCTTCAGTTCGAACGGTTTGGTGATGTAGTCATCCGCTCCCAGATCGAGTGCCTGAACCCGATCCTCCAGATCATGGTGGGCTGTGAGCATCAGCACCGGTGTGGTGTCGCCACTGCTGCGCAGGCGCCTGCAGATTTCCAGGCCGTTGAAGTCTGGAAGGTTCCAGTCGAGCACCACCAGATCAAAGTGCTGCTGGCGCAGCAGCAGCAAGGCTTCCGCACCGCAATTCGCCCCTTGGCAGACCTGCGTGTCTTGGCTGAGTTCTTCGAGCAGAAACTGCAACAGCTCCGGATCGTCGTCGACGATCAGCAATTGGCTCCTGGGCTCCTCGACCATGACGAACCAGAGATTGTCATCACCTTATGGATGAAGGGCGGGGAATGCTTCAGCCAGTGTTGAAGATGACCATCCGTATGGCGCGTTCACTTCTTCCTCGCCATCGCCCCAGGCCGATGGCCCACGGTTTTGTGCTGCCCCTGGCTCTGGGGGTGTCATCGCTGCTGTTGCTGGGCAGTGCCTCCATCCATACCCTCAGCCTGCAGGGGCGGTTGCGGGCGGCGGCCGATCAGCAGCGCACCGCCGGCGCGGATCAGCTGCGTTCGGCGGCCCAGGTGTTTGCGGCGGCGGCCCAGGGCCCCCAGTCCTGTCTGTTGGCGTTGCCTTCCATCGCCTGGGATCGGGCACGATCGGCTTGCCCAGATGCGGATCCCCAACTCTTAACGAGCGGCGTTGTGGATGGAGAGCCCTGGCGGCTGATCAGCTGGCAGCCCTCTGCGAGCAGCGGAACACTGCTCTTGGCCCTGGCCGATGGCCGCCAGGCTCGTGTGTTGGTTCGTCTCACGGAGCAGTGGGCGATTGCCTCACTGGGGGAGCCCCAACTTCTCGGTCGAGTCGATGGGGAGGACGCCTGATGAACCTGATTGAAGTGCTGATCTCCAGCCTGCTGCTGGCTGGCAGCAGTGCCGCAGCACTGGGGGTGTGGAGTCAGGCCGCCGCAGAGGTGGCCAGGTCGCGTGCGCTCGAGCAGCAGGCGGACCAGTTGGAACGCTTGCGGCTGGCGAGTCATCGCTGGCTGCTCGCCGAAGCCCGTGCGCAGAGGCTCACCGATGGCTCCTGTCGCTTTGAAGTCGGCACCCTCACCGCTGCCATGAACCAGGCCATTCCAGCGCCTGAAGGAGTGGATCGGCGGTTGAGCGCCGATTCCAGTGGAGCAGGGATCTGGCAGGAGCTGGAGGCCAGCTCAGCCCAGAGTGCGGCGTTGCTGCAGCGGCGGCAGCTGATCACTCCAGCGGCCTACGGCCTGTGCCAGCCATGACCCGCACCTCTAATGGCTTCACGCTGGTGGAGCTGATGGTGGCGATTGCCCTTGTCGGCATCATCTGCAGCATCGGCCTGGTGCATGCCGGGGCTGATAAGGATCGACTGCAGCTCGAAGCGGCGGCCCGTCGCCTGCAGCTGGGCCTTCAACGGGCTCGTCTTTCGGCCCGCAGGCACCAGCAGGCCTGTGTTGTGGCCCTTGGTTCAGAGGCTTGGGTGGCGGGCGAAAGCGACGCCTTGCCTCCCTGCAGTGGTGCAGCGCTTTCGCTGCAGGAGGGGGCTGCCCCGGCCGAAATCAGTGTGCACACCAATCTCCCTGCTTTGGTGCGTGTGTCTGCCAATGGGCTGCTTCTCGATGGCGGCACCACGGTCTTGAGCCATCCGCGGGTGTCGGGCAGCCGCTGTCTGGTGGTGAGCCTGCCCCTGGGGATCAG
>WTFZ01000199.1:3050-7859 GCA_011523835.1 Synechococcus sp. CO36386bin_29 | reverse complement strand
CAGGCTTCAGGGCTGCAGCGCCGCACCCTGGAGCTGATTCGCGATGAAGTGGCGATTGGCCATGGCTGGATGGTGGATCCACCGCCTTCATCCAGCTGGCCCTGTCGCCTCAGTGGACGGCGACCGGTGCTTGCCATCGCCATGGAGCCGGGCGATCCCAATGTCCGAGGAGGCTCTGTGATCGTCTATTCCGTTGGCCAGGCACCGTCTGCGATCTGGCAAGGCCAGGTGCTGATGCGCTGCGGTCCGTCTTACGGGCTCGATGGCGTGCTGAATCTCCAGGGTGCGTTTCAGAACCGGGTGCTCTTGGATGCGCTGCCGGCAGCGCCCGATGCCGGATTTGAGGCTGTTTCCGACCCAAACTTGCCTGTGCTGCAGCTGCAGATCGAGCAGGTGTTGCCGGCTGCCTCTGGGGGCGAGCGGCGACTGCGCACCCGGCGTGCAGCCTGAGTAGTGCCTGCACTCTCCCCCGATCGAGGGATGGCAGTCTCGAACACCCGTGCTCAACTGAAGAGGTTGTTGCGCCCTTGCCGGATGCCCTCGTCGGGAATTCAGCGCCGCCTGGAGCGCACCAGTGCGGGTGCTGTGCTGCTGGGGTATGGCCTGCTGCTGGTGGTGAACCTTCAGGTGTTCAGCCGCAACCGCGATCAGCACCAGCTGGACACGATGGACAGGGCCGAGCGTCTGCTCCTGCTCAGCATTGCGGATCAGGCAGATGACGGTGCGCTGCAGCGCAGCCTCAACCACTTCTCCACCTTTGATCGCGCCATCTGGGGCCAACCGACCGGGTCTTCGGCTGGCATGGTGATGCCGCAGCTCAGCAGCAACGACTTCATCGCCTCCAACCCCGTGTTAAGGGAACGGGCGCAGGACCTGGCCCGCAGTGCATCCAGGCCTCAGACCTTTGAACATGAGGCACGCACTTACACGGTGAGTACTGCCGCGTTCAACCTCAGTGATCAGCCCTGGCGGTTGTACCTGCTCACTGATGTCAGTCAGGACGTGGCACTGCAGCGACAGCTCAACCTGATTCTCACCGTGGCGGCCTTGCTGGCGTCGTTGGTCACATTGATACTCAATCGCCGCGGCATTCAGCGCAGCCTGCTCCCCCTGCGTCGCTTTGGTGACACCCTCAGCGCTGTGCGCTCAAGTTCCCTGCAACAGCAACGGTTTGAGCCGGATCAAGAACCGGAAGAACTCCAGCCTCTCGCCCATGCGTTCAACGCGCTGCTGGACCGACTGACCGAGTCCTTTGAGCGTCAGCGCCAATTTGCCAGCACCGTGAGTCATGAGCTGCGCAATCCGATCACCCTGATTGGTGGCTACAGCCGCCGTCTGTTGCGGCGTTCAGACAATCTCACCGACGATCAGCGCCATCAATTGGGGATCGTCGATGAGGAGAGCCGTCGTCTGGGGCGGTTGGTAACCGACCTGTTGGCCCTCACCCGGGCGGAAACCGGCAGCTTTCAGCTTGATCTCAAACCTCTGAGCGTTTGCGACGCCGTGCAGCAGGCGATTGATCTGGCCGATGGGGCGGGTGAACGCCGTTTTCTGTTGCGTCCGGGTGATGGCATTGACCCCCACACGCTTCAGGCCTGGGCCGATCGGGACCGAGTGGTGCAGTGTCTTGTCAATCTGATCGAGAACGCTTGCAAGTACAGCCCAGAGCAGTCACCAGTGGAGATCGGCTGCTCCACCACGTCGTCGGAGGTGGAGTTGCGCGTTCGTGATCATGGCTCGGGGATACCGCCGGAAGAAAAGAGCTTGATTTTCGAGCGCTTCCGCCGCGGCAAGACCCATTCCGCGATTCCTGGAAGTGGCATTGGTCTGGCGGTGGTGAAGACCCTCGTGTCGCAGATGGAGGGTGAGGTGCATGTGGAGGATGCCGACGAGGGGGGGGCCGTGTTTGTGATCCGGCTCAAGCGGTTTGCTCCTCCTTCGGATTCTCCGCTTCCCCGTCATCACCTTTGAGGAGATAGAAAACCAGCACAGCGAGGCAGGCGATGGAGAGGAACAGATGATCGATCCAGCCGAAGCGCACGCCCATGCCCATCAGAGCGATATGGGTGTTCACCACCACGAGCACGATGGAGAAGGGAGCCAACAGCAAGGCGGGCAGAGGCTGGACCTTGCGGCGCTGACGCCAGAGGCTCACCAGTGGCGGAATCAGCACGGCGGTGGAGAGCGCATGCAGGAGCCGCATGCTCAGCTCGCTATGCAGGTGAGGGGTGATCGTGGCCCAGAGGTTGGCCGGGACCAACAAGGTGCAGAGGATGAGATAGGGGATCATCAGGCTGATTTCAGAAGGATCCGGAAGCAGCTACCCATCCCAGGTTGGCTGTTCACGCTGATGGATCCACCCATCGCCTCTACCAGCAATTTCACCACGGAGAGACCGAGGCCGCTTCCGCTGCAGCCACCGGTGTTCGCCCCTCGATGGAAGCGTTCGAAGATGTGAGGTTGGTCGGCCCTGGGAATCCCGAGGCCCTGGTCGATCACCTCCACTTGGAGTTCTTCACCAACGCGCTCCAGGGTCAGCTGGATCGGTTGATCCGGCGGTGAGTATTTGTGAGCGTTCTCCACCAGGTTGATCAGCACTTGATGCAGCCGGCAGTGATCAGCGAGAGCAACGAGGCAGCTTGCATCGTTGGGTCCGTTGACCTTAATAGTGCGTCCGTAAGCGGGGCCTTGTAATCGCACGAGGGTGTCGAGAAGCGGTTGCAGGGGCACCAATTCTTTTTTCACCTGCAATCGGCCGGAATCGCTGCGGGAGAGATCCAGCAGGTCGTTGAGGAGTTGCTGCATTTCGGTGGTTTCGTCCTGGGCGTCCTGGAGCCTTTGCATCAAGGCTGGATCCAGATCAGGCGCCTTGCGCATCACCCTTTTCAGCGAACCGGAGACGAGAGTCAGAGGAGCTTGCAGTTCATGGCTCACCGCGCTCACGAATTGCCGCTGCTGACTCCATGACCATGCCAGTCGCTCGGTGAGGGCGTTGTAGGTGCGCGTGAGGCGGGTGAGCTCGAGGGGACCCGTGGGGATGGGAAGGGCTGCTGTCTTCAGCCCCTCAGCGGTGAGGTCAGCGCTGCGGTCGCTCAGAACCTGCAGGGGCTTGGTGATCCGCCGTACCAGCACAGTGACCATCGCCAGGGAGCCCCCAAGGCAGCTTCCCCAGATCACGATCATCCACCCCAGGAATTCCGACTGAGATCGGACCAGATTGGTGATTTCCTTGCTGCTCCAGAGCCAATCGCCGGAGTCAAGTCTGCGATCCAGAAGGGTGAGGTGATCGCGCCCCTTCAACTCGATCATGAGCACCTTCCCCAGCGTCCGTGGCCGATTGGCGGCCATGGAGGACTGCACGAGACCCTGCAATGAAGGTTGCTGGAGACTCTTGGGGAGGACCAACGTTCCATCAGGCCTCTCCAGCCAGTGTTCGTTTCTCGAATTCGAGTGATAGCTGAGCTCTCTGAGCACCTCGGCTTGATTGTCAGTTTCAACCTGCATCAGGTGCTCGGCCACCAGATCAGAACCAGCACGCAGCTCTTCTTCTCCGATCTTCAGGCGAGTGCGTTCGCTCAACCAGAGCCCTGCAGTGGTGGCCGCCGTGAAGCCCACAAGCACGGCGGCATAGGTGGCCAGTTGCAACTGCCCCAGCATCGTGCCTGTGAGGCGCTGCTTCCAGTGGGGCGACGGGTGCATGTGCATATCCTGCTCCTTGCCGTTCAGGCAGGCAAGAATGCATCACACAACACTCTTGTGCTGACGTGAGCTTTGCGTCTTCTCCCCTGGGCAACGCTCGGCTGAGCCTCTCGGGCCGGATGGCGCGTTGGGGTCTGGTGATTGTGGCGATTTACGTGGTTGTGGCCTTGCTCACCCCCCTGTTGCTAGCGGCTGGTGTGCTCCCCGACCCCAATGCCGGTCTCGACAACCCCATCTATGCACCTCCTTCTCTGCAGCACTGGTGCGGCACGGACCGGCTTGGGCGAGATGTGTGCGTGCGCACGTTGCAGGGCAGTGGGGTGGCGTTGCAGGTGGTGCTGCTGGCCGTAGCCCTAGCCCTTGTGATCGGTGTGCCCCTGGGCATGGTGAGCGGGTATCTCGGCGGTGGCGTGGACCGGATCCTGGTGTTGTTAATGGACACCCTCTACACCCTGCCGGTGTTGCTTCTCTCGGTGGTGCTGGCCTTTCTGCTGGGGCGCGGCATCCCCAACGCTGCCGCCGCTCTCTGCGTTGTCTATGTGCCGCAATACTTCCGAGTGGTGCGCAATCAAACAGCTCAGGTGAAGGCTGAGTTGTTCGTGGAAGCAGCTCGCACCCTGGGGGCGGGGCCACTCTGGATTCTGCGTCGCTACCTGCTGCGCAACGTGATCACCTCCGTGCCGGTGTTGCTCACGCTCAATGCGGCTGATGCGGTGTTGGTATTGGGTGGCCTGGGGTTTCTCGGCCTCGGTTTGCCAGAAACGGTTCCGGAATGGGGAAGTGATCTGAACCTGGCCCTGGCCGCAGTCCCCACCGGCATCTGGTGGACAGCTCTGTATCCCGGGTTGGCGATGTTCATTCTGGTTCTCGGCCTTTCCTTTCTCGGTGAGGGGCTGGAGGCCTGGGTGAGCAGCACCGGCCGCGACGCGGCACACTGAGACAAGCACCAAATGACGCCATGCCGTTCTGGGCCACGCTTGTGTTGCTCTCGTTGATGGTGATTCTGTGGGTGTCGGGTCGCGGCAATCCTGACGATGTGATCGGCTTGCTGGAGCAGATGCTCGCCATCACTCTGGGGCTGGTGGTGTTGTTCATCGGCCGCAGCCTGCT
>WTFZ01000199.1:0-2950 GCA_011523835.1 Synechococcus sp. CO36386bin_29 | reverse complement strand
CTCTGGGGCTGGTGGTGTTGTTCATCGGCCGCAGCCTGCTGCTGGAAGTGCTGGCCTTGGTGTTTGCATTGCGTCTGCCGGCAGCCCGCCGTAATCATCCAGTGCAGGAGCGCACCCAGGGCAGCAAGGATGTGTTGATGCCCTTCTGAATCAACGTCCTTAGGTTTTAAAACCCCAGCTGGAGTGCCACAAGAACGCCCATCACGGTGAGGATCGCGTACTCCGTGAAACTGATGATTCCCAGAGGGGTTTTCGTGTTGCCGCCGACGCAGGCGCAGTTCAGGGCGAGTTTGTCGACGTAGACCGCCTTGATCACAGAAGCCATCCCCGGGATCCCCACCACCAGGGCCAACCAGCCAGCCAGGGGGAGCGGAGAACTGAGAAGAAATCCAAGGCCGATCAGCAGTTCAACCCCGGGATACAGCTTTCCCCAAGGCCGCCAGCGCTGCGTGATCAGGTCGTATTTCACGAAGCTGGCCGCGAATGACTCCACATCCATCAGCTTGAGCATCGCCAGGGTGCAGATCGAGAACCCCATGAACCGCTGGATGATGCCATTGCCCAGCACCAGGGCCATCAGCAAAGCTGTTCCAAACACCGCCACAACAGGGGTGTAGGAATACTCAGCCCCCTCAGCGTCTTCACCGAGCCATTCGGCCAGATCGCTGTAGCCACCGATGCGCCTGTCGCCCGAGAAGATCTGCGGTGTGGTGGGGACGTTGTGACGCTGCTTGAAGGTGTTCACGTCTTCCTGACTGCTCAGCCGGTGATCCACATAGGCGATGCCACGGCGTTCAAGCAGTGCAATTGCTTTGAGGCCCCAGGGGCACTCATGTTCCGGAAGCGACATGCGGTAGAGATGCACGTCGTGCAGATCGTTCGGCATCGCCGGTCCGTCGCTTTCTTCACTCCGGACCGTAGCGATCGGACCGATGTTCAGCAGCGCAGTTTTGCAGTGCGTGGAAGGTCCTCGAGAATTTCCCCCTCGTCACTGAGATCCGGATAGGACCGCCCCTGTTCGCGGCACCAGGCCGCGACCTGCGGGTAGGCCCATTCGAACAGCAGATCTCCGTACTGCTCTGGTGGGATCCCTTCGCCGTTCAGAGGAGCCACCCCCGCTGCCTGGCGTTGGCGTAGGGCCTCGAACAGCAGGGTGGCCGTGGCCACCGACACATTCAGCGATTGCACCATGCCCCGCATTGGGATGAACACGGCCTGGTCCATCAAGGCCGTCGCTTCCTCGGTGAGGCCCCACTTTTCGGCGCCCAGCACGAAGGCGCAAGGTCCAGTGAAATCGCAGTCGCGGTAATCGCGGGCATCAACACTCAGGTTGGTGCCGTAAAGGCGGAAGCCCCGCTCTTTGAGGTGGCGCACCGCCGAATCGATATCGGCGTGGTCGTGAAGGGGAACCCAGCGCTGACTCCCCTGCGCAGTGCTGTTGAACGTTCTCGGCCTGCCGCTGAAACTCACAGCATGGGCGTTGAGCACACCCACCGCATCGCAGCTGCGCAGAATGGCCGAAAGATTGTGGGGTTTCTCGACATGCTCCACCAACACGGTCAGATCTGACATGCGTTGGTTCAACACCGTCTTCAGGCGCTCAAATCGACGGGGAAGCAATGGCATGGGCTGAGTTGGGCTGCGTGCCGGATTGCGTGCCCACAGAGGTCGCCACGAATCCTCACCTCAGAGTTGCATGCACCATGGCCTCAACCAGCGCTCGAGACTGTTCTTGTGGCAGAGCGTGGTGTTGCAGACAGGACGCGATGACCTGGGCATTTGGGCGACTGGAGCTGGCGGCTCCTTGAACGATGAGCGAGGCCATCCGCTTGCCGAGATCGAGCAAAATTGGACGAATCTCCAGGTTGAGGCGGTCGCGAGCGTCTCGACGTTGACTGTCTGTGAACGTCTCAAGCGTTTGAGTTCCAATCGTTTGCTGGTTCATCCAGCGTCGTTGCAGTGCTTTGGCCGCCTCGATCTGTGCCGTGTAGAACTTCAAAATCGCCTCCTCTGATGGGCGTGGCAGGTTGACCCCATCGGCGTACCGGTTGACCTCCGCGATGGCCGATGACAGAACGTCCCGTTCCCGGGCTGCATCGTCGATGGGCAGATCGAGAATCCACTTGCTCTGGGCCACGGCTGGCATCCAGGCAAGACGGGCGTTCACGAGGTCCAGCAGGGAGTTGTCGGCTTTGCGTGATTGGTTCTCCAGGCACGATTGGCTGACCTGAGATCTTGAACCGATCGGCATTTCAAGCTGCAGAACATCGGCGTCTTGGGCGAAGGCCTGGCGGCCGAGGACGAATGTGACGAGGACCAGGGTGACGACGACGACAGCGGAGGAGAGGTATTCATATCGTCGCGACCGAGGAGTCATAACTGGTCACAAGCAAACGGAGCTTTAGTCATCGCTGAAGAGCACATCGTCTCAACAATGGAATTGATTTTGTCTGATCAGACCGTGAAAAGGATCCTGTTGGCATCAATTTGGATGTCTGGATTGGTGCTATCACCATGGCCAGGAATTGCAGGAATCCCTGTCGACCACAATGTTGATCAAGAGATCTATTATGATGGTCCTTATGATTCGGGAAAGCGTATTCGCCAGACGTCGCAAGATAACCTAGATGTTGATGCAAATAGTTGTATCGAAGGCAGCGTGATTGGAGGCTTGCTGGGTGCTGGTCTCGGTGCTGCCCTTTCGCGGGGGAATGGTCGATGGGTTGGCGTTCCGGTAGGTGGTGCTGCCGGTGCACTGATCGGTTGTCAGGTGGATGGTGGTTGATGGCGAAGCAGCCCCTCAACCTTGGATTTGATCAACGTGTTTATGCCGTAGTGGCTTTAATTCCTTCTGGGCGACTGGCGACCTATGGGCAGGTCGCCGATTGGATCGGTGCTTATGGCTGTGCCCGTCAGGTGGGGTGGGCCTTGCGTCGGCTCACTCTTCCTT